>DAINBQ010000278.1:0-4056 GCA_036732825.1 Burkholderiaceae bacterium | reverse complement strand
CGACGACTTCGTCGCGCACCGGGTCGACCGGGCCGACGTAGTAGATGACGCGGTTCGTGAAGTCGACCGGCAGCTTCTCCCCTTTGGCCAGCATGTCCTGGATTCGTTTGTGCGCGGCGTCGCGACCGGTCAGCATCTTCCCGTTGAGCAGCAGCGTCTGGCCGGGTTTCCAAGCCGCCACTTCTTCCTTCGTCAGCGTGTCCAGGTTGACGCGCGTGCTCTTGTTGTAGTCGGGCTGCCAGTTCACATTGGGCCAGGTCTCGAGCGGCGGCGGCTCCAGGTAGGCCGGACCTGAGCCGTCGAGAACGAAGTGAGCGTGTCGCGTCGCCGCGCAGTTCGGAATCATCGCAACCGGTTTGCCCGCCGCATGCGTCGGGTACATCTTGATCTTGATGTCGAGCACGGTCGTGAGCCCACCGAGGCCCTGCGCGCCGATCCCGAGTGCATTGACCTTCTCGTACAGCTCGACGCGCAGCTTCTCGACATCGGATTTCGGGCCGCGCTGCAACAGCTCGTACATGTCGATGTCGTCCATCAGCGCTTCCTTGGCCATCAGCATCGCCTTTTCGGCGGTGCCGCCGATGCCGATACCGAGCATGCCGGGCGGGCACCAGCCGGCGCCCATCGTCGGCACCGTCTTCAGCACCCAGTCGACGATGGAGTCGCTGGGGTTGAGCATCACGAACTTGCTCTTGTTCTCCGAGCCGCCGCCTTTGGCGGCCACCATGACCTCGACCGTCTCGCCCGGGACCAGCTCCACATTGATGACCGCAGGCGTGTTGTCCTTCGTGTTCTTGCGGCCGAACTCCGGCGGATCGACGACCGAAGCGCGCAGCACATTGTCACCGTTCAGGTAGCCGCGTCGCACTCCTTCGTTGACCGCGTCGTCGAGCGAGCCGGTGAAGCCGTCCCAGCGCACGTTCATGCCAACCTTCAGGAACACGTTGACGATGCCGGTGTCCTGGCAGATCGGCCGGTGGCCCTCGGCGCACATCTTCGAGTTGGTCAGGATCTGCGCGATTGCGTCCTTCGCGGCCTCGCTCTGCTCGGTCTCATATGCGCGCGCGAGGTGTGTGATGAAGTCGGCCGGGTGGTAGTAGCTGATGTACTGCAGCGCGCCGGCGATGCTTTCGATGAGGTCGGCCTGGCGGATCGTGGTCATGAATTTCCCCTAGTCGTGGTCCGCAGAGGCATCGCCGTGCCGTCCGGCCTTGCCGGACGCGATCATGATCCGGTCGATCGAAGCGACCGCCATTGCGGAAAGCAGGAAGGTGATATGGATCGCAGTCTGGGCGATCAGAACCTTTTCCGAGTAGTTCTGGGCATTGATGAAGGTCTTCAGCAGATGGATCGAACTTATACCGATGATTGCAGTCGCCAGCTTGACCTTGAGCACACTGGCGTTCACATGCGACAGCCATTCCGGCTGGTCCGGGTGGCCCTCCAGGTACATGCGCGACACGAACGTCTCGTAGCCGCCGACGATGACCATGATCAGCAGATTGGAAATCATCACGACGTCGATCAGCGCCAGCACGACCAGCATGATCACCGTCTCGTTCAGCTTCGGTGCCTCGTAGCCGACGATGTTGGCGCCATCCATGATCGGCGGCAGCTGGTAGCCGATGCTCTTGATCAGCAATCCGAGCGCTTCCTTGTCGCCGAATGCCGCTTCGATCAGATGCACCAGTTCGACCCAGAAGTGATAGACATAGACGGCCTGGGCCAGGATCAGGCCGATGTAGAGCGGCAACTGCAGCCAGCGGGTCGCGAAGATCAGGCGGGGCACGACCGGGATCGGGCGGGCATTTGCGCGTTCAATGGCATTCAGGATCATTCGGGCGGGCGGCAGTGGTCGAAACATGAAATTCTAGCTGTCGCCCGGCTTCAGCCGGCTCCGATAGATTCCACTTGATGTCCGCACGGCCGCCTCCATATGCGAACCTGTGCGGCCGGTGCCGGTCCAAGTGCCTGATTTCGAAGGGCCTAGTCGTGGAGATGCGGATGTAGCGTTGCGGAAAAACGTGGATGTTCGTTTCGACTCGGCGTTGGCTAGACTGGCGCCGCCCTGATTTCCCCTTCACCCCTCACTGGAGTCTCTATGAAACGTATCGCTCTGTTCGTGCTGACGAACCTGGCGATCATGATCGTCCTGATGTTGACGCTCACCGTCCTGTCGGCGTTCTTCGGCATCCGTTTCGACCTGGGCGGACAGACGCTCAACCTCGGCAGCCTGGCAATCTTTTCACTGGTCGTCGGGTTCACCGGTTCGTTCATCTCGCTGCTGATGTCGAAGTCGATGGCGAAGTGGTCGACCGGGGCACAGGTGATTTCCCAGCCGTCGAACGCGATGGAGTCCTGGCTGGTCGAGGTCGTTCGCCGCCATGCGCAGAAGGCCGGAATCGGCATGCCCGAAGTCGCGATCTTCGAGGGCGATCCCAACGCATTTGCAACCGGCGCCTTCAAGAATTCGGCGCTGGTCGCCGTCTCGACCGGCCTGCTGCAGTCGATGAGCAAGGAAGAGGTCGAGGCCGTGCTGGGCCATGAGATCGCGCACGTTGCGAACGGCGACATGGTGACGATGACGCTGCTGCAGGGCGTCCTGAACACCTTCGTCGTGTTCCTGTCGCGCGTGATGGGCTACGTGGTCGACCGCATCGTGCTGCGCAACGAGAGTGCTGCGCCGGGCATCGGCTACTACCTGACGACTATCGTGCTCGATATCGCGCTGGGATTCCTTGCCGCGATCATCGTCGCCTGGTTCTCGCGCCGTCGTGAATTCAGGGCGGACGCTGGCTCGGCCGAGCTGATGGGCTCGAACCGGCCGATGATCAATGCGCTGGCCCGCCTGGGCGGCCTCGAGCCCGCGCAGTTGCCGCAGACAGTCCAGACGCTGGCGATCCATGGCCGTCCGAGCAACCTGATGGCGCTGTTTTCCAGCCACCCGCCGATCGAGCAGCGCATCGCTGCCTTGCAGGCAATGCGCTGATCGGGTTGGATGCAGCAAGAGGGCCGGGGCATCCCGGCCCTTTTTTTGCATCCAGCGAGTGCTGGCGCCGGCAGACTTTCGCGCGACAATGCCGCCCTCTGAGGGAGGCCGCGTGGATTCAGCCGGGAACGCGCACCATGTGTCGCTTGGCCGCTGGGAATACCTGATCCAGCTGCTGGTCGTCCTGAACCTCGTCGCGTTCGCGATCGAGACGGTGCCCACGCTGTCGCCCGAGTGGCGGAAGTTCTTCTGGGGCTTCGAGGCGTTCAGCGTTGCGATATTCACCGTTGAATACGCGGTACGTCTGTGGCGCGCGCGCCCGCGCTGGAAGTATGCAACTTCGTTCTATGGGATCGTCGATCTGCTGGCGATTCTGCCCTTCTACCTGATGCTGGCGTTCGACCTGAGGTCGGTCCGCGCGTTTCGGCTGCTGCGCTTGTTCCGCCTGTTCAAGCTCGTTCGCTTCACGCATGCCGCGCAGCGGTTCCGGCGGGCCTTTGCGATCGCGCGCGACGAGCTGGTCCTGTTCGGCGTCACCGCACTGATCGTCCTCTACCTCGCGGCCGTTGGCATCTACCATTTCGAGCATGAAGCTCAGCCGGAGAGATTTTCATCGGTGTTCGAAAGCCTGTGGTGGGCCGTTGCGACGCTGACCACCGTCGGCTATGGCGACATCTACCCGGTCACGGCGGGTGGCAAGCTGTTCACCTTCCTGGTGCTGGTGGTCGGCCTGGGCTTCATTGCCGTGCCATCCGGACTCATTGCGTCTGCCCTGTCGCGCGTGCGCGCAGAGGATGCCGCTCGGCACTACGCTGCCACCGGCCGGGGAACCGCACCGGACTTTTCGGACTAGTTTCCAGTCACTTCTTCGCGGCGAGCCGGCCCGACACCGACGCGGCCAGCCAGGACAGCGCCCCAGCCGCCAGGCCAAGGGCCAGCGTGGCCGCTTCCCAGAAACCGAGCGCGCCGCGCGGCGGCCCGAACGGGGTCGCGTTCAAGCCGATCCAGTAGCCCCCGCCCAGTCCGATGCCCCAAAGCGCGGTGCCGTAAATGATCATCGGCCAGAC
>DAINBQ010000277.1:0-4101 GCA_036732825.1 Burkholderiaceae bacterium | reverse complement strand
GATGCGCATCGAGCAACTCGTCGAAAAGCAACCAGCCGCGAGCCAGCATAGCCGGCACACGGTGCACGGGCCGGGCGGAGCGGGCTGGCCATGAAGTAGCACAACAAAGTCGCTTTTAGCCCTTGAATCGGCGCGCTGTCTGACCGCAGTCAACAGCGCGTCCTGCGCTGCGCCCATGCGCAGCATCGGGTCAATAGACTTCTGCCAAGAAGCTAGGCGCAAAGGAAAGGACGTCCGCCGCGTCGAGTGCGGCCATCCCGCGGCGGCCCGCATCAGCGCGCTTGACCAGTGCGCTGCGGTTCGGACGCATCGAACGGAGAGCAAACGATGAAAATACTGATGCCCGTCGACGGCAGCCCATACAGCGATGCCGCCCTGCAATTCATCGCGTCGCGCCAGTTCCCGGAGGCACAGCATCCGCAGATCGACCTGCTCAACGTGCAGCGGCCGCTGCCGCCACGCGCGGGGCGTGCCGTCGGCGCCGACATCGTGCGCTCATGGCATGAGGCCGAATCGCGGAAGATCCTGAAGCCGGCGGTTGCGGCCCTGCAGCAAGTGGACCTGGAGCCAGCCCACTTCTACCGGATCGGCAACCCGGGGCTCGAGATCGCCGACTGGGCCGAGCAGCATGCCATCGACCTCATCGTGATGGGCTCGCATGGGCGAACGGGGCGCCTGAACGCGCTGCTCGGTTCGGTCGCGAACACGGTGCTGGCCGAGTGCCGCACGCCGGTCCTGCTGCTCAGAAAGAGCACCGCGCCGCGCCGCGGCTCGCTGCGGGTCGGACTGGCGTATGACGGCAGCCGCTACAGCAAGGCCGCGCTGGACTTCGTGATCGCGCACGGAGCACTTTTCGGACCGCGCTTTTCGCTCGCTGTCGCCCATGTCGTCGACGAGGTTCCGATCCAGGTCAAGACGGCACTGTCCAACCTGACCAGTACCGAGTTCACACAGGAGAAGGTGATCGCGCTGCGCAAGGAGGCGTTCGACGCGGCATTGGCACCCGCGCGTTCCGCGCTTGCGAAGGCCGGCCTCCCGGCGACGGAGGAGATGCTGGTCGGCTCGAACCCGGGCGACGAACTCGCCGCATGGGCCCGGCGCGAGAAATTGGACCTGCTGGTGATGGGCTCGCACGGCATGAGCGCGCTCAAGCTCGCGGTGCTCGGCTCGGTGGCCGCCCGCGTCGGCGCACGCTGCGACACCCCACTGCTGCTGGTGCGCCCGGACTGAAGCGAACAAACAGGAAAGACTCACATGAACGCGCCCGAGTTCCGCATCCCGGTACCGCAGGAGGCTCCGTGGCATGCGCAGCCTTCTGAATCGGTGCTGGCTGCGCTCGAGTCGAGTGCCGAGGGCCTGACCGCCGCCGAAATCAACGAGCGGCGCGAGCGCTTCGGGCGCAACGAACTGCCGGCGGCCGCCCGCCGCAGCCCGTGGATCCGCTTCGCGCAGCAGTTCAACAACCTGCTCATCTACGTGCTGCTGGCCGCAGGCGCAATCACGTTGCTGCTGGGTCACTTCGTCGATTCCGGCGTGATCTTCGGCGTCGTCGTCATCAACGCCATCATCGGTTTCATCCAGGAAGGCAAAGCCGAGCAGGCGCTCGAGGCGGTGCGCGCGATGCTCGCGCGCAGGGCCACCGTCCGGCGCTGCATGACGGGCGGCTCGGAGCGGCACGAGATCGACGCCGCGGAGCTCGTGCCGGGAGACATCGTGCTGCTCGCCTCGGGTGATCGCGTGCCGGCCGACCTGCGGCTGCTGCGCGTGAAGAACCTCCGCATCGAAGAAGCCGCGCTGACCGGCGAGTCGGTGCCGGTCGAGAAGCAGATCGAGGCTGTCGCCGCCGACGCCGCACTCGGCGATCGCACGCCGATGGCGTATTCGGGCACGGTCGTGACCTACGGCCAGGCCACCGGAGTGGTCGTCGCGACCGGCGCGCAAACCGAGATCGGCCGGATCGGCACGCTGGTGTCGAGCGTTCAGTCGCTCGCCACGCCGCTGACGCGCAAGCTCGACCAGTTCGCGCGCCGGATCACCGTCTTCATCCTCGCCGCCAGCGTCGTGACCTTTGCGTTCGGTTACTTCGTCCACGCGTTTGGCGCGGTCGAGATCTTCCTCGCGGTCGTCGGTTTGGCAGTAGCCGCGATCCCCGAAGGCCTGCCCGCAGTGGTCACGATCACGCTGGCGATCGGCACCCGGCGGCTGGCGAGCCGCAACGCGATCGTGCGCCGGCTCCCGGCGGTCGAAACGCTCGGCAGCGTCACTGTGATCTGCTCGGACAAGACCGGAACGCTGACCCGCAACGAGATGACGGTGGTGCAGGCGATCCTGCCGACGCGCTGTGTCGAGATCACCGGTGCCGGCTATGCGCCCGAGGGCCGGTTCGCGATCGATGGAGCCGCACTGGAGCCGGCCGCCGCGCCCGATCTGATCGAGTTCGCCCGGTGCGGCCTGCTCTGCAACGACGCCACGCTGCAGCACGCCGACGGCGTCTGGTCGTTGTCGGGCGACCCGACCGAGGGGGCGCTGGTCACGCTGGCGCAGAAGGCCGGGCTCGACCCGGCCGACGAGCACTCCAATTGGGTGCGCGTCGATGAAGTCCCGTTCGAGTCCGAGCACCGGTTCATGGCCACGCTGCACCACGATCACAAGCGCGCCGCGGCACGCGTGTACCTGAAGGGAGCGCCCGAGCGCGTGCTCGATCTGTGCGACACCGACGCGGCCGGCAACCGGCTCGACCGCGCCGCGTGGGAAACGCAGCTCGAGCGTGCCGCGTGCGCCGGCCAGCGCGTGCTGGCGCTCGCGGCGCGCGATGCGCCCGCCGGCACCGGCGCGCTGGCGCTCGACGAGATCGACGGCGGCTTCCGGCTGCTCGGGCTGGCCGGCATGATCGACCCGCCGCGACCCGAAGCGATCGAGGCGGTCGCGCGCTGTCGTGCGGGGGGCGTGCGCGTCAAGATGATCACTGGCGATCACGCGGTCACAGCGGCCGCGATCGGGCGCGAGCTCCATCTCGAGGGCGATCGGGCCCTGACCGGCCATGACCTCGACGGGCTCGACGACGAGAGACTCCGGAGCGAACTGGCCGAGGTCGACGTGATTGCGCGGGCCAGCCCGGAACACAAGCTGCGGCTGATTTCGGCGCTGCAGGCCGACGGCCACATCGTCGCGATGACCGGCGACGGCGTGAACGATGCGCCGGCGCTGAAGGCCGCCGACATCGGTGTAGCCATGGGCCACAAGGGGACCGAGGCCGCACGCGAGGCGTCGGACATCGTGCTGACCGACGACAACTTCGCCAGCATCGCGAACGCGGTGCGTGAGGGCCGGACCATCTTCGACAACATCAAGAAGTCGCTGCTGTTCATCTTGCCGACCAACGGCGGCGAGGCCGGCGTCATCCTGCTGGCGGTGTTCCTCGGACTCGCGCTTCCGGTCACGGCCGCGCAGATCCTGTGGATCAACATGGTCACCACGGTGACGCTGGCGATCGCGCTGGCCTTCGAGCCGCCCGAGCCCGGCGTGATGCAGCGGCCGCCGAGGCCGCCAACGGAGCCGCTGATCACCCGGCTCCTGCTGGTGCGCATCGTCTACGTCAGCCTGCTGATGATGGGGATGGCGTTCTGGGTCTTCGAGTGGGAACTCGCGCGGGGCCAGTCCCTCGAGGCCGCGCGCACGGCGGCGGTCAACATGCTGGTGGTGGGCGAACTGGTCTACCTCTTCAACTCGCGCCACTTCGTGGCGCACTCCCTTGCACGCGACACGCTCACGGCCAACCCCGTTGCGCTGTGGGCGAGCGTAGGACTTGTCGTCCTTCAGCTGGCATTCACGTATGCGCCGCCGCTGCAGTTCGTGTTCAAGACCGTGGCGCTCGACGGCGCCGCATGGGGGCTGATCCTGCTGCTCGGGGCCGTGAAGTTCCTGGCGGTGGAAGCGGAAAAAGCCGTGCTGCGCCACTTCGGGGTACAGCGGCTGTGACCGCGGCTAGCCGGCTCGCTGCCGCGGCTGCTGTGTTGGGAGGAGAACGAGACATGTCCACCGCCCTGCCGCATTCTCGTCGGCACCGACTTCTCGATTGCGAGCCAGCATGCCGTCGATTTC
>DAINBQ010000276.1:0-4131 GCA_036732825.1 Burkholderiaceae bacterium | reverse complement strand
CGGCGAGGCGGCCGGCCTCGTCGATGCCCGCGATCGAGGTCAGGATCTCGGCCGGAATCTTCTTGTTGAGCTTCACGTACTGGTCGAACTGGCTGACGATTGCCCGGCGCAGCGCCTCGACCTCGGCCGTCGGCTGCGTGTCCGGAACGATGGGGACAACGTCGGCCGTGAAATGCGTCGGACCTTCGTCGATGCGTTCGATGTGAGCACGCTGGGCGCCTTCGACCAGCACCTTCACGGTGCCATCGGGAAGCTTCAGCATCTGCAGGATGTTGGCGACACAGCCGATGTCGTAGATGTCTTCGGCGGTCGGTTCGTCCTTGGCGGCATTCCTCTGGGCGACCAGCATGATGCTCTTGCCGGCTTCCATCGCGGCCTCGAGCGCCTTGATCGACTTCGGACGCCCGACGAACAGCGGAATGACCATGTGCGGGAACACGACCACGTCGCGCAGCGGCAGCAGCGGCAGCGTCGTCTGTTCCGGCGGGAGGATCTGGGTCGTCATTCGATGTTTTCCCTCAAGTTGAACTTTCAGGGGGCATATGCGCCCGGGCTAGCCGAAAGCAAGGGACCCGACTATCGGCAACCAGCCTAGCACGGGGGCAGCGGCCGGCCACAGGAGGAACGGATGAACAAAAAAGGCCGTCCGTCGGCCTGCTGCCTAGCGCGGCGCCCCGGCGACTTTCGGCTGGTCCGCGTAGATCATCAATGGCTTGCCGCCGTTGATCGTGTTCTCGTCGACGACGACCTTGACCACGTTCTGTGTGCTCGGCAGGTCGTACATGACGTCGAGCAATACCCCTTCGACGATTGATCGCAGGCCGCGCGCCCCCGTCTTGCGCTTCAAAGCCTTGCGGGCGATCGCCTTCAGGGCGTCCGGCCGGACTTCGAGCTCAACGCCTTCCATCTGGAACAGGCGCTGGAACTGCTTGACGAGCGCGTTCTTCGGCGCCACCAGGATTTCGACCAGTGCTTCGTCGCTCAGTTCATCGAGCGTCGCAATGACAGGCAGGCGACCAACCAGTTCCGGAATCAAACCGAACTTGATCAGGTCCTCCGGTTCGACCTCACGAAGCAGATCGCCGACCGTGCGCTCGCTCTGGCTGGTGACGGTGGCCGAAAAGCCGATGCCGCTCTTCTCGGAGCGGCTGCGGATGATCTTCTCGAGGCCATCAAATGCGCCGCCACAGACGAACAGGATGTTGGTCGTGTCGATCTGCACGAAGTCCTGGTTGGGATGCTTGCGCCCGCCCTGCGGGGGAACCGATGCGATCGTGCCCTCGATCAGCTTCAGCAGCGCCTGCTGCACCCCTTCGCCGGAGACGTCGCGGGTGATCGACGGGTTGTCGCTCTTGCGCGAGATCTTGTCGATCTCGTCGATGTAGACGATTCCCTTCTGCGCCTTCTCGACCTCGTAGTTACAGTTCTGCAGCAGCTTCTGGATGATGTTCTCGACATCCTCGCCGACGTAGCCCGCCTCGGTCAGCGTCGTGGCGTCGGCGATCACGAACGGAACGTTCAGCAGGCGCGCCAGCGTCTGCGCCAGCAGCGTCTTGCCGGAACCGGTCGGGCCGATCAGCAGGATGTTGCTCTTGGCAAGCTCGATGTCGTCCTTCGAGCCGAGATGCTTCAGCCGTTTGTAATGGTTGTAGACGGCGACCGAAAGGATCCGCTTTGCCTTGTCCTGCCCGATCACGTACTGATCGAGAATCGTTCCGATCTCGCGCGGTGTCGGCAGGTCGGACTTGGCGCCCGTCGACCCCGCGTCCGACGTGGTCTCGTCGCGAATGATGTCGTTGCAGAGGTCGATGCACTCGTCGCAGATGAAGACCGACGGACCTGCAATGAGCTTCTTCACCTCGTGCTGGCTCTTGCCGCAGAAGGAGCAGTAAAGAAGTTTCTCGCTGGAGCCCTTCTTGTCCGACATAAGGTGCTGGACCGTGCTTGGCGGCGATGCCCGAGGTTAAGGCTGTTCGCCGCGTTTGACAAAGATCTTGTCGATCAGTCCGTAGCTTACGGCATCCTCTCCGGACATGAAGTTGTCCCGATCCGTGTCTTTCGCAATCTTTTCCACCGGCTGACCGGTCCGCTCCGCAAGCAGGCGGTTCAGGCGCTCACGCAAATAGAGGATCTCCTTGGCGTGGATCTCGATGTCGGCCGCCTGCCCTTGGACGCCGCCGAGCGGCTGATGAATCATGATGCGCGAATTGGGCAGCGAGTAGCGCTTGCCCTTGGCGCCCGCCGCGAGCAGGAATGCACCCATGCTAGCGGCCATCCCGACGCAGATCGTCGAAACATCCGGCTTGATGAACTGCATCGTGTCGTAAATCGCCAGGCCGGCGCTGACGGATCCCCCCGGCGAGTTGATATAGAGCGAGATGTCCTTGTCGGGATTCTCCGATTCCAGGAACAGCAGCTGTGCAACGACGAGATTGGCCGTCTGCTCGTTGACCGGCCCGACGATGAACACCACACGGTCGCGCAGCAGGCGCGAGTAGATATCGTAGGCGCGCTCGCCGCGGCCGCTCTGTTCGATGACGATCGGCACCATGCCGAGTCCACGGGGTTCCGTCGAAACGTTGCCCGACTGCGGGTGAGACATGCTGTACTCCTTGGTCCTGCTCATAGTGGGTTGCTCGGGCCTCAGCGGCCGCCCTGTTCCGTGTGGCCCATCAGTTCATCGAAGGGAACCGGCGTATCGACGACCTTCGCCCGATCCAGAATCCATCCCGTCACATTGTCTTCGAGCGCAGCATTCTCGAGGTCGCCGAGCCGCTTGCGGTCCGACAGGTACCAGTTGACCACATCCTGCGGTTTCTCGTAGCTCTGCGCAATTTCCTCGACCAGCTTGCGGATCTGGTCCGGTCGCGGCTGCAGGCCATTGCCCCGTACCACTTCGCCCAGCAGCAGCCCAAGCCGCACGCGACGTTCGGCCTGCGGGCCGAAGAGGTCGAGCGGCAAAGGAACATCCTTGGCCGAAGCACCACGCGCGATCAGCTCGTTGCGCGCATTTTCGGCCAGCCGCTGCTTGTCGGCGTCGACCAGTGACTTCGGCACTTCAAAGCTGGTCGCTGCCAGCAGCGCCGACATCACGCTGTCCTTGGTGCGAGCCTTGAGCCGCATCGCCACTTCGCGCTCGAGGTTGGCGCGAATTTCCGTGCGCATCTTGCCGAGATCACCATCCGCAATGCCGAGCGATTTGGCGAACTGCTCATCGATTGAAGGAAGCACCGGCTGCTGGACCTTCTTCAGCGTCACAACGAACTCGACCGATTTGCCGGCCAGATCCTTGGACCCGTAATCCGCCGGAAAGGTCAGCGCAAAGGTCTTGTTCGAGCCGGGCGTCATGCCGGCGACCGCGGCCTCGAATTCCGGCAGCATGCGGCCCTGGCCGAGCGTGAAAGGAAAGTCGGCAGCCGTTCCGCCTTCGAATGGCGTGCCATCGAGCGTGCCCTTGAAGTCCACCGTGACAACATCGCCGTCCTGTGCGGCGCGGGTCACCTCCTCGTAGGTCGCCCGCTGCCGGCGCATGATCTCGAGCGTCCGGTCGACCTCGGCGTCGCCCACCGGGCACACGGCTCGCTGGACTTCGACACCCGACAGGTCGCCGACCGAGACTTCCGGATAGATCTCGAACACCGCGGAGAACGCGAGGTCTTGCGAACCTTCGACCGCCCGCGGCTCCAGCCTCGGCTGGCCCGCCACGCGCAGCTTGCTGGCATTGACAGCGGAGCTGAAGGCCTCGCCGACCTTGTCGCTCAGGACCTCGGCCTGCACCTGCGCGCCATAGGTCTGCGCGACCATCTTCATCGGCACCTTGCCGGGTCGGAAGCCGGGCATCTTCACGCTGCGCGCGAGCTTGGTCAGGCGCAGCTGCACTTCCTTCTCGATGGCGTCTGCCGGAACGGTCAGGTCGATCCGGCGCTCAAGCGCGCCGAGGGATTCCACGGTCTGTTGCATCGTCAATTTCTTGTTTGATTAGCCGCCGTATTCGACTGCACTGGAATCTGCACCCGGCGGCGGCGAGGCATCGAAGTGCTGGTGCGAAGGGGGGGACTCGAACCCCCACGCCGGTGAAGGCGTCAGGACCTAAACCTGGTGCGTCTACCAATTTCGCCACCTTCGCGCCGC
>DAINBQ010000275.1:0-4133 GCA_036732825.1 Burkholderiaceae bacterium | reverse complement strand
CCTTCGCCGAACTCGGCCTCGCTGGCTTCGAAGACGTGCCCTACTACGCGTTCTTTGCGCCGGCCGGCACCCCGCAGGCGGCGCTCGACACGTTCTCCTCCGCGCTGGCGCGCGTGATCGCCCAGCCCGAAGTGCGCGACAAGCTGACGCGCTGGGGCCTCACTGTTCAGTTCATGCCGCAGGCGCAGCTCGCCGCGCGCGAACGCGCGTATTCGCAGAGCTGGGCACAGATCATCCGCAAGAGCGGGTTTCAGCCGCAATGAGGCACGGTCTGTTCATCTCAGGAGCCGGGCGCTGCTCTGGAAAGAAACGGAATGAGGAAAATTCGCCGACACGCGGCGAGTGGCGGGGACTAATATTGCATGGCGAAAGGCCACCCGGCCCAGCAGTCGCCGAGGCGAGGAGGCAGCATGAACGAAGCGCTTCTGGTGTTGCATGAAGGGGCAAGAGTTTCCAGCGTCTACGGCACGTACGCGCATGGCGAGGCAGGCCGGGCCGGCGACGGAACCCGGATCTCCGGCTACCTGTTCGGCGCCGGTGCAACTCCGGCTGGAAGCGACGCAACTCGTCGTGCCACCGTTCCGGATCGGTCCGCCGAACCGGCGCTACCTGCAGCCTAGCCACCTCCGCATCGACCTCTCGCACCTCGAGACCGACCTGTACCGCGTGGTCGCGGTGCAGAACTTCTGGATCGAGGATCGCAACCCCGACCTGACGGAATCCCTGGCCGGCGTTTTCCTCGCGCGCCGGCGCGCGGACGGCGCCTGGGAGGAACCGGAGAACTGGCCGGTCGAATGCCGCACGCTGGGTCTGCTCGGTTACATCGATCTGCGCGACCCGGCTCGTCCTCTGCTGGCTCCGCCGTGATCGCGAACACTTCGCGGCGATCGTTCGACGTCATCGAGATCACGAACGAGATGCCTCTGAACCGCACCGGAGGCGTCGGAACCGTCATCGACAACCTGATTTCCGGCTTCGCGGCCGAAGGCATTACTGCGCTTTGGTACCTCACCGACCATGGGTATGACGACGCGCAGATCGACGAAATCCTCGCGCGCTTTCCAAACGTAGCTGTGGGACCGGTCGAAGCGCTCGACCATTTCTCCGCGCCGGTTTCCCACATTCACTCCTACCAGCAGAACCCGGCCCTCACGTCGTATCTCACGGGCCGCAATTCCGTCTGCACGATCCATTCGCTGCTTGCCCTGGAGGAAACGTCGAACGACGTGCGGCTGGGCGGCGCCGTGGCCTGGCAGGAACGGCTGATTGCCGACAGCGCCTGCGCGGTCGTGCTTTCGCGGGCGGAGCGCGCGAACTACTTGGCGCTCGGCTATGAACGACTCAATCCGCGCGTCCGCGTGATTCATAACGGCGTGCGGCGGCCCCCGGGTTTTCGCGCGCCGCGCGGAAAGCGGGTGCTCGGCTTCTGCGGCCGGCTTGTTCCACGCAAACATCCCGAGTATGTGCAGATGATGCTGAACGAGACGGGCTTCGAGGATTGTCGCGTGCTGATCGCGGGTCGCGGCTTCAGTCCCTACGCGCGCAACCTTATCCGCGACCACGACATCGATTCACGCGTCGAATTCCTCGGCTGGTGTGCGGGCGAGCGGCTCGAAGCGTTCTTCGACAGCATCGACATGCTCGCAGTCCCGTCGATCTACGAGCCGTTCGGGCTGGTCGCGGTCGAGGCGGCCGCGCGCGGTATTCCGGTCGTCTGCACCGCGATCGACGGCCTGACGGAGGTACTCGGCGAGCATGCGTTCTACTGCGCAGACACGGGCTTCGCCGCGTTCCGTTCAGCCATGATCGAATGGCTCACCGCGCCGCCCGACGCACTGGCGGCGCGCTGCCGCGATGCGCGCAATCGCTACGAGCGCCGCTTCACCGACCGCATGATGGGGCGGCGCTACCGTCGTCTGTTCAGCGCGCTAAGCCGCTGAACCGGCTCAGGCTACTCGTCCGGGATCTCGTCGATCAGACAGCGGAATCCGAAGTCGATGACGTCGGCGCCCGGCACCTGATAGCCGCGGACCGAAATGCGGATTTCCTCGGGAATCGAACCCCATGCCCCACCGCGGACGACGCGTCGATCCATCTTGTTGACGAATACCTCGGGGTCCACCGTGGTCTGGTTCGCCGGGCGCAACGGATAGGCCTCGGGGTCGAACCAGTCCGACACCCATTCCCAGACGTTGCCGACCACATCGACGAGGCCGAAGCCGTTCTCGTCGAATGCCCCGACCGGCGACGTACTGCGATTTCCCCAAGTCGGGTTCTCGATGTAGTTCGCCTTCGTCGGGTCGGGCATGTTGCCCCACGGGTAGACCGCGCCATCGCGCCCGCCCCGCGCCGCGTACTCCCACTGCGCCTCCGTCGGCAGGCGCCCGCCGACCCATGCGCAGTATTCGCGCGCCTGCATCCAGGTAATGTTCGCGATCGGATGGTCGTCGTTCGCCCAGTTCGGGTTGTTCTTCGTCGATCGCGGCATCGGCAGCGTGCGCTTCAGCGCGAAATGCCGGTAAGCGCGCACCGTCACCGGTCCGCGCGAGAGCCAGAATCCGTGTGTCAGTCGGACCGGATGACGAGGCCGTTCGACCCCGTAGCGCTCTGCCTGGACGTCGTCGCCCGGCACGCGGCCCATCATGAAGTCGCCGGGCGGAATCCAGACGTATTCGAGACCGTCCAGCGGATGCGTGCGCCGTTCTCCTTGCGCATGCGCCTTCGCGTGCGCCTGCTTGCGCGCCCCGAGCACGTCCTTGATCGCGAGGACCAGCCGGTCGACATCCTGGTGAAACGTCTCGTGCCGGACGGGCGTTGCGTGCAGGGATCTCAGGCGGACCAGTTCGCCCGGCAGCGCCTTCTCTTCCGGCAGCGACGCGTCGTCGACCAGCATCGCGATCACCTTGACATTCCGCGTCAGCGCCGCGCTCACCTCGGTGCGGACCCAGTCGTTCGCCTTGTCGAGGCGCCGTTGTCCGTATTTGTCGGCCGCGGTCAGCCAGCGCTTGCCGATCACGACAATGCAGACGTCGCATTGCTGCAGCGTGCTCTCGATCTTCTGCGCGAAGTCGTCGCCCGACGCGATGCGCTCGACGTCGATGAAGACCTTGTCGTTGGGGAACTCGCGCTCGAGGCGGTCGTAGAGCCGCCCGGCATGGCCGGCGCTGTCCTCGCGGCGATAGCTGATGAAGATGCCCGACATAAGAGGAGGGAGTTCAATGGCCACTTCGGTCGCTTTTGGATCGTAGCGCCCTAGACTGGGGATTGGCCACAACTGGGCGTCGGCGAGAAAGCGTAGTCGCCAACATGCGGATGCGCCGCGGTATGG
Source organism: Burkholderiaceae bacterium (assembly GCA_036732825.1). Lineage (GTDB taxonomy): Bacteria > Pseudomonadota > Gammaproteobacteria > Burkholderiales > Burkholderiaceae_F > DAINBQ01. Next base: position 805 of record DAINBQ010000275.1, on the reverse strand, counting down.
CCGCGACGACCGTGTCATCGAATCATGTTCGCCGTTGCGACTTGCGCCGGCCGCCTGCCTCGTGCGGACTCGCCTGGGCCCGGATCCAGTCGGTGAAGACCTTCACCTCTTCTCGTTGCGCGACCGGAGACACCGTCAGCCAGTAGGCGCGGTGCGAAGGGGTCGCGAAGCGCTTGTCCTTCAGCGGCTTCACGAGCCGGCGATCGGCGACCAGTGGATCGACCAGCGGAAAGCGGCCTAGCGCAACGCCCTGACCGGCGATGGCCGCCTGCATGATCTGGTCGTAGTGGCTGAAAGTGAGCCCGCGGCTCGCACGCGGGCGCTCTAGTTTCATCGCTTCGCACCAGACTTTCCACGACAGCCAGATCGTCGCGCTGTTGGGGTCGTCGATGTCGAGCAGCGGCAACTGCAGCAGGTCCTCCGGCGTGCGGATGTTCCGGCCCTTGAGCAGCGCCGGACTGGCCACGGGCGCCACCTCTTCGCCGAACAGGCAGATTGCGTCGGTGCCGGCGGTTTCCTGCGGGCAATACCGGATCGATGCATCGAGTCCGTGGCGCTCCAGGTCGCGCATCGTGTTGTCGGCCACGACGTGAACCACGATGTCGCCATGTTCGGCCTGGAACTGCGCCAGTCGCGGCACCAGCCACATCGATGCAAAGGTCACGGTCGTCGTAACGCGAACGACCGGCCCCGCCTGCACCCGCACGGCGCTGGTGGCCTCGCGAAGCAAAGCGAGTGCCTTCGAGACCTCGCGGTAGTACCGCTCGCCGGCCTCGGTGAGGAGCAACGCGCGCGTGCGGCGCTC
>DAINBQ010000274.1:2085-4182 GCA_036732825.1 Burkholderiaceae bacterium | reverse complement strand
ACCGTGCGCACATCGGACCTCGTCGCGCGCACCGGCGCCGACGAGTTCGCGATCGTGCTCGGCCGGCTGCGGCATACGGACGATGCCGAGCGGGTCGCGACCAAGCTGGCGGAACTGATGTCCGAACCGTACGAGATCGACGCCGAACAGGTGAACATCACCGTCAGCGTCGGCGCCGCGCGTTTTCCGACCGACGGCGCCACTCCCGAGATGCTGCTGCGCAATGCCGATGCGGCGCTGTCGTTTGCGAAGTCGCGCGGACGCGCCAACGTGCAGGTGTTCGAACCGCGCATGAACTCCGACATGCTGCGCCGCCTTCAGCTCGAAGCGGGCTTGCGGCGCGCGCTCGACCGCAGCGAGTTCGAAGTCCATTTCCAGCCGCTGATCGAGCTCGAAGGCGGTCGGCTGGTGGGCGCGGAAGCACTGCTGCGCTGGCATCACCCAGAAAACGGCCTGCAGGAACCCGGCAACTTCATCGCCGTGGCCGAGGACAGTGGACTGATCGTCGCGATCGGCGACTACGTGCTGCGCGAAGCCTGCACGGCAGCGATGCACTGGAGCGAAGCGGGGCTCGGCCCGCTGAAGGTCAGCGTCAACCTCTCACCGCGCGAATTCCGCGGCCGCTCGCTGCTGCCGATCGTCAGCCAGGCGCTGGTCGACTCGGGGCTGGATGCGGAGCGGCTGCAGGTCGAGATCACCGAGGCCAGCCTGATGCGCGAGAGCGACAAGGCTGCGCAGGTGCTCTCGGGCCTGCAGACGATGGGCGTCCGGGTCGCGCTCGACAATTTCGGGACCGGATATTCGAGTCTGTCCAACCTGCGTCGCTTCCCGGTCGACGTGATCAAGATCGACGGTCAGTTCGTGCGGGCGGCGCCCGGCGACATGGCCGACGGCAAGATCGTGCTCGCGCTCGCCAGCCTGGCGCGCGGACTCGGACTGGAGATCGTCGCCGAAGGCGTCGAAACCGCGGCGCAGCTCGACTTCGTGAAGAACTGCGGCTGTCACGAAGCGCAGGGCTATCTGATCGGGCGTCCGCTGGCTCCCGCGGACTTCCTCGCGTTCGGCAAGACGGTCCGCTGAGCGGCCGCGGCCCGCTAGACTGCGCGGCACTTCCAACGCGCAGTTTCAGCCTAGCGGGGCCGCCATGAACAAGCAGATCGTCTCGACTCCGAGCGCCCCTTCGGCGATCGGGCCGTACTCGCAGGCCGTCAAGACCGGCCTCGTGGTCTTCACTTCGGGGCAGGTCGGGCTCGATCCGCGCACCGGCGAACTCGTCAGCCAGGACTTCGAGGCACAGGCCCGGCAGGCCTTTGCCAATCTCGCCGCGGTTGCGCAGGCCAGTGGCGGCTCGCTCGCCAATGCGGTGAAGTTCACGCTGTTCCTCACTGACCTTTCCCAGTTCGCGAAAGTCAATTCGATCATGGGTGAAGTCGTGCCGCAGCCCTATCCGGCCCGTTCCACGGTCGGTGTCGCGAGCCTGCCCAAGGGCGCGCAGTTCGAGGTCGAAGCGATCCTGGTGCTGTAATTTCCTTGGCGGCTCGCACCTCCCGGCGTGCCAGCGCGACGGCCGAAGCCGCGCAGCGCGCGACGGTCGCGTCGAAACTCGCGCGGGCCGGGCTGAAGTCCGACTGGGACTTCGTGCTGCACTTGCCGCTGCGCTATGAGGACGAGACACGCATCACGCCAATCGCTGATCTGGCGGTCGGCGCGGAGCAGCAGGTCGAAGCCGAAGTCGTCGCCGCCGATGTCGTTTATCGTGGGCGCCGCCAGTTGCGCGTCACGGTGCGCGATGACAGCGGCGAACTCGTGCTGCGGTTCCTGAACTTCTATCCCTCGCAGGTCAGGCAGATGGCGGTCGGAGCCCACGTGCGCGCGTTCGGGACCGTTCGCGCTGGACTGGCGGGCGCCGAGATGGTGCATCCCCGGGTCCGAAGTGCGTCCGGCGAGGCATTGCCCCGCTCTCTGACACCCATCTATCCGGCGCCGGAGGGCGTGCCGCAATCCTGGCTGCGCAAGCGCATCGAGCGCGCGCTGCGCGACGTCGAGATCAGTGAAGTGCTGCCGGCGGGACTGCTGGCGCGCCACCGGCTCGCGCCG
>DAINBQ010000274.1:0-1985 GCA_036732825.1 Burkholderiaceae bacterium | reverse complement strand
CTGCCGCCGGGACGCCGGCCGGTCGTGACGAAAATGGTCTCGACCCGCAGGCGCGAGGAAGTGATGGAACGGATCCGGGCCGATGTCGCGGCCGGGCGCCAGGCCTATTGGGTCTGCCCGCTGATCGAGGAGAGCGATGCCATAGAAGCGACAGCCGCTACCGAGACTCACCACCGCATCGCGGAGCTGCTGCCCGATCTGCGCGTGGGCCTGCTGCACGGTCAGCTCGCAGCCGCCGAGAAGACCGCAGTCATGGAGCAGTTCGTTCAGCGAAAACTCGATGTGCTGGTCGCGACAACTGTGGTCGAGGTCGGCGTCGACGTGCCGAACGCGACGCTGATGGTGATCGAGCATGCCGAGCGCTTCGGCCTCGCGCAGCTGCACCAGTTGCGCGGCCGGGTCGGACGGGGCGCCGATCAGAGCTACTGCATCCTGCTGTTCGAAGAGCCGCTGACGGAACCCGCGCGCGAACGACTGAAGGTCATCTATGAAACGAACGACGGATTCGAGGTCGCGCGGCGTGACCTTATGATGCGCGGACCGGGCGAGTTCCTCGGCGCCCGCCAGTCGGGCGCGCCGTTGCTGCGCTTCGCCGATCTGCAGCTCGATGCCGCGCTGGTCGAGCAGGCGCGGACGGCAGCGACCGAACTGCTCGCGCAGCACCCCGCGGAAGCGCGCGCGCACCTGCGCCGCTGGTACGAAGGCCGTCACGACTTCCTGACCGCATGACACTGACCGAACTCAAGTACATCGTTGCCGTCGCGCGCGAGCGCCATTTCGGGCGCGCCGCCGAAGCGTGCTTCGTCAGCCAGCCCACGCTGTCGGTGGCGATCAAGAAGCTCGAGGAGGAACTCGGCACCCAGATCTTCGAGCGGCGCACCAGCGAGGTGACGACGACGCCGGCCGGCGAGCGCATCGTCAGCCAGGCGCAGCGTGTGCTCGACGAGGCGGGCCGGATCAAGGAAATCGCGCGCCAGGGCAAGGATCCGCTCGCCGGACCGCTGCGGCTCGGCGTCATCTACACGATCGGGCCGTACCTGCTGCCGAGCCTGGTTCGCCAGCTGCTGAAGGACGCGCCGCAGATGCCGCTGCTTCTCACCGAGAACTTCACGGTCAAGCTGCTCGAGCTGCTGAAAAACGGGGAGATCGACGTCGCGATCATGGCGCTGCCGCTGCCGGAGACCGGGCTGCTGATGCAGGCGGTCTACGACGAGCCGTTCATCATCGCAGTGCCGCGGCTGCATCCGTGGGCCAAGCGCAAATCGATTCCGAGCGAAGACCTGAAGAAGGAAACGATGCTGCTGCTGGGCAGCGGCCATTGCTTCCGCGACCATGTGCTCGAGGTCTGCCCCGAACTGTCGCGCTTCTCGTCGTCGGCCGAGGGCATCCAGAAGACTTTCGAAGGCTCGTCGCTCGAGACGATCCGGCACATGGTGGGCTCGGGGCTCGGCGTCACCGTGCTGCCGATGATGTCGGTCCCGGAAAAGCCTCCGCGCGACTCGCTGCTGAGCTATGTGCCGTTCAAGCCGCCGGCGCCGGACCGGCGCGTCGTGCTCGCCTGGCGCAAGTCGTTCACGCGCGTTCCAGCGGTCGAGGCGGTCCGGCAGGCGATCCTCAAGTGTCCGCTGCACGGGGTTGTCAAGCTGCCGGACGCCAAGGTCGAGACCTGGTAGCGGAATCCTATCGCCGGAATCGAAAGTCCTGATTGGTCGCCCGCAGCGGCCGCGCCTAAAATCGGGCCTGTCATTCGAGGAGATTGGTTATGGCAAGGAAGAACAAGAGTCACGCTGCGGGCGGCGCAGCGGTCATCGACATCGGCATCCCGCAGAAGGACCGCGAGAAGATCGCCGCCGGACTGTCGCGCCTGCTCGCCGACACCTACGGGTTGTACCTGAAGACGCACGCGTTCCACTGGAACGTCGAAGGCCCGATGTTCAACACGCTGCACCTGATGTTCATGGACCAGTACACGGAACTGTGGAACG
>DAINBQ010000273.1:0-4204 GCA_036732825.1 Burkholderiaceae bacterium | reverse complement strand
GGCTTCAGCAGTCGAGCCGCCGCGCGCAGCACGGCGCGCTGCACGCCATTGACGCGATCGATCTCGGCCTGGTCGAAGCGCCACTTGAGTTCCGGATTCCGCCTCAGCGTTCCGCTGCCCGAGCACGGGGCGTCGACCAGCACGCGGTCGCACTTGCCATGCAGCCGCTTCACGCGGGCGTCCGACTCGTTGCGGATTGCCACCGGATGCACGTTGGACAGGCCACTGCGCTTCAAGCGCGGCCCGAGGCCCGTCAGCCGCTTCTGGTTGATATCGAATGCATACAGGCGGCCGCTGGAACGCATCAGCGCGCCGAGCGCAAGCGTCTTGCCACCGGCGCCGGCACAGAAGTCGACCACCATCTCGCCCCGCCGCGGCTGCACCAGCCGCGCGATGAGTTGGCTGCCCTCGTCCTGCACCTCCACGCGCCCTTCGCGGTACATCGGCCATTGCGTGAGACCCGGCTTGCCTGCGAGACGGATCGCATCGGGCGAATACCGAGTTGCGGCCGCTCCGACGTGATGCGCTGCGAGTTCTTCGAGCACCTGATCGCGCTGTGCCTTCAGCGAGTTGACCCGCAGATCGAGCGGTGCTCCGGCCTTCAGCGCCTCGATCAGTTCGGCGGCATCCGGGTATTGCTTGCCGAGTTCCAGAAAGAGCCAGTGAGGCAGTTCGGCGCGGATCGATGTCGGCGCCTGCGCGAGATCGACCGCCAGCGCATGCTTGACCGCACCTGCATCTCCCCGGAGGGCGCGCTCGTCCAGCGCGTCTAGCCCATGCTGGCGCGCGAGCGTGACCAAGGCCGCCAGGCGTGGCGCGCGGAGCGGATGCGCAGGCTGCATCGACCAGCCCAGCGTCGCGTACCTGCGCAGCGCGAAAAAGACCGCTTCAGCGATCAACCCGCGGTCCCGGCTGCCGAACTCTGCGTGCTGCCTGAAGTAGCGCGACAGCGCCGCGTCGGCCGGGCCGTCAAAGCGGAACACCGTCGCGAGGATCTCGGCCAGCGCATTGACGACCAGCGAGGTTACGCGTGAAGGTGCCCCTGACGGACGCGCAGCGACCGAGCTGCGCGGCGAAGAATTTCGAGCCGCCGGACGCGGCGGGGCGCGCTCGATCCGGCGCTCGACGCGTGGTCGCGCGGACTTGCGTGATTCGCGGCGGCCGCTCATGACGCGAGCAGCGACAATTCGCCGGGCTCGACGCCGTGCAGCACGACCCGGGCGCCTGCGCAGCGCGCGCGACCTTCGAGCACCAGCCGCACGGCGCGCGGCAACAGGCGATGCTCCTGCTCCAGTACCCGAGCCGCGAGCCTCGCTTCGTCGTCGTCCGGATGCACGGCGACCGCGGCCTGAGCAATGATTGGGCCGGAATCGACCGTTGGCGAGACGAAATGCACGGTCGCGCCGTGCACCCGGACGCCGGCTTCGAGCGCGCGCCGGTGGGTTGCAAGTCCCGGGAACAGCGGAAGCAGCGAGGGATGGATGTTGATCAGTCGACCTTCGTAGCGGCTGACAAACGACGGGGTCAGTACGCGCATGAATCCGGCGAGAACCACGAGCGCCGGTGAATGCGCATCGATTGCGGCGGCCAGCGCGGCGTCGAACCCATCCCGACTCGAGTGATCCGCGTGCGCGACAACCTTGGTCGGAATCCCGAATGCGCGCGCGATCGCGAGTCCTTCGGCATCGGCGCGGTTGCTGATCACGGCGACCACGCGCGCGCCGGGCAACTGGTCCCACTTCTCGGACGCCGCCGTTTTCAGTATCGCATCGAGATTGCTGCCCCGCCCGGAAATGAGCACTACGACATTCTTGAGGTTCTTGCCCACCATTGGAGCGATTGTACCGGCGCGCCCTGCGGCCACGTTTGAAAGTCTCACAAAATCAAGGCGGTGCATGCGGCAACCGTATAATTCGCCGTTTGCTCTCGAGTGACGTCAAAGAGCCCTGATGCAGGTCTATCGCGGAATTCCGCGCCTCGCCGATCGCGTGCCCTGCGCGCTGACGATCGGCAACTTCGACGGTGTCCATCGCGGGCACCAGGCGCTGCTCGCGCGCGTCGTTGTGGCGGCGCGCAAACGCGGTCTGGTATCCGCGGTCATGACCTTCGAACCGCATCCGCGCGAGTTCTTCACGCCTGACCGTGCACCGGCCCGCATTTCCAATCTGCGCGACAAGCTCGGAGCGCTCGAGGCCGCCGGCATCGAGCGCGTCTACATCCAGCATTTCAACCGGAAGTTTGCCCTCGTGACGGCGGCCGAATTCGTCGAGCAGGTGCTCGTCGACGGCTGTGCGGTGCGATGGCTGCTGGTCGGCGACGACTTCCGGTTCGGCGCGCGGCGTGCCGGTGACAATGCGCTGCTCGCGCAATATGCGGCACGCGGCGACTTCGAACTCGAGCAGATGCCGACCTTCGACGACGGCGGCGAGCGGATCTCGAGTACTGCTGTTCGCGCAGCGCTGGCGAGCGGCGATTTGATTCGAGCAGAACGCCTGCTCGGCCGGCCATACGCGATCAGCGGGCGCGTGCTGCATGGGCGCAAGCTCGGTCGCTCGATCGGCTTCCCGACGTTGAACCTCAAGATCGCGCACGGCCATCCTGCCGTGCACGGGATCTTCGCGGTGAATGTGCTTGGCCTCGGTGCGCGCCGTCCCGGCGTCGCCAGCGTCGGGCTCCGCCCGACCGTCGACAATGCGGGCCGATGGATGCTCGAAGTCCATCTGTTCGACTTTGCCGACGACGCGTATGGCCGCCTCGTCACCGTCGAGTTCGTCAAGAAGCTGCGCGAGGAGCGCAAGTACGAGACACTGGACGACCTGTCGGCCGCGATCCGCAGCGACGCGGCGCAGGCCCGTGCGCTGTTCGACGGGGCGCTCGCGCCCTGACGTCCACCCTGCCCTTCCACCCATACTCGAAGAGCCCGAGGGGGCCGAGTTCCGATGCCCGACGAAAAGAGCAAGCCCGCCGCTGACCCGGCAACCCGCAAGTACCCGCTGAACCTCCCGGACACCGCGTTCCCGATGCGCGGCGATCTCGCGAAGCGCGAACCGCAGTGGATCCGCGAGTGGGATGAGAGCAACGTCTACCAGCAGATCCGCGCCGCTTCGGCCGGGCGCCCGAAGTGGATCCTGCACGATGGGCCGCCGTACGCGAACAACGACATCCACATCGGTCACGCGGTCAACAAGATCCTGAAGGACATCGTCGTCAAGAGTCGGCAGATGGCAGGCTACGACGCGCACTACGTGCCCGGATGGGATTGCCATGGCATGCCGATAGAACTCGAGATCGAGAAACGCCACGGCAAGAACCTGCCGACCCGGGAAGTGCAGGCGAAGTCCCGCGCGCACGCGACCGAGCAGATCGAGCGCCAGAAGAAGGACTTCAAGCGGCTCGGCGTGCTTGGCCTGTGGGACCAGCCCTACACGACGATGAATTTCAGGAACGAGGCCGACGAACTGCGCGCGCTCGCGAAGATCATCGCCAAGGGCTTCGTCTACCGCGGCCTGAAGCCGGTCAACTGGTGTTTCGATTGCGGCTCTGCGCTCGCGGAAGCCGAGGTCGAATACCAGGACAAGGTGGACCTCGCGGTCGACGTGGCCTTTCCGCTGCGCGAGGACGAGCGGGAGCATCTCGCCGCTGCCTTCGGATTGGCGCAGCTGCCGCCGAAGCCGGTTCTGGCACCGATCTGGACGACGACACCGTGGACGATTCCAGCCAACCAGGCGCTCAATATCCATCCCGAATTCAGCTACGACCTCGTCGACACCGAGCGCGGACTGCTGCTGCTCGCGACCGAGCGGCGTGATGCCTGCCTGGCGATCTACAAGCTGACCGGAACCACGATCGCGCAGGCACCGGGCGCGAAGCTGTCGCTGATCCGGTTCCGCCATCCTTTCTACGATCGCGACGCGCCGGTCTACCTGGGCGACTACGTCACGCTCGACACGGGTACCGGAATCGTTCATTCATCGCCGGCCTACGGTGTCGAGGACTTCGTGTCGTGCAAGGCGCACGGCATGACGGACGAAGACATCCTGAACCCGGTGCAGGGCGATGGCACTTTTGCGAGCTCGCTGCCGCTGTTCGGCGGCATGCGAATCTGGGATGCGAACCCGAAGATCGTCGAGGTGATCCGCGAGCACGGCGCGCTGCTGCATGTCGAGAAGTTCACGCACAGCTACATGCACTGCTGGCGGCACCG
>DAINBQ010000272.1:0-4211 GCA_036732825.1 Burkholderiaceae bacterium | reverse complement strand
ACGCCTGCTGCGGCGGCGTGATGTTGTCGCCCATCGACGCGAACAGGATGATCGGCGCCCTGATTTCGCGCAGGTCGAAGGTCTTGCCGCCCTTCGCCTGGGTGGCCGACCACAGCTTGTTGCCGACGAACAGGTTGCGAGTGATCCACTCGATCTCCTCGCGGTTCATCAGGAAGTAGCCGCCAAACCATCGTTCGAAGTCGAGGAAGCGCGGGGGCTCGGTGTCGATGTTCGCGTAGACGTGGTAGTACTTGTCCCAGAGCGTGTTCGCCGGGTTCAGGTTCTCGAAGTTCTGCACTAGATAGGCGCCGTCGAACACACCATCGCCAAGGTCGGCGGCGAACGACGAGAGCCAGGTGCCGCCGAGCATGCCGCCCGCGTAACGCATCGGGTTGTCGCCCGCGCCTTCCTGAAAGGCGCCGCCCCAGTACGACATCGGGGCGCCGTTGATCACGATCGGGCCGGTGTCCGCCGGATCGGACGCGGCAAGCATCATCGCCGCCCAGCCGCCCTGGCAGTTGCCGACGATCGCAGGCTTCGGGCTCGCCGGATGCAGCTCGCGCACCTTTTTCACGAACTGCTGCTCGGCCTCGCAGACGTGCAGCAGTGTCTGGCCCGGCTCAGGATCGCGGAAGAAGATCACGAAGTAGACAGGGTGCCCCTCGCGCAGCGCGACCCCGACCTGGGAGTCGTCCTTGAAGCCGCCGATGCCCGGTCCGTGGCCGGCACGCGGGTCGATGATCACGTAGGGCCGCCGCTTCGGATCGACCTTCACGCCTTCGGGAGGCACGATCCGCACCAGCGCATAGTTCACCGGGCGGGGGAGCTTGCGACCGTCGACGACGATCTCGTAGTCGAAGTGCAGAAGCGGAGGCAGCCCCGCGCGGTTGTGCTCGACGAAGTTGTTGCCGCGCTGACGCAGCGTGTCCCAGAACAGAATCGTGCGCTGCGCGAAATCCGTTGCGTAGGAGTACCAATTCGTCCAGGCCTCGACCGGCGTGGTCGGCTGGCTGGAAAGGCCTGCCGCGCAGTCGGCGTAGGCGGCTGTCAGCCGCTTGCTGAAATGGTCCTGCGCCACCTTGGTCCGCTTCTGGTAGAGCTGGGCAACCTTGGCGGAAATGTCGTAGCTTCTTGCGGCTTGCTTGACTGCGTCCATGGATCGACCCTTTCAGACGGGAAGCGGAGTGGGCGCTGCCTGGCTGGCAACGTTCCCTTCCTATGAATGAAGATCATTATCGACAGCGGACGCAGGGGTGCTTACCAGTTTCAGACATCAGTTTGACTTTCTTGGACAACATCAAACTTCCGCCTTGCGGGAGGTCAAAGCGCATGCGTTCGGGCGGTGCGGAACAGCAATCTTTCCAGCCCGGCCCTTGCAGAAAGGCCTTGTCGACTGCCCTGGTTGATCTTTGCAGCTGCAAAGACCACTGGCACGAAGGTCAGCAGCCGGCAGGCATCCCCGCCCACCAAAAGAACAACATCAGCCAAGTCCGAGCAGGCGGCCGATGCGAGTGAGGTAGTCGGAGCCCGTCAGGGCGTCGCTCTTCAGTTCGTCGCCGAGTTCGTGCAGGCGGGCGCGCAGCCCGTGCAGGCCCTCGTGAACATCGCCCTGCGACGGCTCCGCCGCCGACAGCGCGGCCCTCAGTTGCTCGACTTCGGCGCGCAGCGTATCGACGTTCGCGGTGCCGGCGCGCGCCTGTGCAAGGTCGCGCTCCAGTTGTTCGACCAGTTGCGCGACCGCATCGAGATCGACGGCGCGTGAAGGGGTCGGATCGTTCATCAAGCCAGTCCTCATGCAGGTTGCATGCAGTCTACGTCACCGGGCGTCGGGCCGCTGAGCGCGCTCCGGCCCGGATAATCGGGCACGATTGCGTTCACGATGTTTCCGCTGCAGCACCCGGCCCCCGTCGAACTCGCCGTCGTCGGCTGGGTCCTTGTCGTGCTGGCGACCGCGGCGGCGCTGCCGTCGCTGCGGCGCGGGTTCCTGCGAACAGCATCGCAGCAACATGCCTGGCTCGCCGGCATCGTGGCACTGGCCCTGCTCTGGACACTGCAGTCGAAATCGCCGAGCGGGCTCGACGTCGGCCTGTATGGGAGCGCGCTGTTCGCGCTGGTGTTCGGGCGCGAGCGCGCAGTACTCGGCCTGCTCGCCGCGGTCGCGCTGCAGACGGTCCTCGCCGACGGGTCGTGGTTGAATTTCGGCGTCAACGGCGCGCTGCTGGCGGTCGTTCCGGCGTGGCTCGCCGCGACACTGCAGCGCCTTCTGGAGCGCCTGCCGCCGAACCTGTTCATCTTCATCATCGGCAACGGGATGTTCGTGACGCTGCTGGTCACCGCAGTTGTCAGCGTGTCGTTCGTCGCCGTTGCGATTCTCACCACCGGAGCAGCGCCGCCCAGCACCGCCGAACTGCTCGCATATTCGCTGCTGCTCGCATGGGGCGAGGCGCTGCTGTCGGGGATGATCTTCTCGGCCCTCGTGGTGTTCGTGCCGGGCATCGTGCTGACCTACCGCCAGGACACCTACCTGCCACCGCGCAAGCGGCCGTTCTAGCAGGCGCGCTGCTATTCTTCGCGCCTCGCCTTTCGGGTCCTTCCATGGCATCGCGCACCGGCGCTCGTCTGCTCGTCGACCAGTTGCTGATCCAGGGCGTCAATCACGCGTTCTGCGTGCCGGGCGAGAGCTATCTGGGCGTGCTGGACGCGCTCTACGACTCGCGCGAGATGATCAAGCTGATCGTCAACCGCCACGAGTCCGGCGCGACGTTCATGGCCGACGCCTACGCGAAGCTGACCGGACAGCCCGGTGTGGCTTTCGTCACACGCGGCCCCGGCGCAACCAATGCGGCGATCGGGATCCACACGGCGGACCAGGACTCTTCGCCGGTGATTCTCTTCATCGGCCAGGTCGGCAGCGAGTTCGCCGAGCGCGAGGCATTCCAGGAAATCGATTACCGGCGCATGTTCGGGCCGATGACCAAGTGGGTCGCGCAGATCGATTCCGCCGACCGCGTGCCGGAATTCGTCGCGCGCGCGTTCCAGGTCGCGTCCAGCGGGCGCGCCGGTCCCGTCGTGCTTGCGCTGCCGGAAGACATGCAGTCGCAGACTTCGAGCGCCGGCGATGCGCTCTGCCACCAGCCGGTGCAGGGCGCGCCGAGCGACATGCAGGTCGCCGCGCTGCGTCGCCTGATGGGGCGAGCGCAGCGGCCGATCGTCCTGCTGGGCGGGTTCGGCTGGACGCCGGCGGCGTGCGACAACATCAAGCGCTTCGCGGAGGCGAACTATCTTCCGGTGGCATGCGCCTTCCGCTTCCAGGACCTGTTCGACAACCGGCACCCCAATTACATCGGCGATGTCGGCGTCGGCATCAATCCGAAGCTCGCGCAGCGCATCAAGGATGCCGACCTCGTGATCGCGGTCGGGTCGCGGCTGGGCGAGATCACCACGTCGGGCTACACGCTGCTCGAGGCGCCGGTTCCCGGGCAGACTCTCGTGCACGTGCATCCCGGCCCGGACGAACTCGGCCGCGTCTACCAGGCGCAGTTGATGATCAACGCAGGCTATGCGCAGTTCGCGTCGCGGCTCGCGATGATGGTGCCGATCGAGGAGCCACCGTGGCGTGATTCGATCGCGCAAGCACGCGCCGACTACGAGGCCTGGCAGCAGCGGCCGATGGTCTACGCACACGCGCAGCCGAAGCTCGATCTCTGGGAAATCATGCAGATCCTCGGGCGCGCCGTGCCCGAGGACGCGATCATCTGCAACGGCGCGGGCAACTTCTCGATCTGGCCCAACCGCTTCTGGCGCTATTCGGGACTGCGAACTCAACTGGCTCCGACCTCCGGCGCGATGGGCTATGGCGTGCCGGCCGCGATCGCGGCCAAGATCGCGGCTCCGGAGCGGTACGTCGTCGCGTTCGCCGGCGACGGCGATTTCCTGATGACGGGGCAGGAACTCGCGACCGCCGTGCAATACGGCGCCGGCACGCTGACAATCGTATTCAACAACAACATGTACGGCACGATCCGCATGCACCAGGAGCGCGAGTTTCCGGGCCGCGAGCACGGCACCCGGCTCGTGAACCCGGATTTTGCCCAGCTGGCGCGCGCCTACGGGGCGTTCGGCGCGGCGGCGGAAACCACCGACGAGTTCGCGATCTCGCTCGCGCAGGCGCTGTCCTTCATGCGCGAGCGGCATCTGCCCGCGCTGATCGA
>DAINBQ010000271.1:0-4217 GCA_036732825.1 Burkholderiaceae bacterium | reverse complement strand
GGCTGGCCGTCTTGCGGATCACATAGAGCTTGCGCTCGAGCACGTCGGGAACCATGACGTCCGGACCACGCCCGATGAAGATCTGCCGGATGACGGGTTCGCGCTCCTTCACCAGGGGCGACATCGGCATCTCGCGGTCGACCGGCACGTCGCGCCACCCGAGGACCGTCTGGCCTTCCGCGCGCACGGTTCGCTCGAGTTCCTGCTCGCACGCCAGCCGCGATGCGTGCTCGCGCGGCAGGAAGATCATGCCTACCCCGTATTCGCCGGGCGGCGGCAGCGCGACCCCCTGCTTCGCCATTTCCTCACGATAGAAGTGGTCGGGGATCTGGATCAGGATGCCGGCGCCGTCGCCGCACAGGGGGTCGGCGCCGACCGCACCGCGATGGTCGAGGTTTTGCAGGATCAGCAGCGCCTGCTGAAGAAGAGAGTGGCTCGCGCGGCCGCGGATATTCGCGACGAAGCCCACGCCGCAGGCGTCGTGCTCGTTCGAGGCCGAATACACGCCGTGCTGGGCAGCGGCGTCGATCGCCAGGGATTGCGTCCGGGAATCCATGGAAGCTCCGTCAGATCAGCCCGCCGCACCTGCGCCGGGTCAATATGCGACTCTACTGCGGCGCACCAACCGATTCAACGACGAAAATCGGGGTCTGACCCCGATTTTCGGGATGTGGTGGGGCAGCGCCGTTAATTGGGGACAGAGTGTTGCGGGACTCTTGGCCGGCCGGCTCTTCGCCTGAGCGCTCGGCGTTTGGTTCGCTTCGCGACCTCGGCGGCGAAGCCGCGTTCACCAAGGGCCCATCCTCCGTGCGTTGCGGCGCGGATACGGTCAAGTTCTGCTGCATCTGCCTCCTGTTCGAACAAACGCATATAGGCGGCCTGGCGCTCGAACGGTGTGTTACCAAGGCTCCAATAAAGGGGGTGATCGGTGATGGCTGGCTCCGCGGCCAGCCCGGCATGGTGTCGATAGCTCGACCAGGGGAACTGCTCGGGACGCTGCACGATTCCCGCACGAACGGGATTCAGCTCGATGTAGCGCATGCACGCCAACAGGTATCGGTCGGCTTCGACCACCGTGGACCGGTAGCGTCCCTCGAACAGCGCGCCGGTCCGGGCATGACGATCGTTGAACCAGCGTACATAACGCCGACCGATCGCCTGCATAGCGCGCCCCACCGCTACGGCATCCGGCGGCGTCATCAGCAGATGCACGTGATTCGGCATCAGTACGTAAGCATGGACAGCGATTGTTGCCGCTTTTGTAACTTCCCGCAGTGACTCGAGGTAACGACCGCAATCCTCGGCATCGCCGAAGATCGCCGCCCGGTCATTGCCGCGCTGGATGACGTGATGCGGATAGCCCGCAATCGATAACCGAGGCAGTCTCGCCATATGAAAATCGGGGTCAGACCCCGATTTTCACCTAGATTTCCCCGATCGCGAAAAGCCGTCGATGTTCCTTGATCGCGTAGCGGTCGGTCATTCCGGCGACGTAGTCGGCGATCGCGCGCGGAGCATTTTCGGCGGCGCGCAACTGGTGGTCGTCGGGCAGCATGCGCGGCTCGTCAAGAAACGCGCGGAACAGGTCCGACACGATTCGCCGCGCCTTCGCCGTCATCCGCATCACGCGATAGTGTCGGTACAAGTTGTCGTGAAGAAAACTCTTCAGCGCGTCGGCCTCCGAACGCAATCCGGCTGAAAAGGCGACCAGCGGCCCGAATTCACGGACCGCATCGATGTCACGCGGCGCGGCCTCGGCAATCCGGCGCGCGGATTCGTCGGTCAGATCGACGATCAGCGTGTTGATCATGCGGCGCACCGTTTCGGACACCATTCGCTTCTCCGGAAGATCCGGAAAGGACGCGCGAACGTTCGTCGCATGCCTGGCAAACAGTGGCACGGCCTCGAGCTGCGCCAGCTGCAGCAGCCCGGAGCGCAGTCCGTCGTCGATGTCGTGATTGTTGTAGGCGATCTCGTCGGCGAGGTTCGCGATCTGCGCCTCCAGGCTCGGCTGTTGCCGCTTGAGGAAGCGCTCGCCGAGTTCGCCCAGCCGGCGTGCATTCTCGAGCGAACAGTGCTTGAGTATTCCCTCGCGAGTCTCGAAACAGAGGTTCAGCCCGTCGAATCCTCCGTACCGCTCTTCCAGCTCATCGACGACGCGCAGCGACTGCAGGTTGTGCTCGAAGCCACCGTACGCCTTCATGCAGTCGTGCAGAGCATCCTGGCCGGCGTGCCCGAACGGCGTGTGACCGAGGTCGTGTGCCAGTGCGATCGCTTCGACCAGGTCCTCGTTCAGCCGCAGATTGCGCGCGATCGCGCGACCGATCTGCGCGACCTCCAGCGAGTGCGTCAGGCGCGTCCGGAAGAGGTCCCCCTCGTGGTTGACGAACACCTGCGTCTTGTATTCGAGCCGGCGGAACGCCGTCGAATGGACGATGCGATCCCGGTCGCGCTGGAATGGTGTGCGCGCAGTCGATGCCGGCTCGAGATGGCGGCGACCGCGCGATCGATCGGCGTGCGCCGCGTACGGAGCGAGCACGGCCCCGAGCCCGCTGTTCACTGGAACCCGCCCTCGCGCAGGGTTGCCATCAATGTGGCTTCCGGGACCGTCCGCTGGATCGCGGCGCCGATGCGCTCGAGCAGGACGAAGCGAATCTGCCGTGCTTCCACTTTCTTGTCGCCGTACATCGAAGCCACTGCTGCGTCCGCCGAGAGGCCGTCGACCCGCGTCGGCAGGCCGGCGGCTTCGACCGCTTGCGTGACTCGCTGCACGTCAATGGCACCGAGCAGGCCGATCCGGTTCGACAATCGTGCGGCAAGCACCAGGCCGCAGCCGACCGCCTCGCCGTGCAGCCAGCGCGAGTATCCGGTCATCGCCTCGATCGCATGCCCGAACGTGTGCCCAAGGTTCAGGAGCGCGCGCTCCCCGGCTTCGAGTTCGTCGCGCGCGACAACCATCGCCTTGATCTCGCACGATCCGGCGACCGCTTCGCTGACCGCCGCCGGCTCGCCGGCACGGATCAGCGCGGTGTTCGCGGCTACCTGCTCGAAGTAGCCAGCATCCGCCAGCAAGCCATGTTTGAGGACCTCGGCCAGTCCGGCCGACACTTCTCGCGCGGGCAGCGTCTTGAGCACATCCGTGTCGCTCACGACGACCTGCGGCTGATGGAACGCCCCGATCAGATTCTTGCCACTGACGTGGTTGATGCCGGTCTTGCCGCCGACCGCTGAGTCGACCTGCGCCAGCAGCGTCGTCGGAACCTGCACGAACCGGACGCCCCGCATGTAAATGGCCGCAGCGAACCCGGCGAGATCTCCGATGACTCCGCCACCCAGGGCGACCACGACCGACTTGCGGTCCGCCTGCGCGGCGACGAGAGCGTCGATCACCTGTGCGACACTTTCCCAGTGCTTGTATTGCTCACCATCCGGTAGCTCGATACGGCGCAACGGCGCAAGTCCATTCAGCGCCCGCTCGGCGCGCTCCGCGTACAAAGGCGCCACGGTCCGGTTCGTCACCAGCAGCAGTGAAGTCGCACGCAGCGGCTCGACGAACTCCTTCAAGCGGTCGAGCAGCCCGCTGCCGATGTAGATGGAATAGGACCGGTTACCGAGACCGACGGTCAGGCTGCGCATGCCGGAATTCTACGGTGCGCGTTCCGCGATCCACCTCACCTGCGGGTGCTCGACCAGTTTTGCCACCAGGCGGCGCGGGTTCGAGGCGGCCGACTGGAAGACCAGGTCCGCCGTCGCGGCGTAAAGAGGCTCACGCTGGACCAGCAGTTCGTCAATACGCGAGCGCGGGTTGTCGGTCTGCAGCAACGGTCGCGAGCGATCATGCCGGGTCCGGCGCACGATCTCGTCGCTGCTCGCGCGCAGGTAGATCACCAGTCCCCGTTGCCGCAGGGCGTCCCGGGTGTTCGCATCGAGGATCGCGCCGCCGCCGGTCGCGAGCACGATCCGCGGTCTCTGTGTCAGTTCGTCCAGCAGTGCCGCTTCGCGCCGGCGGAAGCCCGCCTCTCCTTCGATCTCGAAGATCGTCGGGATCGGGACGCCGCTGCGCGCCTCGAGTTCGCGGTCGGAGTCGACGAACTCGAAACGAAGCGCCTGTGCGAGCAAGCGGCCGATCGTCGACTTGCCGGCACCCATCATGCCGATCAGGAAGACCGAGTTCGCATCCGTCGTCATGCAACTAGCGTACGTGATCGACGCCGCAA
>DAINBQ010000270.1:0-4235 GCA_036732825.1 Burkholderiaceae bacterium | reverse complement strand
ATGACCCGCAGCACGAAGATCGTCGCCACGCTGGGCCCCGCATCGAGCGATGCACTGGTGCTCGAACGCATGCTGGCGGCCGGCGTCGATGTCGTGCGCTTCAATTTCTCCCATGGCACGGCCGAGGATCACCTGATGCGCGCGCAACTCGTGCGCGAAGCTGCCGCGAAGATCGGGCGTGACGTCGCGATCATGGCCGACCTGCAGGGCCCCAAGATCCGCGTCGGCAAGTTCGAGGGCGGCCGCGTGACGCTGAAGCCCGGCAATCCGTTCGTGCTCGATGCCAGCGACGCGGTCGGCAACGCCGAGCGCAGCGGGCTCGACTACAAGGACCTGCCGAAGGACGTGAAGGCCGGCGACACGCTGCTGCTGAACGACGGGCTGATCGTGCTCGATGTCGAGCGCGTGATCGGCAGCGAGATCCAGACTGTCGTGCGCGTGGGCGGCGAACTCTCGAACAACAAGGGCATCAACAAGCAGGGTGGCGGACTGTCCGCGCCGGCGCTGACCGGCAAGGACGTGCGCGACATCGATACCGCGATGAAGTGCGGCGCCGACTTCGTCGCCGTGTCGTTCGTGAAGAACCGCACCGACGTCGAGATGGCGCGGCAGCTGGCGTCGATTGCCGGCGAGAGACACGGCGTCAAGCCGCAGATCATCGCGAAGATCGAGCGCGCGGAGGCGATCCCCGTGTTGCGCGAGATTCTCGATGCAGCCGACGGCATCATGGTCGCCCGCGGCGACCTGGCGGTGGAGGTCGGAAACGCGGCGGTGCCGGCGCTGCAGAAACGCATGATCAAGTGGGCGCGCGAAGCGAACAAGCTGGCGATCACCGCGACCCAGATGATGGAGTCGATGATCGTCAACGCGGTGCCGACGCGCGCCGAGGTGAGCGACGTGGCCAACGCGGTGCTCGACGGCACCGACGCCGTCATGCTGTCGGCGGAGACCGCGGCCGGAAAATATCCGGTCGAAGTGGTCGAGACGATGGCCTCGATCGTCGCCGAGGCGGACCGCTCCGAGCAGGTCGAGCTCGACCTGCAGTTCGTCAACCAGACCTTCAATCGGGTCGACCAGTCGATCGCCTACGGCGCGCTGTTCACCGCCTATCACCTGCGCTGCGCGGCGATCTGCGCGCTGACAGAATCCGGCTCGACGACGTTGTGGATGAGCCGGCACGACGTCGATATCCCGATCTATGCGCTGACGCCGAGTGCCGCGACCGCGCGCCGGCTCGCGCTGTACCGCAATGTGCGTCCGCTGCACTTTCCCGTCCTGGCCGAACGCGACGCCTCGCTCGCGCAGGCCGAGCGGCTGCTGCTCGACAAGGGCGTCGTCAAGCGCGGCGACCTGATCGTGCTTACGGTCGGTGAGCCGATGGGGCAGGCGGGCGGCACGAATACGCTCAAGATCGTGCGCGTCGGCGAACGCGCCTGAGCTCGCTCCAGGCCGTGCACCGCCTTTCACTGCCCGGTTAGCACGGCCCGATGTTTTTCCAGCGTTGCGTTGCCGTCGTCGCCGTTACCCTGCTGGCGGCTTGTTCGATGCTGCCCACGCGGCCGGCCGGGGGGATGGTCGCGGACCTGCCGGAGGACACGGCGCCGATCCTGCAGGACGGGCTGAGCCCCGAGTTCAGCACGACTGCGCAACGCCTCGAAGTGCAGCAGCAGACCTGGCAATTGGTGGCCGATCGCTACTACGACCCGGCGCTGAATGGCGTCGACTGGGTCGCGGTGCGGGAGAAATACCGGCCGCAGGTTGCAGCGGCGCGCTCCGATGCGGAGTTCTACCTCGCGCTGAAGTCGATGGTGCGCGAGCTGAATGACTCCCACCTGCGCGTCGTGACGCCACGCGAGAGCGTCGATCACCGGCGCTATGCCGCGCGGTCCACGGGAATCGCGCTCACCGTTATCGACGACCGCCTGGTCGTGTTCGACGTCGACCCCGAGTCGCCGGCGGCGCGGGCTGGCGTGCACCGCGGCGACATCGTGCTCGCGATCGACGATCACCGCTTCGATCCGGACTTCCTGCGGGCCGCGCGCGACCTGCCGCTTACCGGCGCCGACATCAGTTCGCCCGAGGCGCAGCCGGCGCTGGCGGATGAGGCGATGCGATTCGCGCAGTTGCGGGCGGTGCGGCGTGTGCTTCAGCGGGCGCCCGACGCGCCGCCGCGCCCGCAGAAGCTGCTGCTGCAGCGGGACACCGCGATGGTTGCGGTTTCGGTGATGGCCGAACCGCTGGTGCGGCCACCCGCGGTCACCACGCGCCGGCTCGAATCGGGCGTCGCAGTCATCAAGCTCAACCGGTTCTCGGTCCGCAACCGGCGCGAGGTGGAAGACGCCCTGCAGCAGGTGCGGACAGCGCGTGCATTGATCATCGACCTCCGCGGCAACGGCGGGGGCGACTACAACCAGTTCGTCTGGCTGGTCGGCCAGTTCATGCCCGATTCCAGGGTCGCGTTGACACAGCTCCGGCGGAGCGGAAAGGAGCAGAACGAGCGGCCGGTGCGCATCTCGCCGGGCGGCACGCCGTACCTGAAGCCGATCGCGGTGCTCACCGACCGCCGGTCCGGCAGCGCGTCCGAGCTGACCGCGACCGCCCTGCTCGAACAGCGCGACGCACTGATCGTCGGTGAATCGACCTGCGGATGCGTCGTCGGCGTCAGTTATGAGTACATCCTGCCGGGCGGTGGTGGCGTCAGGGTGTCGGAAACCGGATTCCGCTCGGCGCAGGGGCGCCGGATGGAGGGTCAGCCGCTGGCCCCGACGATCTATCTGCGGCCGACGATCGCCGACCTGCGGTCCGGCAACGATCCGGTCCTGCAGGCAGCCGAAAGGGCGCTGGTCGAGCGGGGTCAGTACTAGAACGACGGGAGGCGGACGCCCCAGCGACTGCCACGCCTACAATTGAAGTTTTGAATCAACTCGCAGGAGGGTCACGATGGCGCTGGTTTCAATGCGTCAGTTGCTGGATCACGCCGCCGAGCATGGCTACGGCGTGCCGGCGTTCAACGTCAACAACCTGGAGCAGGTCCAGGCCATCATGGAAGCCGCGCAGGAAGTGAACGCGCCGGTCATCATGCAGGCATCGGCCGGTGCGCGGAAATACGCCGGCGAGGCATTCCTGAAGCACCTGATCCAGGCCGCGGTCGAGTCGTATCCGGCGATCCCGGTCGCGATGCACCAGGATCACGGCCAGTCGCCCGCGGTGTGCGAGGGAGCGATCAAGCTCGGGTTCTCTTCGGTGATGATGGACGGGTCATTGCGCGAGGACGGCAAGACGATCGCCGACTACGACTACAACTGGCAGGTCACCAAGAAGGTCGTCGACATGGCGCACGCGATCGGCGTCAGCGTCGAGGGTGAACTGGGCTGCCTTGGCTCGCTCGAGACGATGAAGGGCGACAAGGAGGACGGCCATGGCACCGAAGCGACGATGACGCGCGAGCAGTTGCTGACGGATCCCGACCAGGCGGCCGATTTCGTCAAGAAGACGCAGCTCGACGCGCTGGCGATCGCGATCGGCACCAGCCACGGCGCCTACAAGTTCACACGCAAGCCGACCGGCGACATTCTCGCGATCGAGCGCATCAAGCAGATTCACAAGCGCATTCCGAACACCCACCTCGTGATGCATGGCTCGTCGTCGGTACCGCAGGACCTGCTGGAAGAAATCCGCAAGTACGGCGGCGCGATGAAAGAGACCTACGGTGTGCCGGTGGAGGAAATCCAGGAGGCGATCAAGCACGGCGTGCGCAAGATCAACATCGACACCGACATCCGGCTGGCGATGACGGCCGCGGTCCGCAAGTTCCTGCACGAGAATCCCAGCCACTTCGATCCCCGCGATTTCCTGAAGCCCGCGCGCGCCGCGGCCAAGGCGATCTGCGTGCAGCGCTACCGCCAGTTCGGCTGCGAAGGGCAGGGTGGCAGGATCCAGCCGGTGCCGTTGCAGGTCGTTGCGCACAAGTACCAGACCGGCGAGCTGTCGCAACACGTGCACTGATTCGCCTCGGGTGTACGCGACGGCTGCGCCGTCGCACGTGCACCCTCGGCGGCACGCGCGCGTTGCGCGCGCTTGGGTCAGTCGGTCGTGCTTGGGGCGGCCCGGCGCTCGGCCGAGATTCAAGAGCAACGGCACCCACCCTGTCCCTCCCGCCTGGCGAGAGGGAATCGGGCACCCCACCCGCTCCCTCCCCGCCGGGCGGGGAGGGAAAGCACGCTTGCGGCGTCGCG
>DAINBQ010000269.1:0-4250 GCA_036732825.1 Burkholderiaceae bacterium | reverse complement strand
CGTTTCCTCGAGAAGGCGATCGAGTTCGAAGCGCGGCGCCAGATCGAATTGATCGAGGACGGCGGAACCGTCGTGCAGGAAACGCGGCTCTACGACCCGGACCGCGACGAGACGCGCTCGATGCGGACCAAGGAAGACGCGATGGACTATCGCTACTTTCCGGACCCGGACCTGCTGCCGCTCACGATCTCCGCCGAGTGGATCGAGCAGGTGAAGAAAGACATGCCAGAGCTGCCGGGCGCGATGCGCGAGCGGTTCGTGCGCGAGTTCGCGCTTTCGCAGTACGAGGCCCAGACACTGACTTCATCGAAGGCGCTTGCCGCCTATTACGAGGACGTCGCCGCGCAGGCGGACCCGAAGGCGGCCGCGACCTGGGTGATGGGCGAAGTCTCGGCGGCCCTCAACGAATCGGGGCTCGACATCGCCGCGGCGCCCGTCGCGCCCGCGCAATTGGCCGGCCTGATCGCGCGCGTCCGTGACGGCACGATCAACAACAAGACGGCGAAGGATGTGTTCGCCGCGCTTTGGTCGCGCGAAGGCACGACGGCCGACGCGATCATCGAGGCGCGCGGCCTGAAGCAGATCTCCGATCTGTCGGCGATCGAAAGGATCGTCGACGAAGTGCTTGCCGCCAATCAGAAGTCGGTCGAGGAATTCCGCGCCGGCAAGGAAAAGGCCTTCAACGCGCTGGTCGGCCAGGCAATGAGAGCCACGAAGGGCAAGGCGAATCCGCAGCAGGTCAACGACCTGCTGCGGAGCAAGCTGGCGGGCTGACGGCTCGCGCTCTTAGGGCACCGCGACCAGCGTGAAGTTCGGAACCGGTGTGATGGCACCGAAAGCGGCGGTGACCTCATCGCTGAGTTGCGTCACATAGCCCGTGGCGGACGCCTCGACCTTGTACTTGCCCGCGTTGGCGGCCTGCGGCTGGAAGGCCAGCGGCGTAACCAGCGGGTTCGAATAGACCAGCAAGCGTGGCGCCTCGGTCGGCAGCAACAACGAATAGTCGCCAGTGGTCGGGTCGACGTTGTCCTGTGCCACCTCGACCGCTGGAACCGTTCCGACGGCCTGCAGTGCGCGCACCGATGCCGTGGCCCTCGCGCCGGCCGGTCCGACATTGCCGGTCAGGGTGCCGGAGGTCGACGTCGGCATCGGCACCCGATCCGTACTCGAGTTCAGCGTCGTGGTCTGGTTCGCCACGACTGGCACCGAGGCAATGACGGACGTCGTCAGGTTCTCTCCAGTGAACACGACGTCATACGGCCCCGTCACCGAGTCCAGGGCAGCCAGCATGAACTGTCCGCTCGCGTCCGGCTGCGTCGTCTGCATGACCACCCCGTTCTTCTGCGCGCTGACCGTCACGCCGGGCACTCCGGTCTGCACGTACCCGGCGATCGCTGCCGGCGACGTCGGGACCAGCGTGAAGTTCTGGTTCGGCAGTATCGATCCGAACGTGACGGTGATTTCGCTGCCGAGCTGGGTCTGGTAGCCGGTGGCGGACGCCTCGAGCTTGTACATGCCTGCACTGGCAGGTTGCTCCTGGAAGGCGAGCGGCGTGACCAGCGGATTCGAATAGACCAGCAGGCGTGGCGCCGCGGTCGGCAGCAACAGCGAATAGTCGCCGGTCAATGGGTCGACGTTCACGTGCGCCACCTCGACCGCCGGAACCGTTCCGACGGCCTGCAGTGCGCGCACCGATGCCGTATCCCGCGCTGCAGCCGGTCCGACATTGCCGGTCACGGTGCCGGAGGTCGACGTCGGCATCGGCACCCGATCCGTACTCGAGTTCAGCGTCGTCGTCTGGTTCGCCACGACCGGCACGGCAGCGATGACGGACGTCGTCAGGTTCTCCCCGGTGAACACGACGTCATACGGGCTCATCGCGGGATCCAGGGGCGCCAGCACGAACTGCCCGTTCGCGTCCGGCTGCGTCGCCTTCATCACAACCCCGTTCTTCTGCGCGCTGACCGTGACGCCAGTAACTCCCGTCTGGACATAACCCGCGATCGCGGTCGGGGTCAGCGTGCGCGGAATCATCCTGATCACCGGCTTGAGCAAATACATGCCGCTGTTGCCGGCTTTCACGACGGACTTGCAGGCGTCGAAGTCGAGCACGATGTCCGTGACCGTATTGGGTGCAACAGTGAAGCCGTTGATCAGCTTCAGCCCG
Source organism: Burkholderiaceae bacterium (assembly GCA_036732825.1). GTDB lineage: Bacteria > Pseudomonadota > Gammaproteobacteria > Burkholderiales > Burkholderiaceae_F > DAINBQ01. The sequence continues at coordinate 2,083 of DAINBQ010000269.1, read as the reverse complement.
CTCTGCTGCGCGCTGGGTGTCTTCATTTCCGTCTCGACACCGCCCGTCGGCTTCACAGTGTTCGACAGGGGGATGGAACTGTTCGACGCGAGCACGAGCCGGATCTGCGAGTAGAACGCAGCCGTCAGCGTGGTCTGCCCGAGTTCCATCAGGACGCCGTTCGTCAGCGACAGCAGATCAACCTTCCTCGGGCCGTTGACGACCGGGATGTCGACCCATCCACCGTCGTTATCGTCTGCCGTGGAACTCTGATGCACGCGAACCCGCTCGATGGTCACGTTGACCTCGTCGTACCCGCACGCCGGCGCATCCGTCAGGGCCACCCGCAAGGTGCCCGAGCCTCCCGTGGGCCCGGCCGAGCCCCCAGGCGATGACGGCAACGTCGTCGTTCCATCGCCGCCTCCGCCACATGCTGCCAGCACCACTGCGGCTATTGCCGCCAGCCACTTCCTTGCTGCCCGATATTCGGTAACCATAGTTGTCTCCATCGTCCCAGCGCTCATTCTGCGCCGTCCGCATGGGAAATCTTCCCGTTTTTTGGCTACGCGGCGCGATGATTCCGGCTAATCCGGACAGACGGCGGGTCAGGATAGCGAACGCTTACTACGGTTTCGCGCTAATGCAGGAGCGGGGCGCCCGCCCGCGCGGAGAAATAGCAAGCGCCGCACCTAGCTGCAGGTGGCGCGCAGCCTTCGCAGAAGTTCGTTGGATTCAGGCAGGGTGGACGGATCCTCGTCCGGGAAATACCGCTCGCCATGAGGCAGCTCGCTGCTGCCTCGCGGGGGAAATCCCCGCACCGGGACGACGCCGGGCACCAGATCCATGAGCGAGAAGTCCCCGCGATCAAGGTCGCGCTGGCAGACGAGATAAAGGGCGCCGGCCGCCGCTCCGCGATTGCGGATTTCGACCAGCTCGGGCGGCGCGACCACCGAAAGTCCGCGCACGGCGTCGCCGACTGCCAGCACGAAGAAGCGCGTCGAGTTCGGGTTCATCGCGATCCCGCGCTCGACTGCCTCGCTGAAGGTGAAGTTGGTGCCGGAGATGTACAGGCCACCCACCTGCGCCGCAGCAGCCGTCGCGAACAACCACGCCAGGCAGGCGAACCAGAACTTCACGGCAAGCCCGCTACTTCCCGCGGAAGCGCGGGTCGAGCAGGATGTCCGGCTCCGGATTGCGTTGAACCGGTCGTGCGCCCTGCGCCAGTAGTTCTCTAAACCGTTTCTTTTCCGCATCGAAGCGTTCGTTGATGCGCTGCATTTCCGCGCGCGCCTCGGCGATGACCCTCTCTTCAGCGCTCACGCTCTGCGTGTTCAGTATATAGCCCCGCTTGATGCTGTCGGGCACCTCGCGCTTCTTGTAGAACTCGCTCTCGTCGTCGAGGCGCTTCTTCTCGATCTTCAGGTTCTCGATGCGCTGCGACGAACGCGCGATCACCACCTGGCTGGAATCAAGCGCCTTGGTCCGCGCTGCCTCGATTTCATCCTCGTTCGCATAGGCCTCGAGCAGCGACCGGTCGCGGCGTCGCTGCGACATCATCCTTTCTTCGTCCTCGAGGCGCTTCTTGGCTTCGAGCGCGCGTGCCCGCTGTTCCTCGACCGACAACGGCCGCGGGATCAGGCGCCGCAGCGAACCGTCGCGGTTCAGCTCGCGGATGTCGCTGTTCGCGCACTCCGCCGGTGGGCGGTCGCCGGAATAGGTCCTGCCGTTGGCGGTGCAACTGTAGATCGAGGATTGCGCGGACTGCGCCGCGGCAGACGCGGCGGCAACGAACAACGCCGCGCCGATCACCAGTCGCAAAGCCTGGACGCTGCGCAATGCTTCAGATTTCGAGTCAGGCCCCATATTTGGCTCGGTAGGCATTAACCGCAGGACGGTAGGCGCGCAAAGCGATCGCCTGGGCCCCATCGGAATCGAGATACTGCATGAGGTCGGCAACAGTGGCGATCGCGAGAACCGGGATCCCATAGGCCAATTCAACGGACTGCACTGCCGAGTGTTCGGACAGGGCTTCGTCCGGACCCGCGCGCTCCATTCGGTCTAGCGCAATCAGGACAGCCGCCGGCGTCGCGCCGGCGGCACGGAT
>DAINBQ010000268.1:0-4256 GCA_036732825.1 Burkholderiaceae bacterium | reverse complement strand
CGGTCCCGTCGGCCGCCCGCGCCGCTTCGCTGTCAGAGGGGCACAATCGTCGTCCGATCCTCGATCGAAGATCTGATGCGCGGAAACGATTGCCTCAAGCGTGACGCGGGCGCCCCGACCCTACTCGCGCGCGTGGCGCGCGCGTTCGGCCTGCCGCGGCTGGGCGCGGTGGCCTTGGTTACTCTGCTGTTGTCGTGCGGAGCGCTGGTCAGCCCTGCGCTGCTCGATTTCTTTTCGCCCGCGGAAATCGCGCTCGCCTGGCTCGAACACCTCGCCGAACTCGCGGTCATCGCGGTGGTGCTGCTGGCCGCCTTTGCCCTGCTCGATGAATCACTGCCGCGCCGGTTGCCGCTTCGACTGGCCCTCATTTCTGCCCTTCTGCTGGCTTTGTCCGCCGCGCTTGCAGTCCTGCTGCACGCGTATTACGCGGACGGCTTCGAGCACCTGCCGCCCCCACTGCGCATGCTTGCCGATTCGCTGCGGTGGGGCTTGCCGGCGGTGTTCCTGACATTGATCGCCGACGTTCACCGGCGGGCCCTGCAGACCGACTCGGCTGCGCACGTCGCCGAACTTGCGCGCGCGCAACTGGAGCAGGGTGAAAGCGAACAACAACTCGCGTTGCTGCAAGCACAAATCGAGCCGCACTTCCTGTTTAACATGCTGGGCAACGTTCGGCGCCTGTATCGCATGGAGCCGCAAGCCGGCGCCGAAGCCGTCCGCAGCCTGATGCGCTACTTGCGCACGGCACTGCCACAACTTCGCAGCCGGCACGCATCCCTCGGCGAAGAAGTCGATCTGGTGCGGGCCTACCTCGACCTGTTCCAGCTCCGCATGGGCGCGCAGCTCGCGTTCTCGATCGAGGTCGATGACGCGCTGCGCGACGCCGAGTTTCCGCCGATGCTGCTCGTCACGCTGGTGGAAAACGCCATCAAACACGGGCTGGAGCCGGCAGGCGGCGGTCGTGTCGAAGTCCTCGCACGACACCGGCGTCACCTGCTCGAGGTCGCGGTGTTCGATGACGGCGCGGGCTTCAGCGCGACCGCCAGCAGTGGCACCGGGGTCGGGCTCGTCAACGCCAGGCGCCAACTGGAGGCGCGCTACCAGGGCCGGGCGAGACTGCATCTGGAAGAGTGCGAGCCGCACGGAGCGCGGGCCGTCATCGTGATGCCGCTGCGACGCGCGCAGGCGGCGGGCGCCGTTGCGGGCGATCCCGTTCTCGCCTGAACGACTCCATGCTGACCGCCACCCGACCGCTGCCGCTTGACCTGCCATTGGCGCGTCCGCCCGATGGGTTTCCGCACTGGCTGCGCACGCATCGGGGCGCCGTGACTATGGCGGGCCTACTCGCCTTTGCCGCTCCGCTTACGTTCTTCACGGGAGCACTCAGCGTCATGCGCGCACCGACGACAGCAAACGTCGCCGGGCTCGGCCTGTGGTGGTTGCTGTACGGCGCGACGCTGTGGGGCTTGCTACTGGTCGCCGGGTACGGCTGCGAGCGAATGGCGCGTCGCTTCCTTCGGCCCTTCCGCGCGGCAATATGGCTCGTGGGCGCGTGCTCGGCGGCCGCTCTCGCCAACTTTGCGACGACCGGTCGTACCGCGATCCTGGTCGAGCAGGGGCTGGTTTACAGCGCCCAGACGGCGCACCTTTACGCGTTCACGTTCTCGCTGATCATGGCGCTGCTCTACTTTGCACACCTGCGCCGCAGCCGTGGGCATGAGCAGGCCGCCGCCCGCCTAGCAGCGGCGCAGGCGGCGCAACGACTCGCCCGGCGTCGCACCGTGCAGGCGCGCCTGCAGGAGGTGCAGGCGCGCATCGACCCGCAGCTGCTGTTTGAAATGCTGGAAACTGTCCAGCGCCTGTACCAACGCGACGCCGCGCAGGCGGAGCACTTCCTGGACGAGCTCATCGTCTTCCTGCGCGCCGCGCTGCCGCGCCTGCGCACCGCATCGTCGAGCCTGTTGCGTGAAGTCGAGCTTGCGCGCGCCTTTGTGCGGCTGCACGCAATGGCCGAAGCCGTCGACCTCGATATCGCGACTGAGATCGCGCCGGACGTAATCCACGCCCGCTTCCCGCCGGGTGTTCTGCTGCCGCTTCTGGACGTCGTCGTCGTCGGCGGCGGCTCGTGCGGCCTGAGGGCGACGCGCGCGGGCGACCAGTGCCGCGTGGACCTGACGCTTGGTGGGGCGCCATCGCTTGCGGCGGTCGCGCGCGTCCGGTCCCTTCTGACCGAGCTCCATGGGACCGGGGGGACCGTAGAGATCGAAAGCGCAAGCGACGGTGTCACTGTCATCGTGGAGGTGCCGCATGAACTCGCTTGATCCGGCGGCCAGCTCCGCGCCGACCGCACTCATCGCCGAGGACGAGCCGCTGCTCGCCGACGAACTCGCCGACCTGTTGAAGACGTTGTGGCCGCAGCTCAAGATCGTGGCGCGGGCCGCGGACGGTGTGGCTGCACTGAGCGCGATCGACGAGCATCAGCCCGACCTTGCGTTCCTCGACATCCACATGCCGCTGTTGACGGGCATCGAGGTGGCGCGCCAGGTCGCGGGCCGCTGTCACGTGGCGTTCATCACCTCCTACGACGAGCATGCGCTCGAAGCATTCGAGGCCGGCGCCATGGACTATGTGCTGAAACCGCCGACAGCCGCGCGCCTCGCCACCACGATCCGGCGCCTGAAGGTGCGCCTGCAGCAGCAGCCGACCGACCTGCGGCAAGCGCTAAGGGACCTGGTCGAACGTGCGCCCGCGACGCCGCGGTACCTGCAGTGGATCAATGCCTCGCGCGGCGCCGCCGTGCGCCTGATCACCGTTGAAGAAATCCTGTACTTCAAGTCCGACCAGAAGTACACGTTGGTCGTCACGGCGGACGCCGAAGCGCTGATCAAAAAGACGATAAAGAATCTCAACGTCGAGCTCGATCCGACCATGTTCTGGCAGGTGCATCGCTCCACTATCGTCAACGTCCACGCGATCGACAGCGTGCTCCGCGACGACCGTGGAAACCTCAACTTGCGGCTGAAGCAAAGGCCGGAGCAATTGGCAGTCAGTGAGGCCTACACACACCTGTTCCAGCAGATGTGACGCGGCAGGGCGCAACCGGACTGACAGGAACTTCATGAAACCGGAAAACCGTAGGACACGCCGAGAAGTGCTGGCCATCTTCGCCGCCCTGGGCGTCGCGGGCGAGTCGCTCGCGCAGGACGCGGCGACGACCGACCCGCGTTCGTTCCGGGTCGTGCTCGAGAACGAGCGCGTGCGCGTGCTCGAACACAGGAGCGGACCGGGGCTCGCCGTGTGCGGCCAGGGATTGCATTACCACCCCGCCCGTGTGACGGTCGCGTTGACGGGGGGCAAGGTCAAGCTCACGAGCGCCGACGGCAAAAGCGTCGTGCGCGACATCCCGCCGGGGCACGTGTTCTTTTCTCCGGCCGAAACGCACTCGACGGAAAACGTCGGTGGGTCCGGAACCCGCATCTACATCATCGAACTGAAGGACAGGGACTGGAAGCCCAGCACCGGTTGACGCGCATCGGCGCGCAATGCCGGCGTCGTCACACAACGTCCTGCCCGTCCCCATCTAGACGCGGCGGTGCCGCGATCTTCCTCGTCCGTCGGCGGGCGTCCCATCGACCCCATGCCGCGGCCTAGCGTTCGTTCTCAGGGGCCCGCGCGCTGGTGCGAGGTGCCCTTCACAAGGAGATCGAAAATGGACACGAAGAGAATAGTCACTTCTGTTGCCGCACTCTTCCTTGCGTGGTCATGGGGTGTCGCCCAGTCCGCCCCGGTCATGGTCGAGGCCGTCGTGAGTCCGAAGGAGCAGATCCGGCTCGACTTCGCGGATGGCAGCCGTCACTTCGTGGCGATGGTCCGTCGCGATGGCAAGTCGACCGGCAGCGGGCCGCTCGCCGGTGCCGACGTCAGCGAATACGGGTATCACGACGTCGTGCCGGGCGAGGGCGGTGACCCGCGCGGCTACCTGACGTTCAGCAAGGATGGAGGCCAGGCCTACATCAAGTGGACGATCCGGGCCGTGTTCGTCCCCGGCCCGGAAGGCAAACCCGTGCTGCTGGATCAGGGCTTCTGGGAAGTGGTCGGCGGCACTGGACAGTTCAAGGGAATGAAAGGCGCCGGCACGATCCACCTGAAGGGCGTCTCGCCAACTGATCGCAAGTTCATCCTGACGGGCGACTTGGTTCCCGCTCTCTAGGTTCGATCGTCGACGCTGCGCTCGCCCATCCGCGGCGTCGTCTTTT
>DAINBQ010000267.1:0-4271 GCA_036732825.1 Burkholderiaceae bacterium | reverse complement strand
CGCAGTGGACCTTCTTCAACGGCAACTACCAGGAGTACGAGGCCGACAAGAAGAAACGCCTCGGCGAAGAGGGCGCGCGCCCGCACCGGCTGCGTTACAAACCGCTGACGCGCGCCTGAGCACGCGCCCGCATTGCGCCTTTACGACTTGCCCTTGCGTGCGAGTTCGAGCGCCTTCTTCGGATTGATCAGCGTGCGGCGGCCGTCGGCGGTCTTGTCCGCGGTTGACACGATGATCTCGATCACCTGCGGCGGAGTCAGCGCCGGATTGACCGCCAGTATCTTGCCGGCGAGGTTCGCCACCTGCGGCGATGCCATCGACGTGCCGGAGAACGCGACGCGGTCGCCGCCGGGCAGGTAGCTGTCGACCTGGTAGCCGTTGGCATGCACCTTGACGGTCGGGCCATAGCTGGTGAACGACGCCTCGTCGCCGGCCTTGTCGACCGCGCCGACGGTCAACAGGTTCGGCAGCACGATGTCGGCGGGTGCGTCCTCGGCGAACGACGCATCCTGGTTGGAGTTGCCCGCGGCCGTGATGAAAAGGATCTCCGGCGCGCTCGCGAAGGCTTTCTCGAGCGCGCCTTTTCCGATCTCGAAGTACTCGCGCGCGAGCTTCTTGCGCTCGTCCTGCGTCTTGCCGATGCCGCACAACTCGAGGTCGCTCTCGATGCCGTTGACGCTGCCGCCCCAGCTCATGTTCACGACGCGCGCCTTGTTGCGCCTAAGGAACTCGACGGTCTGCATGTAGCTCTGCGCGTCCTTGATCGTCTGCTGGCGGGACGGGCAGGGATCCGGGAGCAGGGTCTCGCCGAACCCGATGCGCGCGACCAGCAACCTCGCATACGGGTTGCCTTCGAGCGCGATGCCGGCGACGTGCGTGCCGTGCGTGTAGTTGCCGGCGAGGATGAGTTCCTCGATCGTCGGCTTGTATTGCTCGCGCGGCAACGTCGACAGCAGCTTCTTGACCTCGCTCGCCTCCGGCGAGTCGACATTGGACTGCAGGTCCGAGAACCCCTTGCTGCGCGCTTTCATCGCCGGTACGCGCTTCTGCATCTCCGGCGTCAGCACCACCAGCTCTGTGTTCTGCGGGTTGGCATATTTGTCGAAGCCGATCACGAGCGGCGTGCCGGCCGCGTCGCGCACGACCTGCGACTTGAAGATCGTCGTGTCGACGCCGGTGTCCCAGACCGCAATGATCACCGGCGCGTACGGCCGGCCGGGTTCGAGCGACACGTTGCGCGCGGCCCAGATGTCCGGCTTGTCGACCTGGTTTGCCGCGAGGTAGTCGCCGTAGGTATCGACCAGCGTCTGCCTGATCGGCAGCCGCAACTCCAGCGTGTATCGCGCGGTGATCAGTGCCGGCGCGAGATCGCTGCTCAACGCTCCGGTCTTGTCGGCCGCAGGCTGCAACACTTCCTTGATGTAGCCCTGCACGCGGCCTTCGCCGATCAGCTCGGCGCTCGCTTTTGCCTGCTTGATGTCGTTGGCGATGACCGTATACGGCAGCGGCTTGAGCGCCGCCTCGAGGCTGCTGCGGACTGCGGCCAGGTACTTTGGCCCACTGATGCCGCCCGCTGCTTTGCGACCGTCGATGATCGCGCGCGCCTGCATGCCGGTCAGCAGCTTGTCGGCGGGCTTTTCCTGCAAGTCACGGATCCGTTCGATCCGTTTGATCGCATCGGCGTCGCGGCCTTCGAGGAGGTCGAGCAGCAGCAGCGTGCCCAGCAGCTCCCGTTCGCTCGCCTTGTCGGCGATATCGTATTTCGCCAGTACCGACTCGGTGTCGCGCCGCACGTCGGCCGCGAACGCGGCAAAGGCCTTCGGGTCCCTGACGAGCGCTTCGAGGCTGCCCTTGACCGGGTACGTGAAGCGCGGCAGGTCAGCCGCCTTCTCGATGCGCGGCCGGTTCTGCGCGAGGACGGGATCCAGGAACAGGGCAAGAGTCAGGAGGAAGACAAGGCGCTTGAACATGGCGAGGGCCGGACGGGAAAAGGACAAATGTTAGCCGGGCCGCGTCGATAATTCCGGCATGACCTTCCAGCCGACCCGACTCGCACGCGATGCCGAAGGATTCGCATACAGCGAGCGCTACCGCGATGTCTACGCCAGCCGCGACGGCGCGCTCGGGCAGGCAAGACACGTTTTCCTCGGCGGCAACGCGCTGCCGGAACGCTGGCGCGGCCGCGACCAGTTTGTGATCCTCGAAACCGGCTTCGGTCTCGGTACCAATTTCCTCGCGACATTGCAGGCCTGGCGCGCCGACCCCGAGCGGCCGCGCCGGCTGCATTACGTCTCGGTCGAGAAGCACCCGCTCGCCGCCGAGGATCTCGTCGCCGGTGCAGAACTGCGGGAGCTGGCGATCGAACTGGCCCGCCGCTGGCCGCTGCCGCTGCCGGGACTGCATCGCATCGAGTTCGACGCCGGCCGCGTTCTGTTGACGCTCGCGCTCGGCGATGCGCGCGAGCTGATGCCGCAGCTCGTGCTCGGCGCCGACGCGATCTACCTCGACGGCTTCGCGCCCGACCGCAACCCCGAGATGTGGGAGCCCGCGCTGCTGAAGGCCGTTGCGCATTGCGCGCGGCCCGAAGCCACGCTCGCGACCTGGTGCACCGCGCGCCCGGTGCGCGACGCGCTGCAGGCCGCCGGCTTCGAGGTCGAGCTGCGGCAAGGCTTCGGTCACAAGCGCCAGATGCTGGCGGCGCGCTATGCGCCGCGCTACGTCGTGCGGCGCCATGAACCGCCCGCCGGCTACGCGGGCGAGCGTCGCGCGGCGATCGTTGGCGCCGGCCTCGCCGGCGCGGCATGTGCCGATGCGCTTGCGCGGCGCGGCTGGCAGGTCGAAGTCATCGAGCGCGGCGCGACCGTCGCCGCGGGCGCGTCTTCGCTGCCCTGGGGATTACTGCATCCGCAGTTCTCGATCGACGACAACATCCTCGCGCGGCTGTCGCGCGCGGGGGTCGCCGCCAGCCGGCGCGCGCTCGACCGCGTTGCGCCGGACGGTGACGTGGCCGGCCAGCCAGTCTGGCGCGAGACAGGAATCTTTCAGCAGGCAGCTGACCCGCAGGAAGCCGAACGCTGGAACGCCGCGCTTGAGCCCTGGCCGCGCGAATTTGTCCTCGCTCGCGACGCGGGCGCCGTAACGGACGCGCTGGGCCTCACGCCACGCGGCGACGGACTCTGGTGGCCCGAGGGCCGCATCGTGTCGGCGGCGCGCTGGTGCGCCGCGCTGCTCGCCCACCCGAAAATTCGCGTGCAGCTGCGAACCGAAGTCGCGAACGCCATCGCAGGTCCCGAGGGCTGGTCCCTCATGTCGACAGACGGCCGCGCGATCGCGACCGCGCCGGTGCTGATCGCAGCGAACGCCTTCGATGCCCCGCGTCTGCTTTCGCTGTCGGCCGCGCTCGCCGCCGTGCGTGGCCGCATCACGCATCTCGACCCCGCGCCGTTCGCCGCGCTGAAGGCACCGATCTCCGGCGACGGCTATCTGCTGCGCGCACCCGACGGCAGTGTCTCGATCGGGGCGACCTACGAAACCCCGCTCGACCTCGACCCCGACGGCGCGCTCGATGAAGAATGCGCCACTGCTAGCAATCTCGCGCGCCTCGCGCGGCTGCTCGCCGACGCTCCGGCCGCGGCGCCCATTGGTACCTTCGACGGCCTGCGCTGCGTCGCGCGCGACCGCCTGCCGCTCGCCGGCGCGGCCGCCGACGAAGCGCTCGCCTGGCAGCAGGGCGAACGCCTGAAGGGCGCGCACTTCGAAGACCTGCCGCGCCATGCGGGAATGTTCGCCTGCTTCGCGCTCGGCTCGCGTGGCCTGACGCTGGCCGCGCTGCTGGGCGAACTGATCGCCTGCCGCATCGAAGGCGAACCGCTGCCGATCGAGCGCGATCTCGCCGCCTCGATCGACCCCGCGCGCTTCCTGCTGCGCGAGCTGCGCACCGGCCGCTCGCATGCCTTGCAGACCGCGCGTCCGGCCCCATCTCAGTGAATCCTCCTCCCGCCGACCCTCCACGGAGCCCCGATGAATCCTCGTCCCGTTGAACGCACGACGCGCGGCATCCAGACCAGTGACGGCGCCGGTGTGCGCCTGCGCCGGCTGATGGGCGGCGGCAGCGGCCTGCCGTCGATCGATCCGTTCCTGATGCTCGACTACTTCGACAGCCCGAACGCGAGCGACTACATCGCGGGCTTCCCGCCGCATCCGCATCGCGGGTTCGAGACCGTCACCTACATGCTCGCGGGCCGCATGCGCCATCGCGACAACCACGGCGG
>DAINBQ010000266.1:1227-4292 GCA_036732825.1 Burkholderiaceae bacterium | reverse complement strand
TTGCGCGGCTGCTCGAAGGCCGCATCCTCGAGCGACGAGCCTTGAACCGGGCCGGCTCTTCACGGTCACCATGCCACTGATATCCAGTTCCTATCGCGCGCCGCGCTGGCTGCCGGGCGGACATGCGCAGACGATCGCGTCTGCGCGCCTGATCCGACTGCCGCGCGTCGACTACCGGCGCGAACGCTGGGACACACCGGACGGCGACTTCATCGATGTCGACCTCGCGCGACCCGAACCAGACGCCGCGACCGCGCCGCTTCTCGTGTTGTTCCATGGGCTCGAAGGCTGCTCGCAGAGCCACTATGCGCGCTCGACGATGCGCTTCTTTGCCGACCACGGCTGGCGCGGACTCGTCGTTCATTTCCGCGGCTGTTCCGGTGAACCGAACCGGCTGCCGCGCGCCTACCACTCGGGTGACTCCGAGGAAGGAGACTGGGTCCTGCGTGCCGTGCACCGGCGCTGGCCGGACGCCCGCCTGCACGCGGCCGGAATTTCGCTCGGCGGCAACATGCTGGCGAAGTGGCTCGGCGAGCGCGGCGAGGACGCGGGTTTCGTCGAAGCCGCGGCTTGTGTCGGATCGCCGCTCGACCTGGTCGCCGGCGGCGCAGCGCTTTCGCGCGGGTTCAACCTGGTTTACACGCGCATGTTTCTCGCAACGCTGAAGAAGAAGGCACAGGACAAGGCACTCAAACATCCCGGCATCGTGCGCGCAGAGGTGCTGGCGCGGGCGCGCGACCTCTACGATTTCGACAACGAATACACGGCACCGGTGCACGGATTCCGCGACACGCTGGACTACTGGACGCGCGCCTCGGCCAAGCCGCTGCTGGGCGGCGTCCGTGTACCGCTGCTTGCGCTCAATGCGCGCAACGACCCCTTCGTTCCGGCGGCCAGCCTGCCGGCTGCCGATGAGGTTTCGCGCCATGTGCTCCTCGAACAGCCGGCCGAAGGAGGGCACATCGGCTTCGCGCAGGGTCCCTGGCCCGGCAACATCGACTTCCTTCCGCAGCGGCTGCTGCGGTACTTTTCCGGCGGCGTCTGAAGCCGGCCTCCAGGCATGGACGATATCGTCAGGGCCGCAATGGCCAAGTGGCCGAACGTGCCGGCCGTTTACGGTTGGCTGGAGCTGACGGCGCGCGGCGAATGGCGCATCAAGGGCGCGCCGATCGACAACGAAGCGATCCGCGACTTTATCGGCCGCAATTACATGAATGACGGGCGCGGCCACTGGTTCTTCCAGAATGGGCCGCAGCGTGTTTACGTGTCAGTTGCAGTCACGCCGATGGTCTACCGGCTCGACGAGTTTGCGCGGCTGGAGAGTCACACCGGAGTCCGTCCGCAGGAGCTGCGCGCAGCATTCGCGGATGCGGCCGGCCGCCTCTACCTGGAGACGGATCTCGGTCCCGGCCTCGTCGACAGCCGGGATCTGCCGCACTTCGCTGCGCGCATCGTCGATCGGGAGGGCAGCCTCCTCGATGAGCCGGCGCTGGCAAGCTGGAGATCGGGCGCGGGTGACGCGTACCTGGATCCGGACGGCCTGCAGGTGAGGCACGGCACCCCGATGCGCATCCTTAGCGTCGACGGCGATCGCCTGCCCGAGACCTTCGGTTTCGTCGCCTGTCCGGGTGGTCCGTCGACGTGCTGAGCGGCGCTTAGTCGAAGACCGGGGACTCGACGCCGAGGATCTTGTGCAGCTTCGGGCTCGTCGTCGTGTATTGCAGGTGGACCTTGCGCTCCGGAAAGATGTAGCGCGTTGCGCCGAAGGCTGCGAGCGCGGCCTCATGGAAACCGGAGAGGATCAGCTTCTTCTTGCCCGGGTAGAGATTGATGTCGCCGACCGCGAAGATGCCCGGAACGCTGGTCTCGAACTTCTCGGTGTCGACGACGATCTGCTTGCGTTCAAGCGCCAGCCCCCATTCGGCAATCGGCCCGAGCTTCGGTGACAGGCCGAAGAACACCAGCAGCGCGTCGAGCGGAACCCGGCGCGTCAGCCCGTCGAGCGACTTCACCCGGACCTCCGTCATGCGGCCCTCGGACTGTTCGAATCCCGTGAGCTGACCGACGAGAAACTGCATCTGCAGCTGATCGCACAGCTCCTTCATTTTCGCGACGGAGGCGGGCGCGGCGCGGAAGCCGTCGCGCCGGTGAACCAGGACGACGCTTTCCGCCTTGCCGACGAAATCGAGCGCCCAGTCGAGCGCGGAGTCGCCGCCGCCCGCGATCACGAGGTTCTTGCCGTGAAAGGTCGCCGGGTTCCTGACACGGTAAAAGAGCTGCGTGCCGAGGAACTGCTCGATTTCCGGCACTTTCAGCGTGCGCGGCTGGAACGAGCCGACACCGGCGGCGATGATGACGACCTTGGTCAGGAAGCGTGTTCCCTTGCTCGTCTCGACGTAGAAGCGGCCGTCTTCCTGCTTCTGCAGGACGGCGACTTCCTGCCCCAGGTGAAACGACGCGCCAAAGGGCTCGACCTGCTTGAGCAGGCTCTCAGTCAGTTCCTTGCCGGTGCACACCGGGACGGCCGGAATGTCGTAGATCGGCTTGTCCGGGTAAAGCTCGATGCATTGGCCCCCGACCTCGGGCAGCGAATCGACGATGTGGGCCTTGATCTCCAGCAGGCCGAGTTCGAACACCTGGAACAGCCCCACCGGTCCGGCACCGACGATGACGGCATCGGTTTCGATCGGAGCGGCCGTTTCGGCCGGGACGGCGGATTTCTCGTTCTCGGGCTTGTTCATCATGTTCATCGGCCGGATATCGGGTTGCTGCCTCCGCAGCAGCGGGCGTCAGGTCGAACCCGCGATCAGTGGCGATGCGGCGCGCAATTGTACGGACTTCGAAGGCGTGTCATCGCCGCGCGAGAAATCCGCGCGCGGACCGGGATATCAGCGGCGCGGCTGCTCGTCCGGCGGGCGACGCGACCCGGATTGATTCATGGCTTCCATCTCGCGCTTGAATTCGACCTGCAGCTCGCGCAGCCGGGCGTCGATCTCCGACATCGTGTAGAAGTCGCCGTCGTTCGCGCGGCGGGCCATGTCGAGCTGCTGGATCGCCGCCTGCCG
>DAINBQ010000266.1:0-1127 GCA_036732825.1 Burkholderiaceae bacterium | reverse complement strand
CGGCGCGCCGCCTGCGCGTTCTGCACCGCAACCTCGGGCATGTTCAGTTTCAGCGCCGCGACCGCGGCCCCGTACCGGGCTGCCACTTCCGAAGGTGTCGTGCGATTGGAGAGTTGCCCGTTGAAGTACTCGAGCACGTCACGCCAGCCCTGCGTGCTGGATTCCTGCAGCACCCGCAGGCGCGCCCGCACGAGGTGGAAATCGAGGCTGTCAGGACGCTGCTTCACCCGCAGGTTGCGAGTGCGGTTCTGCATGTCGGAAATGCGCTCGACCGTCATCGGGTGCGTACGCAGATAAGCCGGCGCCGTGCCTTCGTAGATGCGCGTTCCCGACTGCATTCGCCCGAAGAATGCCTCCATGCCGCGGCCGTCGAATCCTGCTTCCATCAGCGTCTGGAAACCGACGCGATCGGCCTCGCGCTCGGCCTCGCGCGAAAAATTCAGCTGCGATTGCACCATCGCCGCCTGGCTGCCCATGATCGCCGCCTGAGTGAGGTCGCCGCTGGAAGAACCCCCCGCGCGCGATGCGAGGATCGCCAGAAGAAGCGCGCCCAGCGCCATCGCGGTGGACTCCTTCTGCCGCCCGATCATGCGAGCGATGTGACGTTGAGTGACGTGGCCGATCTCGTGCGCTAGCACGCCGGCGAGTTCCGACTCGCTCTGCGCCATGACGACCAGGCCCGTGTGCACGCCGATGAATCCACCCGGCAGCGCAAACGCGTTCATCATCGGGTCGCGCACGGCGAAGAAGACGAAGTCCAGCGAGCGTGACGGGCTGACGGACACCAGCTGGTAGCCGAGGTGATTCAGGTATTCGGTCGCCTCGGGGTCGGGCAGGTAGCTGGGGTCGCGCCGCACCTCGATCATGATCTGCTCGCCGAGCCGGCGTTCCGTCGCGGGCGAGAGATCTTCGCTGCCTGCATCACCGAGCACCGGCAGGTCCTGTGCCGCCGTCTGCGCCAGCGCAGCCGGCGCAACCGGCAGGCCGAGCGCGCAGGCGAGGAACGCGACGACGAAGCAGCGGAAGCGGTGCACGGGAAGCGAAATGCGGCCCAGGCCGCGGTATGCAGGCACGTTTGTATGATAGCCAGTCCCGCATTTCGTTCCGCCGGTCGGCGGGCCGCGGCA
>DAINBQ010000265.1:0-4293 GCA_036732825.1 Burkholderiaceae bacterium | reverse complement strand
CTCTTGATCGCGGCGCTGATGTCGGTGCCGTCGTCGACCGCCTTCTTCATGTGCGCGCGCAGCGCTTCCAGGTAGGCGCGGGTGTCGGCGCGCGCCGTGGCCACGTCGGTGACCTTGCCGTGGCCGGGCACCAGGTGCGCCGGTTCGAGTTGCTCGATCACATCAAACGTTGCGAGCCATTGCTTCGTGTTGCTCACTGGCAGCACGCCGAGCATGCGCTCGACGTAAACGACGTCCCCGGTGAACAGAACCCTTGCGGCCGGCAACCAGACCATCGTGTCGCCGGGCGTGTGTGCACCACCGCGGTGACGCAGCTCGAACACGGTGCCGCCGAGGTCCAGGCGGATGTCCGTTCCCTCGACATAGCGGTCGGGCAACGTCGGCGTCGTGCCGTCGGCGCGCTCCTTGAGAACAGCGCGCAGCGCCTGCAGATGATCGTTGCCACGGTTCATCATGTCGGCACGCGCGTTGGCGTGCGCAATCAGTTGCGCACCTTGCGCCTTGAAGTACCCGTTGCCGAGCCAGCGATGATCCTGCCCGCCGGTGTTGATCACCCAGCGCACCGGCAGTTCCGTCACTCGCTTGACGGCAGCATGGATCTCGGCGGCGCTGCGGGCGGTAGCGCCGCTGTCGATCAGCACCGCGCCGCCGGGCGTGACGACGAGTCCGATGTTCGCGTTCAGTCCTTCGTTGTCATAGGTGCGGCCGCCGAGTTCACCGATGTGCGCGTACACGCCATCAGCCACGCGCTCGAAGCGGACTTCGACCCCGTGCGCGGACGCCGCTGCGACCAGCAGCGCCGCTGCGAATAATTGGGTCAAGCCACGCGGTGACATGGACGACTCCAGAGGTGACAACGGAAAGTAGGATCGGGCGGGATCACCGAGGGCCGCGATGCGTTACAGCACCGCATTGAAAACGAACCCGACCAGCAGGATGCCGCTGGCCACGACGGCGACGAAAGTCGCGATCAGCCGCGGCTTGAGAACCTTGCGCAGGATGACGATCTCGGGCAGTGACAGCGCGATCACGCTCATCATGAACGCGAGCACGGTGCCGAGCGCCGCGCCCTTGGCGAGCAGCGCCTGAACGATGGGGATGATGCCGGCCGCGTTGGTGTACATCGGCACTCCGATCGCGACCGCCAACGGCACTGACCACCACGCATCCCTGCCCATGAAGGACGCCATGAAGTCCTGCGGCACCCAGCCGTGGATCGCGGCACCGATCGCGATGCCCGCGAGGATGTACGGCCACACTTTGCCGACGATCGTGCGTACGGCGGCGAAGCCCGCCTCGATGCGCTCAACCAGCGTGAGCTGCATGGCGCCTGCCTGTGCCCGCAGGCGGGGCATGTCGCGCACCCAGTCCTCCAGATGGCGTTCCATCTTCAGCCGGCCGATGATCCACCCGGCGACGATCGCGACGGTCAGGCCGAGCGCCAGGTACAGCAGCGCGATCTGCCACCCGAAGAGGCCGAACAGCAGGACCAGCGCCACCTCGTTGACCATCGGCGCGGCGATCAGGAACGACAGCGTGACGCCGAGCGGAACGCCCGCCTGAACGAAACCGATGAACAGCGGCACCGCCGAGCAGGAACAGAACGGCGTGACGATGCCAAGGCTGGCCGCCATCACGTTCGCAATCCCCTCGTGTCGGCCGGCGAGCAGCGCGCGCGTTCGCTCGGGCGTGAACCACGAATTGATCATGCCCATCACGAACACGACGGCGGTCAGCAGCAACAGAACCTTGGGCGTGTCATACAGGAAGAACTGCAGCGCGGCGCCGAGGTGACTCGCGCGGTCGACCGGCAATGCGGCGACCACGGCCTCGGATAACGGGACAAGGCTGCGGTACAGCCCCAACCAGATCAGCGCCGCCAGCAGCAGGAAGCTGCGGGGATGGCGTTGCGGTAGTTGCAGGGCAACGGCGTTCATCAATGGCTCGGGAGAGCGCGGAACCGGAAAAAAGCGGACCGCCACACTGCGAAGACGTCGCAAGCGGGAAAAGGATGCTGCCGCCGCCTGTTTGCGGCCGGGACGATCGTCTGCGCTTGACCCAGCGCAAGGCCCAACAGGGTTCAGCTCGGGGGCGGGACGGGTGGCACCGTGCAGCAGACCTCACCCTGGACGTCGAACCGCACGCCGCAGCGCTCGATCAGCAACGCGCGCAGTCGCATTCGGGCACGCCGTAGGCGCGCCTTGGTGGCGGAGAGGGTCAAGCCATTGCGATCGGCGTATTCGTGCTGCCGCCAGCCCTCGAGGTCGCAGCGGCGCAGCACGTCCTGGTCGGCGGCATCCAGCTGGGGAAGGCTGCGCTCGATGCAATCTGCTAAGGCATCGACGGGCGACCCTTCGGCCGGGACCGGCGCCTGCAGATCAACATCCAGTGTTTCGGTCGGTCGCTGCCGCCGGACATCGTCGATCAGGGTGTTGCGTGCGACCTGGAACAGCCAGGCGCGCGGTTGCTCGAGTTCGCAGAACCCCTGCCCCTGCCGCATCGCCTTGAGGAACACCTCCTGCAGGAGATCGTCGGCGCGGTGCGCGTCCCCGACTTGGTGACGCAGGAATCCCAACAGCTCCGCCTCGTGGGCGTGCCAGGCCTTCAGGACGCAGCCGAAAGCAACACCTTCGCGTGATGGAGGAACGACGGTCACGGAGCGGACGGCCGGGCAAGCGGCGAAATGACTGGAAGTTCGTCGAGTTTAGGCCGCTCTGATGCGCGCCGCTTCCGACTCCACGACACGCTGCGTCAGCGCGGCCAGTTCGCGATAGAAGGCTGTCCGCGCGCCCGCGGCCATCGCCGCAGCGAACGGTTCGACCCAGCGAGCAAGGTGCTGGTCCAGGAAACGCCGCTGCAGCGCGACGACATAGGAAGCGCCTGCGAGTCGTTGTCCCTGCGCGCCTGCGCCTGGCGGAACAGCAGCAGATAGAGGAACTCCAGTTCGGCCGCGATGTGATCGGGCAGTTCGCGAAACTCCTCGTCGATCTCGAATCCACCTTCCTTGTAGAGCTCGAGCACCGCCATCGACGTGTCCTGCATCAGCGTCTGTTCACCGGTGAGCCATACCAACTCGTAGGGCTGAGCAAGGACGTTCGAACCGCTATCCACGTCGAAGCCGCACTCAATTCGCGGGCAAGATGCCGTCTGCAATGCGTCGGGGCCTTGATGGGACGCAACATCCACCCACTTACCTTCGACTCAGCCAGTTTCTCGCGCTGCGAATCGCCGTTCGTTTGATCAGGCAGGTAACAGCGGACCGGAACGGCCCCTACCGTTCACACGTAACACAGTTGTCTCCATGGACCAGGTTCTGCACCTGTTGGCCGCTGGCGCGGGCAATCTCGCCGCCTACCTGGCGGCGCACGTTCTGCTCTGCCTGCTGCCCGCGTTCTTCATCGCCGGCGCGATGTCCGCGCTGATTCCCAAGCCGAGCATCACTCGCTGGCTCGGACGCAACACCCCGGCGCGCGTGTCCTATCCGGCGGCGGCGGCTGCAGGGTCGCTCCTCGCCGTATGTTCCTGCACGATCGTTCCCTTGTTCGCGGGCATCTACCGCAAAGGGGCCGGGCTCGGACCGGCTGTCACGTTCCTGTTCTTCGCGCCCGCCGGCAACGTGCTCGCGCTCTCCTACACCGGCACCATTCTCGGTGCCGAGTTCGCGTTCGCCCGTTTTGCGCTCTGCCTAATCTTCGGTATCGGCATCGGGCTGCTGATGGCGCTGCTGTTCTGGCAGGACGATGCCAGGCATGACGCGCAGACCGATGCGTTGTTCGCCGGCAAGGCGCAGATCGGCCTCGCGGCCGGCGGAGTCCTGCTGTCGCTGCTAGCGGTCCTGCTTGCGGGCACGCTGAAGATCTGGCCGCTGACGGTTTCCCTCGTCGCTGCAGACAATCCGCTGCCCTGGGTCGATGCCTGGCAGGTCGTGCTTTCCGAGTGGGTCCCGTTCGACGCTGCCAAGGGAGAGGAAGGCGTCAGCGTGCACGGCTCGTTGCTGATTCTGATGCTGATACTGATCGGCGTGCTGGCGTGGAAGGGACTGGAGAACATCACCGAGGGCGCAAACCGCTGGACGTGGGCCGCCCTTGGGCTCGTCGTGGTCACGCTCCTCGTCGCTGCCCTGCGTCTCGCTCACGGTACCGAGGGACTGACGATCGAAGTCACCGGCCGCGTCGTCGCGATCGGCGTGGCGCTCTGCTCAGTCGTTTATTTCGCGCGCCGCCTGCCCCCGGAAGACTGGCGCGCGTGGCTGTGGGAGACGTGGCGCTTCGTCCGGCAGATCTTTCCGCTGCT
>DAINBQ010000264.1:0-4294 GCA_036732825.1 Burkholderiaceae bacterium | reverse complement strand
CAGGCAGCGGCCGCAGGCGGAGCGCGGCCGGCCGTGCTTTCACTGTCCATCAAGGAGAAGGCGGCGCTGTATGCGGCCTTCATGCCCTATCTGAAGAATGGCGGCGTCTTCGTTCCTACCACCCGTCCGTACCAGCTTGGCGACGATGTTTACCTGATCCTCACGCTGCTCGACGATCCGACCCGGATTCCGGTCGCCGGCAAGGTCGTCTGGATCAGCCCGCCCGCGGGCGGCAACAAGACGCCCGGCATCGGCGTGCACTTCCCGGGCGATGAAACGGGCATCAACGCCCGCAAGCGAATCGAAGATGCCCTCGGCGCCGCGTTGAAGTCCGCGCGCCCGACACACACTCTGTAAAGTGCGGCTGCCAATGGCCGGCCCCCGCGCGGCCGGCTTGCACGATGTTCGTCGATTCGCACTGTCACCTCTCGTTCCCCGAACTCGCCGGCGACCTGCCGGGTGTGCTCTCGCGCATGCGCGAGAACCGCGTCGTCGCGGCCTTGAACGTCTGCACGACGCTGCCTGAATTCGATGTCGTTCTGCCGGTCGCGGAGCGCGAGCCCGACATCTACGCATCGGTCGGCGTCCACCCCGACAACAGCGATACCCCGGAGCCGACGGTCGATCGACTGTGCGAACTCGCCCGGCACCCCAAGGTCGTCGCCATCGGCGAGACCGGTCTCGACTATTACCGCCTGACCGAGCCGCTCGAATGGCAGCGCGAACGCTTCCGAGTCCACATTCGAGCTGCCCGCGCGGCCGGCAAGCCACTGATCATTCACACCCGCGCGGCTTCGGCGGACACGATCCGGTTGATGCAGGAAGAGGGCGCAACGCAGGCCGGCGGCGTCATGCATTGCTTCACCGAGTCGCTGGACGTCGCGCGGGCGGCAATGGACCTTGGTTTCTACGTCTCGTTCTCGGGCATCGTGACTTTCAAGAGCGCCCGTGAACTGCAGGAAGTTGCGCGCGCGGTTCCGCTGGAGCGGATGCTGATCGAGACCGACGCACCCTACCTGGCGCCGGTTCCGTTCAGGGGCAAGCGCAACGAGCCGGCTTTCGTCCCGAACGTCGCCATCAAGATCGCAGAACTGAAGGCTGTGACCGTCGAAACTGTCGCGGCCGCGACGACGGAAAATTTCTTCCACTTATTCAATATATTGCCGCAGATAGTTAATGCGAAGGCGCCCATAGAGCTGCAGTAAGAGCCACCTAGAATACGTTTATATTCAAAGACTTCTGCGCGCTTTCTAAACCTTCAACTTGAAGTAAATTCTCAGTATGCGAGTTCGTCGAAGGACTGAATCGACGGCCCGCTCCAGCGCGGTTGGCCGTCCCTGGGGACCTCAACGGCACGCAAACCTGCCGCCCGCGCCGCCACGAGTTCCGCT
This sequence comes from Burkholderiaceae bacterium, assembly GCA_036732825.1. Lineage (GTDB taxonomy): Bacteria > Pseudomonadota > Gammaproteobacteria > Burkholderiales > Burkholderiaceae_F > DAINBQ01. The sequence continues at coordinate 2,903 of DAINBQ010000264.1, read as the reverse complement.
TCGGCGTCCGAGAAAAAGATGAGCTCGGCAGGAGGCACTCCGATCGCGTCGGCAATCCGTCTGTAGGACTGCGCGTCGTGCTTCGGCCCGGTCGTGGTGTCGAAATATCCGGCCAGCAGGGCACTCAGATCGCCAGAGCTTGTGTGCTTGAAGTACAGGCGTTGTGCGGCGATCGACCCGGATGAATAAACGTGGACCGGCAGGCCGCGCCCGGACCAGCGGCGCAGTGCCCGGACCGCATCCTCGTACAGGTGTGCCGTGAGTTCGCCGGATGCATAGCCACTGGCCCAGATCATTCCCTGCAATGCCTTGAGCGGCGTGGCCTTGCGATCTTCGTCGCTCCAGCGCTCCAGCTGATCGGCCAGCGCACCGAGATCCGCTTTGCCGCCGGCGTCAGCTGCGACCGCCGCAAGCTGTTCCGCGACCTCAGAACGGCCGGCGTTCTCGAGAACGAATGCGCGCAGCCTCCGCCGCGCGTACGGAAACAGCACGTCCTTGACGAATCGGATCGATCCGACCGTCCCCTCGATATCGATCAGAACGGCGCGCGGCGCCTCGGTGAGTTCGCGCAAGGGCAGGTCAGGTCTCGTAGCGAGGAAAGCGCGACGCGATGTCGGCACCGGTGAAATTCGCTACCCAGCCAGCGGGATTCGTGAACAGGCGAATCGCCGTGAATGATGGCCGCGGCCCCATGTCGAACCAGTGCGGCGTGCCGTCCGGGACGCCGATCAGGTCGCCCTGTTCGCACAGCACTTCGTAGACCCGGTCGCCGAGATGAAGCGTGAAGAGACCGCTGCCGGCCACGAAGAAGCGCACTTCGTCTTCGCTGTGCGTGTGCTCGTTCAGGAACTTCTGGCGCAGCGTCTCGCGGTCCGGATGGTCAGGCTTGAGGCTGATCACATCGTGCGACTGGTAGCCGCCTTCTTGGCGCAGCCGTTCGAGTTCGGACTGGTACGCCTCGAGCACCGCATCCGGTGTCGTAGGCTCCGGAAGTGGGCGCGTGGGCCAGCGCTCGAAACGCACGCCGCGCGCTCCCAGCTCCCTGGCGATCACCGCGTGATCCTCCGATTCGACCAGCGGATGCGTCGCGTCCTTGTCGGTGTAGATGCGAAGTCGGCTCATCGCGCCAGTCTCCTCAGTTCAAGTTCGCAACCGATCAGGAATTCGAATGCCTCCAGGTGACGCATCGCGTCGCCGAGACCGGTGCCCCATGCATAGATTCCATGGCCATCGATCAGATAGCCGAACAAAGGCTCATTCGATTCCAGGCGAGCCTCGACCCGTTGCGCCAGCTCCTGCATGTCCTGCGTGTTCGCGAACACCGGCAGCGTGATCTGCGTTTCGTGGGTTCCGACACCGGCAAAGGCCTTCAGCAGCTCGTAGCCCTCGAACCGGATCCCGCCCTCGCATGCCAGCGCGCGCCCTGCCACCGTCTGATACGGCGAGTGCGTGTGCAGGACGGCGCCGATCGACGCATCTCGCCGATACAGCTGGACGTGCAGAGGCGTTTCGGCCGAAGGCTTGCCATTGCCATCAATCACGCGACCTTGCAGATCCACCAGAAGGAAATCGTCGGCGGTCAGACGGCCTTTGTCGCGTCCCGAGACCGTGATCACCGCGGACGATGCGTCGGCACGCGCCGAAAAGTTGCCCGCGGTGGCCGGCGTCCAGCCGCGCGCCGCAAGTTCGCGCGCTGCCTCGGCGATGTTCGACGCGATTTCGCGCCAGCCCGGCACAGGCCTGGCATTCAGTTGGGCAACGACAGGAGCAGGCATCGGATCGCGTCCGGAAGGCAATGCATTCTGTTTGGCGTCAGTCCTCTGGCAGTCGAGGACGAACGCTGCTGGCGCGAGGTCACAGCGCTAAAACCGTGCTCAGCAGCATGATCTGCGTTACAGCATGCCGGACTTCTGAACGGCCTCGACGAGCACACGGGCGAGTTCGGTCACCTGGCCGCCCGCGTCCAGATTGGTCGGGCTCGAGGCTCGGCCCGACCACATCGTGACGCCATTGGCCGGATTGATCAGCACCGTTTCTGCCGACAGCGTCTGCGTCGTTCTGGCGCCGCCGACAGGCATCGTGACCCCTGCGCCGCCACTGCGGTACGAGCCACCGCCGAACGAGCCGCCACCCAGTCCGAATCCGATCACCGGGCCCGAATCCGAAACGATCGGCGGCCCGGCAGCCAGCGTCGTGCGCACGATCGCGCGCGCGCCGATGCGCTTCGCCGCGACCGCGTAGGGATCCGTCGCTCCGGGCGGGCTGCCCGCAGAACTCAACGTTGAATTCTTCGTCGGTTTCGCACCGCGCGCGGACACCTGGGCCGCGACCTGGTCTTCGCAGATCCGCTGCAGCGTCAGTTCGGGCGCCTCGCAGGCGACCAGCACCGATTCGCCGCGCAGCGACTTTCCGCTGTATTCGGGGTTGCTCCATTGCGCATCCACTTGCGTCGTTGCGCACCCGGCAAGCAACACGGCGCAGAGCGGGCTCAGGAAAAAAAGGATTCGTGGTGTCTGCATCATCGGCATCTCCTTGCCGGATCCGCGCATCTGCGACGCGTTCCGACAGCACAGGGTTTAGAGTAGCGGCCACACGAAATACAAGCAAACCGCTCTCATGGCTACACGCGACCGGGTGTATGTCGGGCTCGCCGCTACCTTGCATGATCCCGCCATTGCACTGGTCGCATCGGACGGCAATCCGATCTTTGCCGAGGGCGCGGAACGGCCGCTGCAAAGCAAGCGGGCATTCAACTGCCCGCCGGATGACCTCCGACGCGCGCCGCAGCTGCTGCGCGAGCGCGGTCTGGAACGCGCCGAGATCGTTGCCGCGGTCTCGTGGAGTGAAGGGTTCCTGTCCGGACTGGATGCGTGGGCCTCGCGCCAGCGCGATCTGCCGCTTCG
>DAINBQ010000263.1:0-4350 GCA_036732825.1 Burkholderiaceae bacterium | reverse complement strand
CGCTGCGTTCGCAATGCAGAGGTCGGGAGTTCGATCCTCCTCTTCTCCACCAGATCTGGACGGGCCGCCATCGCGCGGCCCGTTTTCTTTTTGCATCGGAGCAGAAACGCGCGCTACGTGCCCACTTCGACCACACCGGAACGCTGCAGAAGTCGATCAACTTCAGGTCTGAGCAGCCCCGCGTGCACTCGGCCGAAGCTGTGTCGGCGCGCCCTTGACACGGCACAAGATCATCCGCGCCACTGCGCGCAACGTATTGCCGGAACGGTTTCCGAGGTCCGGGCCGATCAGATCGGATATCCAACCATGAACGACTCACGCGCAAACACGACGCACGCGCTTTGCCTGGCCACTGCACTCGCGCTGTTGGCCGTGCATTGCCCCCGGCTTTCGGCACAGACGACGCCGGTTGCCGCGCCCGCCACTCCGCGTATCGGACTCGCGCTATCCGGCGGCGGCGCTCGCGGTCTTGCCCACGTGGGCGTGCTCAAGGTCCTCGAGGAACTGCGCGTTCCGGTGCACTGCGTCACCGGCACCAGCATGGGCGCAATCGTCGGAGCGACGTTCGCAGCCGGTCGAACGCCGCAGGAAATGGAAGAGATGGTCCTCGCGGCGAACTGGGACGACATCTTTCGCGACGCTCCGCCGCGCAAGGAACTCGCGGTCCGCCGGAAGCGCGACGACTACAAGACGCTGTTCAAGCCCGAATTCGGCGTCGCGGACGGCGGGCTCGCGCTGCCCAAGGGGATCATCGCCGGCGTATCGATCGAATCCTTCTTCCGCGAACTCTCCACGCCGGCGTTTGGTGTGACGGATTTCAACCGGCTCCCCATTCCGTTCCACGCGATGGGCACCGACATCGAAACGGGTGAGGCGGTCGTGATGGACAAGGGCAGCCTCGCGCAGGCGATGCGTGCCAGCATGTCGGTACCGGGCGCGATTGCGCCGGTCGAGATCGACGGCCGGTTGCTGGTGGATGGCGGGATCGCGAACAATCTGCCGATCAACGAGGCCCGCAGGCTCTGCGCGGATGTCGTCATTGCGGTCAACATCTCCACGCCGCCTCTCAAGCGCGATCAGCTGACGTCCGCGCTCAGCGTCACCGCGCAGCTCGTCAACTTCCTCGGCAAGCAGACGGTTGATGAGCAATTGAAGAGCCTCGGCGAGAAGGACGTGCTGATCGCGCCGGACCTCGGCGACATTTCCGCCGGCACGTTCGATCGCTCCAAGGACGCGATCAGGATCGGCGAAGAGGCGACGCGGGCGGTGGCCGACAAGCTGAAGCGCTACAGCATCCCGCCGGAGCAGTACGCCGCGCTGCGGGGCACGCAGGTGGCCGAAGCCAAGGCACTTGGCACGGTCGACGAGATTCGCGTCGAGGGACTGAAGCGCACAAACCCGGCCGTGGTGCGCGAACTCGTCGAAAGCAAGCCGGGTGAGCCGCTGTCCGAGGCGACGCTCGGCGCCGACCTGCGACGCGTGTATGGCACCGGCGACTACGAGAGCATCAGCTACCGGATTGTCCGCGGCGAGACCGGGCCACGCGCAATGATCATCGAGCCCGTCGAGAAGTCGTGGGGCGGGGACTACCTGCGCTTCGGTCTGGCGCTGGCGAGTGACTTCGAGGGCGACAACCAGTTCAATGCGCTCGTTCAGTACCGGAAGACATGGATCAACCGTCTCGGCGCCGAATGGACCACCGAACTCCAGATCGGGCAGGACACGCATCTGCTGAGCGAGTTCTACCAGCCGCTCAACGAGACAGGAAAGTGGTTCGTCGCGCCGTATGGCGTGGTCGGGCAGCAGACGCGCGGCGTGTTCCAGGGTGAGGACAAGGTTGCCGAGTACCTCACTCGCATTGGCCAGGGCGGTGTCGACATCGGTGCGGTGCTCGGCACCTGGGGTCAGGTGCGCCTCGGTGGGGTCTGGTCCAGAGTCGATGCCCGCGTGGAGACCGGTTCTCCGGTGCTGCCTTCCCTCAAGGAAACGACCGCAGGCATGCGCGCGGTGCTCTTCGTCGATCAGACCGACCACGCCTGGTTCCCGACCGCGGGATACGGCTTCGTTGGAACGGCGTACGGCGCGATGACTTCGTTCGGATCGGCCGCCAGTTACCAGCGCCTGGAGGCCGCTGCGAGGGGGATCAAGAGCTGGGGGCCGCACACGCTGAACGCCTCGGTCAGCGGCGGATCGTCGCTTTCATCCGACATGCCCGCGTATGAGTCGTTCTCCCTGGGCGGCCCGTTTCGGCTGTCGGCGTATCGCATCAACGAGTTCTCCGGACGCCGGTTCAGCTATGGGCGGGTGATGTACTACAACCGCATGCTACCTTTGCCCGATCTGCTCGGATCAGGGGTTTACGCCGGCAGTGCTGCAGAAGTCGGCCGCATCAGCGATCGAGTCGACGGCCTGCCATCGCCGGGCACGGTATGGTCAGGATCGGTCTTCCTCGGAGCAGACACCTTCCTCGGCCCTGCGTACGTCGGCGTGGGTATCGGCGCCAGCGGGCGCTGGAGCCTCTACCTACTGCTCGGCGCTCCGTAGACACGCCAGCGAAGACGCGGCAACAACGAGGATCAACGCGTCGAAGTGGTGCAACTTCAGGGCTGCGGTCACTGCGGCATCAGCACGCGAGTTGATGCGCGACTGAATCCGTAGCAGCGCGCCTTCCGGACTGCTAGCAGGCGTTTCCAACCTGAACGCAGCGCGGGATGCACGTCTTCGGATGTCAGCGCAATTCCTACATCGTATGTCTGACGCGACGCGACATGAGTCAACTGTCGAGCCACCGTGAGCGTTTGTCTTGTTGATTCTTCACAGGCGATTGCCAGCCTTTTTCCGCTATTGTTAGTTTGGATGGGAACGTAAATTGCATTGGCGTCTCTCACGTCATCTGAACCTGTGCGACCCGTGTCGCGGTGGAGGTCACGATGAACGCGCACACTGAACTGTTCTCCGGCTATCGCGATGCCTTCGTCCGCGCGCAGGACGAAGAGATGGGCCTCGAGGAGTTCCTGCACTACTGCAAGACCGACCGAATGGCGTACGCGTCGTCGCACGAGTGCGTGCTCGAGGCAATCGGCAAGCCGAAGCTCGTCAACACTGCCGACGATCCAAGGTTGTCGCGCATCTTCCAGAACCGCGTGATACAGCAGTGGGACACGTTCGCCGAGTTCCACGGCATGGAAGAGACGCTGATGTCGCTGTACGCGTACTTCCTCCACGCGGCGCAGGGGCTCGAGGAACGCAAGCAGGTGTTGTATCTGCTGGGGCCCGTCGGCGGCGGCAAGTCGTCGCTGGCCGAAAAGATCAAGTCGCTGTGCGAGCAGTTCCCGATCTACGCGATCAAGGATTCGGTGAGCGGCCGGGTATCGCCGGTCCTGGAGTCGCCCCTGGGGCTTTTCAATCGCGAGCAGCATGGCGCACAGATGGAAGATCGGTACGGAATTCCGCGCCGCGCGCTGACCGGCATCGCAAGCCCCTGGGCGCTGAAGCGGCTGAAGGAATACAAGGGCGATCTGACCAAGTTCAAGGTCGTCCGCGTGATGCCGTCGGTGCTCAACCAGATCGGCATCGTGAAGACCGAGCCCGGCGACGAGAACACGCAGGACATCTCTTCGCTGGTCGGCAAGGTCGACCTGCGCCAGCTCGAGCGCTTTGCGCAGGATGACCCTGATGCATACAGCTACTCGGGCGCCTTGTGCCTGGGGTCGGCGCGCTGCGTCGAGTTCGTCGAGATGTTCAAGGCACCGCTGAAGGTGCTGAACCCGATCCTCACCGCCACGCAGGAGGGCAACTTCAAGGGCACGGAAGCGCTGCCCGCACTGCCGTTCAACGGTTTCATCATGGCGCACTCGAATGAAGCCGAGTGGCTGAAGTTCCGCAACAACAAGGACAACGAGGCGTTCATCGACCGCGTCTATCTGGTGAAGGTGCCGTATTGCCTGCGCGTCGACGAGGAGGTGCGCATCTACGACAAGATGCTCAAGGCCTCGACACTGTCGGAAGCACCGTGTGCACCGCAGACCTTACGCACGCTGGCCGAGTTCACCGTGCTGTCGCGGCTTGCGGTACCGGAGAACTCGTCCGTGTACAGCAAGCTGCGCTGCTACAACGGCGAGAACCTGAAGGACGTCGACCCGCGCAGCAAGAGCGTGAAGGAATACCGCGACGATGCAGGGGCGGCCGAAGGGTTCTCGGGCCTGTCGACGCGCTGGGCCTTCAAGACCATCTCGGCGGCGTTCAACCGCGATCCCAGCGAAATCGCGGCCGATCCGGTCAATCTGCTGGTCGTCCTCGAAGACAAACTGAACAAGGACGACCTGCAGGACGAATACAAGCGACGTTTGC
>DAINBQ010000262.1:3215-4386 GCA_036732825.1 Burkholderiaceae bacterium | reverse complement strand
TCTTGCTTCGCCAAGAAAGGTGGGCCAAAGAAGGCGAGCCTACGAAGGCGCCCGCTGCGCGGGTTCCCTGCGCTGCTCGCTGCGGCCGGCGGCCAAAGTGGGCCAACACACGGCACTCTTTGGCCGAATGCCCCGGCCGCCGCTGCGCTGCTCGGCGCCTTCGAAGGCAACTACAAGGACACCCACCGCATGCGGGCGTTCGTGCTGTTCCGGCCCCGTAGAATCCCTCGATGCTCTCGGTCGATGGCCTGGTCAAGCGGTTTCGCGAACGGACGGTGCTTGACGGACTCGAACTCGAGGTGGCGTCGGGCGAATACGTTGCGATCGTCGGCGAGTCCGGCTCGGGCAAGTCGACGCTGCTGAACCTGATCGCGGGGCTGGACCGGCCCGACGCCGGACGCGTCGTCGTCGAAGGCATCGACCTGGCGGCCATGGACGACGAGCGCCGCACGCTGACGCGCCGCGCGAAACTCGGCTTCGTCTTCCAGTCCTTTCACATCCTGCCGCACCTGACCGTCGCGCAGAACGTCGAACTGCCGCTGGTGCTGATCGGACGCCTGCGCGACGAGCGCGAAACGCGCGTGCAGGAGCTGCTGTCCGCCGTCGGACTCGGAGATCGCGGCGCCAGCATGCCCCGCGAACTCTCCGGCGGCGAGATGCAGCGCGTGGCGGTCGCGCGCGCCCTCGTGCATCGACCGGCGCTGGTGCTCGCCGACGAGCCGACCGGCAACCTCGACCCGGACACTGCGCAGACCGTACTGACGCTGCTCGCGCACGAGATCCGGTCGCGCACGGCCGGCGGCGTGCTGGTCACACATTCGGAGGCCGCAGCCCGCTCGGCCGACCGCATCCTCGTGCTCGATCACGGCCGGCTGCGGCCGCACGCATGAAAGCGTTCTTCTGGCTGGGCTGGCATGTGATCGCCGGCTACGCGCGCCAGCATCGGCTGCGTGCGCTGGTCCAGGTGCTTGCGATCGCGATCGGTGTCGCGCTCGGATACGCGGTGCACTTGATCAACACCTCGGCGCTCGCCGAGTTCTCGTCTGCGGTGCGCGCAGTCACCGGGCAGGCCGACGCCTCGATCACCGCGACGCGAGAAGGCTTCGACGAACGGCTGTTCGAGCGCGTCGTCACCCATCCTGCCGTCGAACTCGCCAGTCCGCTGCTGCAG
>DAINBQ010000262.1:0-3115 GCA_036732825.1 Burkholderiaceae bacterium | reverse complement strand
TGAAACTCGCGGCCGGAGCAGCGCCCGCGGATGTCGCCCGCGATCTCGCGCTCCCTGCCGGGGTCGCGCTGACGACGGCTGACTCGGAGTCCGCGCGCGTGTCGAATCTCTCGCGCGCCTACCGGGTCAACCTCAACGTGCTCGCGCTGGTCGCGCTCTTTACCGGCGCGTTCCTGGTGTTCTCGCTGCAGGCGCAGGCGACGATCGCGCGCCGTACCCAGCTCGCCTACTTGCGCGTCATCGGTGTCACCGCGCGCCAGGTACAGGCTCTGCTGATCGCCGAGGCGACTTTGCTCGGCGCCGTCGGCAGCGCGCTCGGTCTCGCTCTCGGTGCAGCGCTGGCGGCCACGACGGTGCAACTGCTCGGCGGCGACCTCGGCAGCGGCTTCTTCAGCGGAACGCAGCCGCAGCTCCAGTACACCGGCAGCGCGCTGGCGGGGTTTTTCGTTCTCGGCCTCGGCGCGGCAATCATCGGCAGCTGGCTGCCGGCGCGCGATGCCGCGCGTACGCCTCCTGCGCTTGCACTGAAGGCGGGCGCCGAAGAGGATGCCTTCAAGCCGCTCGGACGCGTATGGCCGGGCGCCGCACTCTTGCTGCTGGGGGCGGCGCTGGTCTGGCTGCCGCCGGTGAACGGCATCCCGATCGGCGGCTACCTGTCGATCGGAGCCTTGCTGATCGGCACGATCGCGCTGCAGCCGCGAATTGCGCACGCAGTGTTCGCACCGTTCGCGCAGCGGGTCGAGCGCTCATCGACCTCCCGATCGCCGACACTTCTGCTTGCGGTGACTCGCATTGCGCAGGCACCGAGCTTCGCCGCGATCGGGATGGCCGGGATCGTCGCGAGCTTTGCGCTGATGATCGCGATGGCGACGATGGTCGCGAGCTTCCGCGGCTCGGTCGACGACTGGCTCGACCGCATCCTGCCCGCGGAGCTCTACGCACGGGTCGCGCAGACGGGATCGATCGCGTACTTCTCGCCAGCCGACCTGCAGCGCATCGCCAGCCATCCGGGAATCGCGCGCGCGGACTTCTCGCGCTTTGCGCGGCTGCAACTCGACGCGCAGCGGGCCCAGGTCACGCTGGTCGTCCGGCCATTCGACGTCGATGACCCCGGCGCCGAACTGCCGCTCACCGGCGCGACCGCAAAGTGGAGGCCGGGCATGCCGCCGCCCATCTGGATCACCGAGGCAATGGTCGAGATTTACGACATGGAAGTCGGCAGTACCGTGCAACTGCCGCTGGCGGACCGCATGCAGTCATTCACGGTGGCCGGCGTCTGGCGCGATTACGCACGCCAGTTCGGAGCGATCGCGATGCGCACGTCCGACTTTCAGGCCGCCACCGGGGACACGACGATCACCGACGCCGGGATCTGGCTGAAGCCCGGCTACAGCGCGGGCCGCGTCGCCGAAGAACTGCGCTCTCAGCTCGATGTCGGCGCAGCGACGGAATTCGTCGAGCCCGGCGACATCCGCCAGCGCAGCCTGCAGATCTTCGACCGCAGCTTCGCAGTCACCTACGTGTTGGAGATCGCCGCGATCGTCATCGGGCTGATCGGCATCGCGGCGACCTTCTCGTCGCAGGCGATCGCGCGCACGCGCGAGTTCGGCATGCTGCGCCACATCGGGCTCACGCGAACGCAGGTCCTGAAACTGCTCGCGCTCGAGGGCGCGATGGTCACCGCGCTCGCAATCGTGATGGGGCTCGCGACCGGGCTGGTCGTTTCGATCGTGCTGATCGAGGTCGTCAATCCCCAGTCTTTCCACTGGACGATGGACTTCGATGCACCGGCGCCGCTGATCGCCGGGCTCATGGCGGCCCTGATGTTCGCAGCCGTCGCAACAGCCGTGCTTGCGGGTCGCAGAGCGGTATCGGTCGAAGCGGTGCGCGCGGTGAGCGAGGACTGGTAGTGATCTCGCGGCGTCACCTGCTTTGCAGCGCGCTCGCGCTCGCGGCTGCGCCGAGCCGCGCGGCGGTCGAATATCCGGCCGTGACTCCGCGCGCGCTGGCATTTCCGCGTGACCATGGCGCGCACCCCGACTACCGGATCGAATGGTGGTACCTGACCGGGTGGCTCGATGCGCCGGGACTGCCGTCGATAGGTTTCCAGGTGACGTTCTTCCGGTCGCGGTCCGACATCGACTCGGCCAACCCCAGTGCGTTCGCGGCCAAGCAGCTGGTGATCGCGCATGCGGCGATCGCCGATCCCGCGCGCGGCGCATTGGTACACGATGAGCGACTGGCCCGCGCCGGCTTCGGCGCGGCAGCCGCGTCCGTCGAAGACACCGACGTCCATCTCGGCCGCTGGCGCTTCTGGCGGCTCGCCGACGGCAGTTATCGATGCACGCTGCCGGCCCGCAGCTTCACGCTCGACTTCGACGCGCGGCCGACGCAGCCGTTGCTGCTGCAAGGCACCGCGGGTTACTCGCGCAAGGGACCCGATCCCCTGCAGGCGAGCTACTACTACTCAGAGCCGCAGCTCGAGGTGCGGGCGCGGCTGACGCGCGATGGACGCACAGAGCAGCGCAGCGGGCACGGGTGGCTGGATCACGAATGGTCGAGCAGCGTGCTCGCTCCCGGCGCGGCGGGCTGGGACTGGGTCGGCATGAACCTCGATGACGGCAGCGCGCTGACCGCGTTCGAAATTCGCCCCCGCGCGGCGGCCGAGGCGCCAATCTACGACTACGCGGCGTTTCGTCCGCGAGGCGGAGCGACCCGAACTTTCGGGCCGGACGAGGTGCGTTTCATGAGGATCGATGAGTGGGAGTCGCCGCGCACCCGCGCCCGCTGGCCGGTGAGCCAACAACTGCGAGTGGGAGATCGGACGTTCCGGACGCAGCCGCTGATGAAAGACCAGGAACTCGACTCGCGGCGGACCTCGGGAACCGTGTACTGGGAAGGTGCGAGCCTGCTCTTTGAAGCTGATCGTCCGGTCGGCCGCGGCTACCTCGAAATGACGGGCTATGTCGCGCCGATCAAGCTGTGAAGGGAATTCTGTTAGCCCGGTCGGATGAGAACGCACTCCGGCGGTGCCTAACGGCGGCAATACACCGGGCCTTTCGGGCCTCTCGGGCTTCTCGCTCTTCTTCGGCGAGCAGACCAGCCGCGTACCCGA
>DAINBQ010000261.1:0-4424 GCA_036732825.1 Burkholderiaceae bacterium | reverse complement strand
AAACAAAAAGCCGGCTCGCGCCGGCTTTCGGTCACATCTTCCTGGCGCGACTACATCGCCAGGATCCACTTCGTGATCGCGGTGAGGTCCGCGTCGGAGGCCGTTGCCTTCGGATGGCCCTTGCCGCTCTTCAGCTTGGCGACGACGTCCGCCTCGGGCGTGCCTTTCAGTTTCTTCGCGATGTCCTTGTAGGACGGACCCATCTTCTTCGTGTCCGCGGCGTGGCACTTGCCGCAGCCCGCCTTGTCGGCCAGCTCCGCGCTCGCCTGGGCAGCGCCTGCCACGAGCAGGCCGGCTGCTGCGACCACGATTGCAATCTTCGACTTCATCGTTTCCCTTTCACTCGATCGTCTCCCGCCGATGGACTGGAACGGCTGGCCGGCGCGGGAGCCGCCGGCCGCGTGCGATTCTAAGAAACGAAACCGGGTTGAGAACTGCGATCGATCAAGTTCCTGCGCGCCGTCGGTAGCGGGAACAAGAAAGCAGGCGCGGGGCCGGCTTCCTGTGCCCGTTCGGATGCCTTACTGCGCGAGGACCCACTTGACGATGGCCTTCAGGTCATCATCGGAAGCCTTGACCGCCGGGTGACCCTTGCCGGACTTCAGCTTGGCCGTGACGTCCGCCTCGGCCGACGCATTGCCCTTGAATTTCTTCGCGACGTCCTTGAATGCGGGACCCATTTTCTTCGTGTCGACCGCGTGGCAGTTCATGCAACCCGCTTTGGTTGCAAGTTCCTGACTCGCATTCGCAACGCCGGCCGCCATCACGCCCGCCGCCAGTACGGCAACCATCAGTGCTCTCATGTTCTCCGTCTCCCGTGAAAAGCCGCACTCGTGGCGGCACCGCCTCGAATCAGCCAGTCTCCACTGACCTTCCAGCCAGTCTAACGGATCACGCGCCGGACGGTTGACCAGGAGACCCGGTCGAAGCTCCCTGGCCGAAGATCGACTCAGCGCGCTGCACGAAGGCGTCGACCATGCGATTGGCGGCCTGGTCGATCAGCGGCCCGGCCAGCTTTTCCGCATGCAGCGCCAGCTCATAGCGCAGCAGGAACCCGATCCGGCACCCCAGCGTGTCCAGCGGTAGCAATTGCCATTCCCCGTAGAACTGCCGGAACGTGCCGCCCTGCATGTGGATCGACATCCACTCCGGCCGCCGCTTCTCGTTGCGAGTCGTGACGTGTACGTGCAGGTCACGGTAGCCGACCTCGACGGTCGCGGAAACGAACTCATTCGTTCGCTCGAGCAGCCGGGTGCCCGTGCACCACGGCAGGAACTGCGGGTAGTCCTCGACCCGCTCGATGAGGTCGAACATCTGCTCGGCCGAATACGGCACGAGGGCGCTGCGATGCATCTCGCGCATTGCGACGGACAGCCTGACGAGGAGGGCGCCAGCGTAGCCGACGCGGCTCAAACGTGGCGACGCGAGGCGACTGCGTCTTCGCGCTCGAGGTCTTCGAGCCGCGTATCGATGTCGGCGATGTCCTGATCGAGCTCAGGCAGCAGCACGTCCTGCAGCGCCCGCACGCGCCGCACCGTTCGCCGGTATTCGGCATAGAGCCGTGCGAGACTGGTCGAAACACCCGCGATCTCGACCAGCAGCGCGGTGAGTCGCGAATATTCGGCACGGCAGGCGTGTGCCTCGGGCGATGGATTGACCGCGGGCGGCTGCGAAGCCGCGGTCGCGGTCCACCGCGCACTGAGCAATGCGACGCCGAGCAGCGCACGAGGCTTCACTTCGACGCCACGCGGCGCCGCCGCTGCGGGAAACACCTGCAGGCCGTTCAGCCCGTGCCGGGCCAGCGCGCTGCGCAGCGCCGTTCGCGCCGACTTCTCGAGAACTGCGTAGCGCTGCATCAGATCCTGGTGGCGTCGCACTTCGCGCAGCATCTCGCCCGCCAGCAGCAGGCACTTCTCATCGAGGAACGCATAACCCTCGCGCATCGTGCGCCGCTCGTCGCCGAGGGCGATCAGCAGGCTGCGGGTCGGCGTCAGGTCGTTCATCCGGGACTCGCCTCGGCAGTGAGATGCTCGGCGATCTGTGCATCGGACAGGCGCGTCAGTTCGCCCACAGGCAGCGCCGACAGCAGCTGCCAGCCGACCGTCATGCTCTCTTCCAGCGTCCGCGCCTGCGCCTGGCTGACGAGCCGTCGTTCGAACTCGGATCCGAACGCAAGATAGCGGCGGTCGGTGGGCGACAGCCCGTCTTCGCCAACGACGCTCGCGAGCAGTCGCGCCTGTGTCGAACGCGCGTAAGCCGCATAGAGCTGGCTCGACAGTCCCGGATGGTCGGGATGCGTGTAGCCGCGCCCGGTGCCGTCCTTCATCAGGCGCGACAGGCTGGGCAGCACGTTGACCGGCGGATAGACGCCGGCCCGATCGAGTTCGCGCGACAGCACGATCTGGCCCTCGGTGATGTAGCCGGAGAGATCCGGGATCGGGTGCCCGATGTCGTCCGACGGCATCGTCAGGATCGGCAACTGGGTCAGCGTCCCGCACTTGCGGCCGTCGCTCGGGTGCAGGCAGCCGGCGCGCTCGTACAACGTTGCGAGGTCCGAATACATGTAGCCCGGATAGCCCTTGCGGCCCGGCACTTCGGATTTCGCGCCGGCCACCTCGCGCAGCGCCTCGCAGTAGTTCGTCAGGTCGGTGACGATGACCAGCACGTGCTTGCCTTCCTCGAACGCGAGGTACTCCGCTGCCGTCAGAGCGAAGCGCGGTGTCAGCAGCCGTTGCGTCGAAGAATCGCTCGCGAGGTTCAGGAAGAGCGCCGACCGCTCCAGCGCGCCCGACTGTTCGAGCGAACGCCGGAAATATTCGGCCGTCGTGTAGGGCACGCCGATTCCGGCAAAGATGATCGCGAACTCGCTGGCACCGGCGCCGCGCAGTCGCGCATTGGCCGCAATCTCCACCGCGATGCGATCGTGCGGCAGTCCGCCGCCGGAGAAGATCGGCAGCTTCTGCCCGCGCACCAGCGAATTCATCAGGTCGATCGACGTGATGCCGGTCTCGATGAAGTCGCGCGGCGTGGCGCGCGCCACCGGATTCAGCGGCAGCCCATCGACGCGCAGGCGCCGTCTCACCGCAAGCGGCGGCCCGCCATCGATCACCTGGCCGACACCGTTGAACACGCGGCCGAGCAGCCCGGGGCCGACGCCGAAATCGATCGGCTCGCCGAGGAAACGCACGACGGTTCCGGCGAGGCCGAGCCCGCTCGTGGGCTCGAGCATCTCGATCGTCACCGTGTCCTCGTCGATCGCCGCAATGCGGCCGAGCCTCGGAACCCCGCCGCGCCCGCTGACGGTGACCGCTTCGTTCAGGCCGACGTCGAGCGTGCGGCGCAGGAAAAGCAGCGGACCTTCGAGCCGCAGCGCGGCGTCGTGCACGCTCACCCTAGGCTGCATCGACGGTCTCCGGCGCCGGCTCGAGCGCGGCAAACGCCTGCTCGATCCTCGCTTCGAGCTCGGCGAAACGATCGAGCGCGTCTTCGCCGATGTCCTCGCTCATGCGGGCCAGCGGCCGCATGATGTCGAGCTCCGCGATCTGCTCGGGCGAAATCCCGCGTTCGCCGGCACGCTCCGCCAGTTCGATGAAGTGCGCGAGCAGCCGCATCATTCGCGCCTGTCGTTCGGGGCTGCAGCTGTGATCGATCGGCGAGAACGCGGACTGGCGCAGGAACGCCTCGTTCACCAGTTCGGCCGCCAGCAGCGTCAGGCGCTGCCGAGCCGGCAGCGCATCCTTGCCGATGATGCGCGCCATGCGCTCGAGCCGCGCCTGCTCGTCGAGCAGCACGAGGAACCGCCGGCGCAGTTCGAGCCACTCGTTTTCGCCGCTCGCGCGGCGCGCGCGCGAAGTCGGCACGTCGGCATAGCGCTTCAGCCACCAGACCGCGAGGTCGAGCGCGTCTTCGGAATACGACTGCAGCGGATTGACCGCCGGATAGAAGCGCGCCTGTGCGCGTTTCGAATCGAGCGCCCAGAAGCTGCGCACATAGCGCTTCGTGTGGCTCGTCACCGGCTCCGAGAAGTCGCCGGAGGGCGGGCTGATCGATCCGAGCAGCGTCACCGAGCCGATGCTGCCGGCGAGCGTGCGCACCTTGGCGGCGCGCTCGTAGAAGTCGGCCAGCCGGCTCGACAGGTAAGTCGGATAGCCGCCTTCGCCCGGCAGTTCGCCGAATCGGCCGGAGACTTCGCGCAGCGCCTCCGCCCAGCGACTCGTCGAGTCGGCCATCAGTGCGACGTGCAGGCCCTGATCGCGGAAATACTCGGCGACCGTCGCCGCCGAATAAATGCTGGCCTCGCGCGCCGCGACCGGCATGTTCGACGTGTTCGCGATGATGACGGTGCGCTCCATCAGCGAGCGACCCGTGCGCGGATCCACGAGGCGCGGAAATTCCTCGAGCACGCCGGCCATCTCGTTGCCGCG
>DAINBQ010000260.1:0-4431 GCA_036732825.1 Burkholderiaceae bacterium | reverse complement strand
TCGTCGAACAAGTTCTCGCTGCTCGGCGCGCTGCGCGCGGGCTCGCAGATGATCTCCTACGAACTGATCATGGGCCTGACCGTGCTCGGCCTGATCGTCATCTACGGCACCGTCGACCTGACTGACATCGTCGAGCAGCAGTCGGGCGTGCTGTTCGGCTTCCTGCCGGCCTGGGGTGTATTCCTGCAACCGTTCGCGGCGACGCTATTCCTCGCGGCCGCGATCGCCGAGAACAAGCGCATCCCGTTCGACCTGCCCGAGGCCGAGAGCGAACTGATCGCCGGCTACTTCACCGAATATTCGGCGATGAAAATGGGCCTCTTCATGTTCGCCGAGTTCATCGAGATCGCGATCATCGGCGCGTTGTTCACGACGCTTTTCCTCGGCGGCTACAACCTGCCGTTCATGACCGACAACGGGTTCGTGTTCCCGGGCAACCACGTCGTCGAGATGAGTCACGGCGCGGTCGTGCTGACGCAGATGATCGTGTTCCTGGCCAAGGTCTTCCTGCTCTGCAGCTTCCAGATCCTGATCCGCTGGACGCTGCCGCGCTTCCGCTACGACCAGGTGCTGCGCTTCGCGTGGAAGTTCATGTTCCCGCTGGCGCTCGCCAACCTGGTCGTGACGGTCGTGTTCGTCTGGGCGCTGCGTGCCATGGGGGCGTAATGGCCTACGACCGACACGCGCACCGGCGCAAGGAATACTGGAACCAGCCGACGATGGGCGTCTGGGAGCGCCTTTATCTGCCTGAGATCATGCGCGGCATCTGGATCACCGGCGGCGTCTTCATGCGCAACATGGCGAAGTGGATGACCGGGCGCAAGGGCGCGCTGACCAGCTACTACCCGGAAGAGACGCGCTTCGACTATGCAGCCGGCAACCGCGGCAAGCACGTGCTGACGCAGCGCGCCGACGGCTCCGGCAAGCCGCAATGCATCGCCTGCAACATGTGCGCGACCGTGTGCCCGGCCAAGGTGATCGAGATCGACGCTGCCTTCGACCCGAGCGACGCGGTGCACCCGAAGTACCCGGCGCGCTTCGAAATCGACTACTCGCGCTGCATCTTCTGCGGCCTGTGCGTCGAGGCCTGCCCCGAGGATGCCATCCGCATGGTCAAGGAAGTGCCCGACGTGACGGCGCGCGATCGTCACGCGATGTGGATCGGCAAGGAAGAACTGCTGACCTGGAAGCCGCAGAGCGATGTCGCGAAGCGGTATCCCGGGCCCGGCCGCGGCGGTGCGGGCGGGGGACGTTCATGAACGCATTCCTCGCCAATCTGGACACGCTGCTGCTCTACGTATTCGCGTTCTGCGCGCTGGTCGGTGCCGTGCTGGTCGTCGTGCTGCGGCAACCGATGCGGGTCGCGATGGCGCTGATCTCGACGATGGTGTTCCTGGGCGGGATCTACGGCCTGCTCGGCGTGCACTTCATCGCCGCCTTCCAGGTGCTGATCTACGTCGGCGCGGTCATGGTGTTCATGGTCTACACGATCATGCTGCTCGACGTACGCGACCCGGCGATCAAGGGCCGGTTCTCACGCCTGCTGGTGCCGGGCGTCATCGGCGGCGCGATCTTCCTCGCCGCGCTGGTGCATGCGGTGAATGCGCTGCTGGGCCGCTCCGCGGCAACGGCAGCCAGTTTCACCCTGCAGGATTTCTCGGTCGCGTTCCTGAACGAATACTGGCTGCACTTCGAGTTGACCTCGGTGCTGCTGCTGGCCGCGGTCGTCGCGGCGCTGGCCGTGATCAAGGGCAGCAGCCGCCATGGCGGCGAGACGGGAGCCGATCGCCGTGGATAAGGTCCAGCTGCTGCTGTCGCTTGCGGTCGCGATGTTCGCGCTCGGACTGGTCGGCGTCATCGTCCGCCGCAACGTGCTCGTGATGCTGATGTGCATGGAACTGATGTTGAATGGCGTCAACCTCAGCCTGGTGACCTTCGCGCAGCAGCTCGGCTCGACGGTCGGCGCAGTGCTCGTGTTCCTGATCTTCGTCGTCGCGACTGCGGAGATCGCGATCGCGATTCCGATCGTGCTGCTGCTGGTACGGCGCAAGCGCACGCTGGACCTCGACGCCTACTCGGACCTCAAGGGCTAGAGAGCCAGCGATGAACGCGCTCAAGCTGATCGTTCTGCTGCCGCTCGCCGGTTTCCTCATCAACGGGCTCGTTGGCAACCGGCTCGGCAAGCGCGCGGTGTCGATCATCGGCTGCGGGCTGCCGCTGATCTCGTTTGCGATCACGGTGGCGCTGTTCATCCAGCTCGGGGCGAGCGGCCAGCCGCGGATCGAGGCCGCCTACACCTGGGCCGCGTTCGGCACGACGACGTTCGACATCGCGTTCTATTTCGACCGTCTGTCCGCCGTGATGACGCTGATCGTCACGGGGGTCGGCACGCTGATCCACATCTATTCGATCGGCTACATGAAGGACGACGACAGCTACGCGCGCTTCTTCGCGTACCTGAACATGTTCCTGTTCTTCATGCTGATGCTGGTGCTCGGCCGGTCGCTGCTGGTGATGTTCGTCGGCTGGGAGGGCGTCGGACTCGCCTCGTACCTGCTGATCGGCTTCTGGTTCCAGGACCCGGTCAACGCGAAGGCCGGCAAGAAGGCCTTCATCACGAACCGGGTGGGCGACGCCGGCTTCCTGCTCGGCATCTTCCTCCTGTACCACGCGCTCGGCACACTGGAGATGGACCGCATCAACGCCGCGTTCCTGGCCGGGCCGGTCGCGGTGTCGGCGAGCCTGGTCGGCATCTGTCTGTTCATCGGCGCGACCGGAAAGTCGGCCCAGATCCCGTTGCACGTCTGGCTGCCGGACGCGATGGCCGGCCCGACGCCGGTGTCCGCGCTGATCCATGCGGCGACGATGGTCACGGCCGGCGTCTACATGATCGCGCGGCTGAACGGCATCTACCTGAACGCGCCGGCCGCCTCGCAGCTCGTCGCGGCGATCGGCGTTGCGACCGCGTTTTTCGCGGCGACGATCGCGATCGCGCAGACCGACATCAAGAAGGTGCTCGCGTATTCGACGATCTCGCAGCTGGGCTTCATGTTCGTCGCGCTCGGCGTCGGCGCCTACGGCGTCGCGGTGTTCCACCTGATGACGCACGCGTTCTTCAAGGCCTGCCTCTTCCTCGGCGCCGGCAGCGTGATCCATGCGCTGTCGGGCGAGCAGGACATCCGCAAGATGGGCGGCCTGAGAAAGCGGATCCCGATCACGTACTGGACGTTCCTGATCGCGACCGCGGCGATCGCGGGCATCCCGCCGCTCGCCGGGTTCTGGTCGAAGGACGAGATCCTGTGGTTCGCGTTCGCGAGCGGCAGCGGCGGTTCGTTCCTGGTGTTCGGCATCGCGGCGCTGACGGCATTGCTGACCGCGTTCTACATGTTCCGGCTGTTCTGGCTCGTGTTCCTCGGCCCGTCACGCATGGACCCCGACGTCGAGCACCACGTCCACGAGTCGCCGATCACGATGACCGGCGTGCTGGTCGTGCTGGCGGGGCTGTCCGCAGTTGGCGGCTTCATTTCGATCCCGCATTTCCTCGAACCGCTGCTGCCGCTGCCCGAAGTGCAGCCGGCGCTGAAATCATTCCAGATGCCGCTCGTCGCGCTGTCTGTCGCGCTGGGACTGCTGGGCCTGGCGGGGGCTTGGTATTTCTACGGCGGCCCGGCCGGACGCACGAAGGCCATCAAGGCACGTTTCGGCGGACTGTACCGGTTGCTCGCGGGCAAATATTTCATCGACGAAGCCTACGAATTCTTCCTCGGCCGTCCGCTGCACTGGATCTCGGATCATGTGTTCCTGCGCATCGGCGATCGGGCGCTGTTCGACGGCACATTGCACGGACTTGCCGGACTCGCCCGCGGCAGTGCCGGCGTGCTGTCGCGCGTGCAGACCGGCAACCTGCACCTGTATGCATTGCTGGTGCTGATCGGCAGTTTCGCCTGCCTCGTCTGGAGCTGGGCGTATGGCTGAACTGCTGAACATCGTGCTGTTCCTGCCGCTGGCGGGGATGCTGGCGATCGCGCTCCTTCCGGCCGGGCGCGACGCGCTGGTGCGCCAGCTCTCGCTCGTGGTGATGGTCGTGCAGTTCGTGCTGACCGTGGTGCTGTACGCCAACTTCGACGGCAGCGTCGCCGGCCTGCAATTCGAATCGCGGGTGCCCTGGATCCCGGGCTGGGGCGTGTACTACCAGATCGGGCTCGACGGCATGAATGTGCTGCTCGTGCTGCTGACGGCGTTCCTCGGCCCGCTGGTCGTTGCCGGTGCCTTCTCGGCGATCACGAAGGACGTGAAGCTCTTCTACGCGATGGTGTTCTTCATCCAGTTCGCGATGATGGGCACGTTCGTCGCGCAGGACCTGTTCCTGTTCTACGTGTTCTGGGAAACGATGCTGATCCCGATGTTCCTGATCATCGGCATCTGGGGCGG
>DAINBQ010000259.1:3486-4543 GCA_036732825.1 Burkholderiaceae bacterium | reverse complement strand
GAGGTCGATCTCGATCGCATCGCGCGGGTTCCAGTAGCTCGAGATCTGCAGGATCGCCGGACCGGAGAGGCCGCGGTGCGTGAAGAGCAGATCCTCGGCGAAGTCACCATCATTGCAGCGGACGCGCACCTCGAGCGAGATGCCGGCGAGCGAAGCGAACGGTCGCCATCGTTCGGCATCGAAGGTCAACGGCACCAGTGCCGGCCGCGTCTCGACGATCCGCAGTCCGAACTGGCGTGCGACGCGGTATCCGAAGTCCGTTGCGCCGATCTTCGGGATCGACAGTCCGCCGGTGGCGACCACGACGCGCCTAGTGCGGACGGGACCGCCGTCGCTGTCGACGACGAAACGCCGGTCGGCACGCACGATCGAATGCACGCTGCAGGGCATCCGCCAATCGACGTTGCCGGCGTCACATTCGGCGCGCAGCATCGCGATGATCTGCTCGGCACTGTCGTCGCAGAAGAGCTGCCCCCGGTGCTTCTCGTGAAATCCGATCCGATGGCGACGCACGAGGGAAACGAAGTCCGCGGGTGTGTAACGCGCCAGCGCCGAGCGCGCGAAGTGCGGGTTCTCCGAGATGAAACACTCGGGCCGCGTATGCAGGTTGGTGAAATTGCAGCGCCCGCCGCCCGAGATGCGGATCTTCTCGCCAAGCTTCGGCGAATGTTCGATCAGCAGCACGCGGGCCCCACGCTGGCCGGCAACCGCCGCGCACATCATGCCGGCCGCGCCCGCGCCGATGACGACGACATCCGGGTCGCCGCGAATGGTTTCGATCAATGCAGGCCCGCAGTTCCGTTGAACGGAAGCGGAGTATGCCGGCCGCGCCTCGCGCGCGCCGGCCTCAGGGCGCCAACTGCAGCGCGCCGGTGAGGCGACCGCTCGCGGGCAGCGCGCGCAGCATGAAGGGCTGCGGCGAATCAAAGGTGTACTGCGGGTCCGGCATCGAACCGAGGACCAGCTGCGGCAGCAAGGCGGGCGCCGCCCAGAACTGGCCCGCATCTGCGCCGGGAACATTGTTCGCGGCCGTCATGATGTTGCCCGACTGGACCAG
>DAINBQ010000259.1:0-3386 GCA_036732825.1 Burkholderiaceae bacterium | reverse complement strand
TGGCTCGCGACCACGTTCAGGCGATTGATGTTGCCGATGTAGATGTTGTGCGTATAGCCGTCGCCGAAGCCGTTGCGCGCGAACTCCGAGCGCTCGATCGTCACCGTCGTCGGGCCCGACCCGCCCAGGATGCCATTCTCGTTGTCGAAGAAACCCGTGTTGCGCAGGACGAGGTTGCCGCCGTCGAGCCGGATTCCGGCGCCGTTCTGGTCAGGCACCTTGGCGTCGCGAAACTCGACGTTGATGATCGTCGTCGTCGATGAGCTGGGATTCGAAATCACCCACGTGCCCTTGCCCTGCGCGTGCTTGCCGTCGGCAAAGAGCCGCGCGCGGCCGCCGTCGCCGCAGATCGTCAGGTTGCTCGCGCTCCAGGTCGCGACGTCGCCACGGTAATCGCCGGACGCGATCAGGATGCGGTCTCCGGATTGCGCGACCGCGGCAGCAGCGCTCGGCGTCGGATAAGTCTTGCCGGGACCGACCTGCAGCGTGCGGCCAGTCGTTGAAGGGCATGCATCGGCAGTTCCGGCCGGAGGCGGCGCCGGCGGTGGCGACGGCGCAGGAGGCGGCGGGCTTGGCGACGGCGCAGGAGGCGGTGGTGCCGGTGTGGGCGACGGCGGTGGCGGCGTCGGCGCTGGCGGCGGAGGCGCAGGTGTGGGTGTCGGTCCGGGCGCCGGGCTTGCGGCGACCGGCATGCTTGGATCGTCGGACCCGCCGCAGGCGGTCACGGAAACCGCGAAGAAAAGCGCGGCAGCTGCCGCCCGCGAAAAGCGATGAGACGGTTTCAAATCCGGATCCCTGATGGCTGGGCGCGTTCCCGGCGCGGGTCCGCGAGAGTCGAATGCACTGGGGACGAACGATAGCGGGCTGCCCGGCTGCCCGCATCACATCATCGGGCGAATCCGGTCGGACGTGATCGTCGACCCGACGCGCCGGATCAGTCGGCGGTGAAGAAGCCCTTCATCTTGTCCATGAAACCCTTCGTCTGCGGCGAGTGCTTCTGCCCGCCTTCCTTCAGCGAAGTGGCCAGGTCGCGCATCATCTTCTTCTGCTTGTCTGTGAGTCGCACCGGCGTCTCGACGACGATGTGGCAGTACAAGTCGCCCGGGTAGCTGGACCGCACGCCTTTCACGCCCTTGCCACGCAGGCGGAAGGTCTTGCCGGTCTGCGTGCCGTCCGGGACCGTGATGTTCGCCTTCCCGCCCAATGTCGGTACCTCGATCTCCGCGCCGAGCGCAGCTTCGGGAAAGCCGATCGGGACTTCGCAGTGCAGATCGTCGCCGTCGCGCTGGAACACCTCGTGCGGCTTGATGTGGATCTCCACGTAGAGGTCACCGTGCGGTCCGCCGTTCATGCCAGGCTCGCCCTTGCCGGTCAGACGGATGCGCTGACCTTCGTCGATTCCGGCGGGGATGCTGACCTCGAGCACCTTGTTCTTTTTCACGCGCCCGGCACCGCCGCAGCTCGCGCATGGATCCGGAATGACCTTGCCCGAGCCATGGCAGGTCGGACACGTCTGCTGGATCGAAAAAAAGCCCTGCGTCATGCGCACCGTGCCGGCGCCGCCGCAGGTATCGCAGGTCTTGGCCTTGGTTCCCGGCTTCGCGCCCGAGCCTTCGCAGGTCTCGCACGTGTCCCAGCTCGGGACGCGGATTTCGGTCGCGAATCCGTTGGCCGCCTGCTCGAGCGTGATTTCCATGCTGTAGCGCAGGTCCGCCCCGCGATAGACGGCATTGCGGCCGCCGCGCGCTCCGGCGGCGCCGAAAATGTCACCGAAGATGTCGCCGAAGGCGTCGGCAAATCCGCCGAATCCTTCCGCGCCGCCGCCGCGGCCGAAACCTCCGAAGCCGCCGGCCGCATTGGGATCGACGCCGGCATGTCCGAAGCGGTCATAGGCCGCCCGCTTCTGGGCGTCGGAGAGCATCTCGTAGGCTTCCTTGGCCTCCTTGAACTTCTCTTCGGCCGCCTTCGCGCCCTTCTCGCTCGCTTCACCCTGGTTGCGGTCCGGGTGATGTTTCATCGCCAGCTTGCGATACGCCTTCTTGATTTCCTCTTCGGAGGCGTTCTTCGCAACACCCAATACGTCGTAGTAGTCCCGCTTAGCCATGATTCCTGTCGAGTTCGTCGAGCCCTAACGCAAAACGCCGAGTCAAGCGGCGACGGTGTCGACCGCTCGAACTCGGCGAATCAAGCACGGCCGCGAGTCTATCCGCGCTTGACCTCTTTGAAATCGGCGTCGACGACGTCTTCGTTCTTTGCCTCGGATGATGAAGCCGAGGCCGCACCCGCGCCAGCCGCGCCAGCCGCGCCTGCCGCGCCCGCGGCCTGCTGGGCATCGGCATACATCTTTTCGCCGAGCTTCTGCGAAGCCGTCATCAGCGTCGCGGTGCGGGACTCGAGCGCGTCCTTGTCGTCGCCTTTCAGCGCTTCCTCGACATCCTTGATCGCAGACTCGATCTTCTCCTTCTCGCCTGCATCGAGCTTCTCGCCATGCTCGGTCAGCGCCTTGCGCACCTGGTGAACCGCCGCATCGGCGCTGTTGCGCGCCTGCGCGAGTTCGAAGTGCTTGTGGTCCTCGGCCTTGTTGGCCTCGGCGTCCTTCACCATGCGCTGGATCTCGTCTTCGGTCAGGCCCGAGTTCGCCTTGATCGTGATCTTGTTCTCCTTGCCGGTTGCCTTGTCCTTGGCGCCGACATGCAGGATGCCGTTCGCATCGATGTCGAACGCAACTTCGATCTGCGGCAGGCCACGCGGCGCCGGTGCGATGCCCTCCAGGTTGAACTCGCCGAGCAGCTTGTTGCCGCCGGCCATCTCGCGTTCGCCCTGGTAGACCTTGATCGTCACTGCCGGCTGGTTGTCGTCCGCCGTCGAGAAGGTCTGCGCGAACTTGGTCGGGATCGTCGTGTTCTTCTGGATCATCTTCGTCATCACGCCGCCCAGCGTCTCGATGCCGAGCGACAGCGGAGTGACGTCGAGCAGCAGCACGTCCTTGCGCTCGCCCGACAGCACCTGACCCTGGATCGCCGCGCCGACTGCGACGGCCTCATCCGGATTGACGTCCTTGCGCGGCTCCTTGCCGAAGAATTCCTTGACCTTGTCCTGCACCTTGGGCATGCGCGTCATGCCGCCGACGAGGATCACGTCGTTGATGTCGCTCGTCTTGACGCCGGCGTCCTTGATCGCGATGCGGCAGGGCTCGATCGTATTCTCGATCAGATCCTCGACCAGCGACTCGAGCTTCGCGCGAGTGAGCCGGATGTTGAGGTGCTTCGGACCCGACGCATCGGCCGTGATGTACGGCAGGTTGATGTCGGTCTGCGTGCTGTTCGAGAGTTCGATCTTCGCCTTCTCGGCCGCTTCCTTCAGGCGCTGCAGCGCGAGCACGTCCT
>DAINBQ010000258.1:3049-4576 GCA_036732825.1 Burkholderiaceae bacterium | reverse complement strand
ATCGTCGTCAGGGCCTTCACCAGTTGCAGTTCGCGGCCTTCGTTGGCGCCGGTCATGATCTTGATCGACGCAGCTGCCTGCGCCTCGTCGCCACTGGCCCCCGGCTGCCGGATCTGGATCGTCGCCGGCCCTGGCCCGTAGAACTCGCGCTTCAGCGGCTGCGAGGTGTCGATATCGACTTCGCCTTCGGTGCCGGTGGCGCCGTCGGCCAGGAACTTGAGGCGGTACTTGCCGATCTCGACCGAGTCGCCGCTCTGCAGCAGGTGCTTCTTGATCGGCTGGCCGTTGACGGTCGTGCCGTTGGTCGACCCGAGGTCTTCCAGGTAGACGTCGCCGCCCGACGTGTAGATGACCGAGTGCTCGCCGCTGACTGCGAGGTTGTCGATGACGATATCGTTGTGCGAGCGGCGCCCGATGGTCGTGCGGTCCTTGGAAAGACCGACTTCCCGCAGCACGACGCCGTCCAGACTCAGAACCAGCCTAGGCATGTGTTCTCCCTCGGCGCCCATTTTCTAGTTATCACCCATTCTGCCAGCGTGCAAAAAGGTTGCCAATCAACGGCTTACTCGGACACTCACGGCTCTGCCGAAGGCTCCTCGGCCGCGGACAATACGCGAACCACGACCACCGAGACATTGTCCCGACCGCCGGCCTCATTGGCCAGATCGACGAGGTGCCGCGCGGTTTCATGCAGGTTGTCCTCGCTGATCGACAGCAGTCCCTCGATCTCGTAGCTGCCCACCATTTCCGTCAGGCCGTCCGAGCATAGGAGTATCACGTCACCGGCCTCGACGTCCACATCGCTGATCTCGGGCTCGATGTCTGCGCTCGCACCGAGCGCCCGGGTGACGAGGTTCTTGGCCGGCAGCATCCGGGCCTCGGCCTCCGTCACCATGCCGGCATCGAGCAGTTCCTGCGAGAACGAATGGTCTCGGGTCAGCTGTTCGAGCTGGGAGTGGCGATAACGGTACAGCCGCGAGTCGCCGGTGTGCGCGACCCAGAGCCGCCCACCCAGGAACCAGCCGATGACGAGCGTCGTCGCCATGCCCTCGAAGGCGGCGCTGTTGAGCGCCGCGTTGTAGATGCTG
This sequence comes from Burkholderiaceae bacterium, assembly GCA_036732825.1. Lineage (GTDB taxonomy): Bacteria > Pseudomonadota > Gammaproteobacteria > Burkholderiales > Burkholderiaceae_F > DAINBQ01. The sequence continues at coordinate 3,488 of DAINBQ010000258.1, read as the reverse complement.
GCGTTGATCTCTCCGACCGTGTCGTAGATCACTTCGTCCGGAGTGAACGGCCCTTCCTCGCTGCGCGACGCATCCAGCGCGGAGGAAAGGCGGTCGAGGACCGAGCTGATCGCCATCACGCTGGCGACTTCACCGGCGTTGTACCCACCCAGGCCGTCGGCCAGCACGAACAGGCCGCAGCGGGGGTCAGCGCCGATCGCGTCCTCGTTCAGCGGTCGAACGAGCCCGGGATGGGTCTTGAGCGCGAAGTCCAGCGTGTAATTCATCGGGAGCGGAGCTTACTTCGACTGCCGCTTGCAGGCTAAAGGACGGACTTCAGGAGCTTGCCGATCTCCGATGGATTCTTGGTCGTCCGGATCCCGCATTCCTCGAGCACTGCGAGCTTCTCCTGCGCTGTCCCCTTGCCTCCGGAGATGATGGCGCCCGCGTGGCCCATGCG
>DAINBQ010000258.1:0-2949 GCA_036732825.1 Burkholderiaceae bacterium | reverse complement strand
TTGCGGTGGATGTGACCCGGCATGATCCCGATCTTCAGTTCTTCCGGCGTGATCGTTCCGGGACAGTTCGGCCCGAGCAGCAGCGTGTGCTTGTTGCCTTTTCGCATGCGGTCGCGCACGACGATCATGTCGCGCACGGGGATGCCTTCGGTGATGCAGATCACGAGGTCGAGATCCGCGTCGACCGCTTCCGAGATCGCGTCCGCGGCCCCGGCTGGCGGCACATAGATGACTGAAACGGTCGCGCCGGTCTGCTGCTTTGCTTCCTTGACCGTCGCGAAGATCGGGATCCCCTCGAAATCCTCGCCGGCTTTCTTCGGGTGGACGCCGGCGACGAAGCACGCGCGACCGTTCGCGTACTCGCGGCAGGCACGTGTGTGAAATTGTCCCGTCTTGCCCGTGATGCCCTGCGTGATGACACGCGTGTTCTTGTTGATCAGGATGCTCATGTCTTTCTCTCTCGGGCGTTCTCGAGCGTATTTAGCTAGCGGCTCTGTGCGGCCGCGACCACTTTCTGCGCGGCTTCGGCCATCGTGTCAGCGGCAATGATCGGCAGCCCTGAATCGGCCAGGATCTTCTTGCCGAGTTCCTCGTTCGTGCCCTTCATGCGCACGACCAGCGGCACCTTCAGGTGCACCAGACGCGAAGCCGTGACGACGCCCTCGGCGATCACGTCGCAGCGCATGATTCCGCCGAAGATATTGACGAGGATCGCCTTCAGGTTCGGATTGCGCAGCATCAGCTTGAAAGCCTCGGTCACCTTCTCGGTCGTCGCGCCACCACCGACGTCGAGGAAGTTCGCCGGTTCGCCGCCGAACAGCTTGATCGTGTCCATCGTCGCCATCGCGAGCCCGGCGCCGTTGACCAGGCAGCCGATGTTGCCGTCGAGCGGAATGTAGGAGAGATCGAACTCGGAAGCCTCGACCTCGACCGGATCCTCCTCGTCTAGATCGCGCATTTCGACGATCTCCGGGTGGCGAAAGAGCGCGCTGCTGTCGAAGTTCATTTTCGAGTCGAGCGCGATCACCTGCCCATCGCCGGTGAGCACCAGCGGGTTGATCTCCGCCAATGAGGCGTCCGTTTCCCAGAATGCGGTGTAGAGCTTCTGCAGCACGCCCCGCGCCGCCGGAATGCTGGCCGTCGGAATGCCGATCTTCTGCGCCAGGTCGTCTGCGTCGTGGTCCGTCAGCCCAAGCGGCGGATCGATGTGGACCTTGTGGATCTTCTCCGGCGTGTGGGCGGCGACCTCTTCGATATCCATTCCGCCTTCCGAGCTGGCCATCAGCGTGACGCGCTGCGTCGCGCGATCGACCACCATGCCGACGTACAGCTCCTTCTTGATATCCGCGCCCTCTTCGATCAGCAGGCGGCGCACCGACTGCCCGTCCGGACCCGTCTGATGCGTGACGAGCCGCATGCCGAGGATTTCCGAGGCGCGGCTGCGCACCTCGTCGAGCGAGCGCGCGATCTTCACGCCACCGCCCTTGCCGCGTCCGCCGGCATGGATCTGCGCCTTCACGACCCAGACCGGCCCGCCGAGCTTGCGCGCGACTTCAACCGCCTCGTCGACGCTGAAAGCAGGCATGCCACGCGGCACCGGCAGGCCGAAACGGCGGAACAGCTCCTTGCCCTGGTATTCGTGGATCTTCATGTCGTCGTTCCGTCCTTGATCGGCGTCGGTTGAGCGGCTTCCTTGCCTGCCCGCTTCCTGCTCTGGAACCAGCGGGGATAGAACTGCGCAACGGTCGGTCCGTCGACCCGCAGCGCGTGGCAGCGGTCGAGCTGCCAGGGTTGTTTTTCGTCGGCCCGCTTTTCGTCGACTTCGTTTCCCTCGTGCGCTGCGTCGCGCGTCTTGTATACCTCGCCTGCAAAGGCCTGCACGGCGGCGGTCGGAAGAGTCGTCGCGAGTTCGGTGATGTGCGTGCAGCCGTGCATGCCACCGAGCCGCGCCATCACATGCTTGCGAAAGTCCTGCAACAGGTTCAGGCCGACCAGCTTGCGATAGTCGGGGCCGATCGTGTCGCAGTGCCCGGGATAAGGCACGCGCTTCGACTGGGCAACTGCTTCGAGGATGTTGTGACGCGTGTCGATCGTCACCCTCAGCACCATCTGATGGACCGGGTCGCCGGCGGTGCGGATGCCGGTCGCGAGCGGAAAGTCGCGCGACTTGGTGTCGGTCAGTGTCGCCTCGAGATCCCACAGCCCGTCATCGCGCGCGTAGGCATCGACCTGGATCGAACGAGTGTGCACATGGCGGCGGTTGGACATCGCGGGCAAAAAGAACGGGCCGCCGAGGAAACTCAACAAGGCGCGGCCCGGCGAAGCAATTTAGCACAGGGCACGCCGTGCCCTGTGCCGCCGGCGCATCACGCCAACGAATGCAGGAAGTCGGCGAACACTTGCGCCGCCAGCCCGGCGTCGGCAGCGTCGAGCTGCTCGAGCGGGCTGTGGCTGACCCCGCCGTTGCCGCACCGAACGAAGAGCATCGCGACGCCGGTCAGCCGGGCCAGCATCATCGCGTCATGGCCGGCGCCACTCGGAAGACGGAAAGGCCGCACGCCGGCGCGTTCGACGGCGGCCGCAAGCTGCGCGCTCAGCGCTTCCGAACATGGCGCGCAGGGGACATGCGACGTCTGGTCGATCTCGATGGCGACGCTGCGACGCGCGGCGATCGACTGCATCGCGGCTGTCACGTCCGTGACCGCGGCATCACGCGTAACGTCATCGCCGGCGCGAATGTCGACCGAAAACTCGCATCGGCCCGGAATGACATTCGTCGATCCATCCGGCACCGCAATCATGCCGACGGTGCCGACCAGCGTCGGAGCTCTGGCACAACGGCTCTCGACGGCCAGCACCATTTCGGCTGCGGCCGCCGCGGCGTCGTGTCGCAAGTGCATCGGCGTCGTGCCCGCATGACCGGCGGCTCCGAGCACTCGCACGCTCATT
>DAINBQ010000257.1:0-4605 GCA_036732825.1 Burkholderiaceae bacterium | reverse complement strand
CGCCCGTGGCGGGCCCTGCGTGGAGATCCCATGCCCAAGCTGACGCTGACGCCCATCTCGATCGATCGAGTCAGGAACCGACTGCTCGATGCCGTAAAGCGCGGCCCGACGAAGACCTTGCGCGAGCTTCACTCGGGAGTCCTCAAGGACATCGAAAAACTGCAGCGGGAACTCGGAATTCTCGATGCCGCGATGGTGGAGCATGAGGAGGAGCAGGCGAAGCACGATGCCATGCACGGCCGAGTGCGTGCACGACGAGTGAAGGACCACGGCAAGGACAGCATGGTCGTCTGGACGATGGATGTCAGCTACGAGCAGTACCTTAAGCGGCGGCTCCGCGCGCGCGACGTGGCTACTGCGATCGCAGGCAGGATGGATCAGGCCTTCAGAAGCTTTCTCGACCCGAGAGTAACTCTCGCCGAGTTGAAGAAGGCCGTTGAACTTGGGATCGGGGTCCTCGCTGGGGCCGAGCCCCTGACGATTACCTTTCAGGTTTTGAAAGGGCTGGACGAAGCAATCGACCGGCTCGACGACCAGCGTATCGAAGCAGAGCGATATGCGCTGCAAATCGAGACGTTCTCGCTGGTGGTCCGCGGGTTCACAGGCCTGTTCCTCGCTCTGCGTCAGCGCGTGGACAACGAACTGGACACGATTTCCTTCTAGCCGGCGCGGCAAGTCCGGTTGTCACATCCGGGCAGTTCAGCCCGCTAACCGAGGGCGTTCTGCAAGACTTCTTGCCTGCGGCGCCATCCATCCAGCTTTGGTGCGCCGCAGCACCAAATTGAGTTCGCCTGTCAGGTTCATGTAAGTGTGACTCCCTACCTTCGCCGGGACAAAAAACGCCGCTGGCGCGCCCGCCAGACGGACGAGGACGGAGCGAGGAGACATGGCAAACATCGAGTCGGTCCTGCAGGAGAACCGCGTCTTTCCGCCGACCCCCGAGTTCATCAAGCAAGCGAACGTCTCGGGAATGGCCGCGTATCAGGCACTGTGCGACGAGGCCGAACGGGACTTCACCGGGTTCTGGGGGCGACTGGCGCGTGAGAACCTGGACTGGTCCACGCCTTTCAAGCAGATCCTCGACGAATCCAGCGCGCCCTTTTACAAGTGGTTCGCAGATGGCGAGCTGAACGCCTCCTACAACTGCCTCGATCGCAACCTTGCGAACGGGAATGCGGAGAAGGTCGCGATCATCTTCGAAGCCGACGACGGCACCGTTACGAAGATCACCTATCGCGAATTGCACAAGGAAGTGTGCAGGCTCGCGAACGCACTGAAGCATCACGGCATCAAGAAGAGCGATCGCATCCTGATCTACATGCCGATGTCGATCCAGGTCGTGGTTGCGATGCAGGCCTGTGCGCGCATCGGGGCGACGCACTCCGTGGTATTCGGCGGTTTCTCGGCCAAGAGCCTGCAGGAGCGGATCATCGATGCGGGCGCCACCGAGGTGATTACCGCGGACGGCCAGTTCCGCGGCGGCAAGGAGATCCCGTTGAAGCCGGTGGTCGACGAGGCGTTCGCGATGGGCGGCTGCGAAGGCGTGCGCAACGTGATCGTCTACAAGCGCACCGGCAGCAACGTGCCGATGCAGGCTCCGCGCGACAAATGGTGGGACGACGTCGTCAAGGGCCAGCCGGAGACCTGCGAGCCGACCTGGGTGAATGCCGAGCACCCGCTGTTCATCCTGTACACGTCGGGCTCCACCGGCAAGCCGAAGGGCGTGCAGCACTCGACCGGCGGCTATCTGCTGTGGGCGATCCTGACGATGAAGTGGGTGTTCGACCACAAGCCGAGCGACATCTTCTGGTGCACGGCCGACGTTGGCTGGGTGACAGGCCACACCTACATCACCTACGGGCCACTGGCCGTCGGCGCGACCGAAGTGATGTTCGAAGGCATTCCGACGTATCCGGATGCCGGGCGCTTCTGGCGGATGATCCAGGACCACAAGGTCAGCGTCTTCTACACCGCGCCGACCGCAATCCGTTCGCTGATCAAGGCCAATGAGGGAAATCCGGCGACGCACCCGACCAAATACAACCTGTCGGGGCTGCGCATCCTCGGCACGGTCGGCGAACCGATCAATCCCGAAGCCTGGATGTGGTACCACACCAACGTCGGCGGCGGCCGTTGCCCGATCGTCGACACCTGGTGGCAGACCGAGACGGGCGGCCACCTGATTTCGCCGCTGCCGGGCGTCACGCCGACAGTGCCCGGCTCCTGCACGCTGCCGCTGCCCGGGATCATGGCGGCAATCGTTGATGAAACAGGCCATGACGTGCCGAACGGACAGGGCGGGTTGCTCGTGATCAAGCGCCCATGGCCCGCGATGATCCGCACGATCTGGGGCGACCCGGACCGGTACCGGAAGTCGTATTACCCGGAGGAGCTTGGCGGCAAGCTGTACCTTGCCGGCGACGGCTCGATCCGCGACAAGGACAACGGCTACTTCAAGATCGTCGGCCGTATCGACGACGTGCTCAACGTCTCCGGCCACCGGATGGGGACGATGGAGATCGAATCGGCGCTCGTGTCGAATCCGATGGTCGCCGAAGCCGCCGTCGTCGGACGCCCGGACGACATGACCGGCGAGGCGATATGCGCGTTCGTCGTGCTGAAGCAGGCGCGGCCGACCGGTGATGCGGCCCATGCGCTCGCGAAGGAACTGCGCGACTGGGTCGGCAAGGAGATCGGCCCGATTGCGAAGCCGAAAGACATCCGCTTCGGCGACAACCTGCCGAAGACGCGTTCCGGAAAGATCATGCGGCGTCTGTTGCGGTCGATCGCGAAAAGCGAGGAGATCACGCAGGACGTGTCGACGCTGGAGAACCCGGCGATATTGGAGCAATTGAAAGTGACGCTGTAGCCGTTTTCGGAGGCAGACAGAAGGGCGTGAAGCCCTGCACAAGAAGGCGCGAAAGTCCCGGTGAGATCGGATCAACCGATCCACCGGGCAAGCGCCCGCAACGGCAGCCGGCTGAACTGCGTTCGGTCGAATGCAAACTGAAGGCGAACGGCATGCATAGGACAGGGAGGAAGATTGGCGTTTCTGCTGGTCATCGTGAAGGCCGTGATCGAAATCGCAGGCATGGCGCTACTGGGGCAGTTCATCATCGGACTGCTGGCCTGGGGGCGCCGTCAGCAGAACTTCGTGTACCGACTGTTCGAGGTCGTGACGCGGCCGTTCACGCGGCTCACGCGTCTCGTCACGCCGCGTTTCATCGTCGATCAGCACATTCCGCTGGCGACCTTCCTCCTGCTGTTCTTTGTCTGGGTGGTAATCCTGTTCGAACTGCGCGCCAGTTGTGTCGCGGATCCGCAGCAGCGGGCCTGTGCGCCATTGCACCAGACCCAGTGACCGCATGAACATCACTAACATTGCCGCGCGCTGGTGGCTGATGCTGAAGGCCAGCGTGGCCATCACGTTGAAGCGCAATCAGGTTGCAATCGACGCCTATCGGCAGATCCTCGCAATGCGGCCTGACGACAAGGACGCCCGTGCGGTGATCGGCAACCTGTATGCGGAAGCCGGCGATCTCGAATCCGCGGTGCAGCAGTTCAAGCGCCTGGTCGAGATCGATCCCAACCAGCCCGACGCCTGGTTCAACCTAGGCTTCCTGCATGACAAGCGTAATGAACTGGCGGCCGCCGAACGCTGTTTCCGCAAGGCGGTCGAGCTGCGACCGGCGCTCGACCGCGCCTGGTACGGGCTCGGCCTGGTGCTTGTCCGCGCTGGCCGCCTCGAGGAGGCGATCGGCGCCTTCGAACGCAACGTGAAGCTGCAGCCGCACAGCCCCTACGGCTACTACCAGCTCGGGATGACCCACCATCATCTCGGCCAGAGCGCGGCTGCTTGGCAGGCCCACCGCCAGCTGTTGGAGTTTGAACCGAAGTTTGCGGCAACCCTGAAGCGTGACATCGAGCAGACCGAGCCTCGTGCCGCGTCCCGCCTTTCCCCCGACTCTTCACCAAAGAAGGAGGAATCGACTGCAGAAACCGCCGAGTAAGAGGAGACAGAAGACCACATAGGAGAAACCATGCAGCTGACCGAAAAACATCAGGAGTACTGGAGAAGGAACCTGCGGCTCACCGCAGTTCTCCTCTTCATCTGGTTCGTCGTCACTTACGTGATGGCGTACTTCGCGATCCCGTTGGCCGAGATCAACTTCTTCGGCTGGCCGTTGTCGTTCTACATGGCGGCACAGGGATCGTTGATCATCTACGTCGTCATCATCTTCGTGTACGCGAAGAAGATGCGCACACTCGACCTGGAGTACGGCGTCGAGGAAGGAGACGACAAATGAGCGCCGGCATCAGTTCGAATCGCGCGTTTTTCAATCAGCTGAGGAAGTACTACACCTGGTACACCGGCGGCTTCATCTCGTTCGTGATCGTGCTCGCGATCCTCGAGCAGCTCGGGCTGCCGAAGGTCTGGATCGGCTACGTGTTCCTGTTCGCCACGATCGCGCTGTATGCGGGTATCGGCATCATGAGCCGGACGGCAGACGTCGCCGAATATTATGTCGCGGGGCGGCGCGTGCCGGCGCTGTTCAACGGCATGGCGACCGGCGCGGACTGGATGTCGGCCGCGTCGTTCATCGG
>DAINBQ010000256.1:1233-4630 GCA_036732825.1 Burkholderiaceae bacterium | reverse complement strand
TTGCTCGCGACCTACTGTCTGAAGGCGCTTCTGTACGGCATTGGCGCCCAGCACGTCGATAACCTGAGCTGGCGACTCATGTCGTCGATCGCGTTGCCGCTCGTCAGTGCGGACTCGAGTCCGCACAACATCGTGGTTCTGGCGATCGGCGACGAGTATTTCGAACGCGAGTTCCAGCAGTCCTCGCCGCTCAATCGCGCCGAACTCGCGAAAATCATTGCGAACGTCGATGCCGCGCTGATTCCGGAACGCAAACCGGTCGTCGCGATTGACTTCGACCTGTCGCCGATCGCCGACTCGGATGTGCAGCAAGCTCGCGCGCAGGAACAGGAACAGAAACAGCTGGATGCTGCGCTACGACAGCTTTCCGGCAAGGCGCGCGTGTACCTGCTGTGCCCCTTTGCGCACACCCCGCAGCTTCGTGCAACGCAGTTGACCTGGGCGGAGACGCTGAGCAGGGAATCGTCCGGGCGCATCAGGTTTGCGCTGCCCGATCTTCACGTCCAGGCAGGCGCCGCGCTGCACTATGACAAGGACGGCGAGAGCCTCGGCGTTCTTGCGGGCGAGAGCCTCAGATCGGTCTGGCCCGGTTTGAAGCAACAGACCCGGTCGTCGCGGGTCGAGTCAGCTGATCCCGTGGCTCCATGCAGGTCCACGCCAGGCAGTCAGCCTTCCCGAAGCCCGACCCAGAAGATCAACTTTGCGGGCTACGGCGCGCACTCGTTCCTGGAGCTTGGTTCTTCGACTCCGGTCACGGAGTTCCTCTCGATGTGGCAACCCCTTCTGGTCTTCATCGGGGGCTCTTATGTGTTGATGGCCGACGAATTCAGCACCGCGACGGGAGAGCAACTCCCCGGCGTTGCGATGCATGCTGCCGTTGCATATTCGGCGGTCAAACCGATCGATCGCCTGCCGGACTACCTGGAGCCGCTGCTCCAATTCACCGTGGTGCTCCTGGTCATCAAGTTCGGCAAACGCTGGACCCATCGGGTGTTCGACACTATGGAACCGGTCGGGCGCGGCAGCGTGGGCGGCAAACAGCTTGGGAGCGTGATTCGCTGGTTGTGGGAGGTGGGACCAGACGCGGATCCGACGAGGGAGGCTGAAGTCTGGACGCGCTGGCTGGTCGGACTCGCGATGCTCGCCCTCCTGTTCATCGTCCTCGTGCTCGGGTTCGGTGTCATCTCGATTGTACTGATGCGCCTTTTCGATTACTGGTACGACTTTTTTCTTGTCGCCCTGGTTGCCTTTGGGAAACTCTTGACTCTTGAATTCACGCGGATTGGCCGCGCGGGCAAGGAAGGCCAGGACGCCAGCACCGCGACGGATACGCCAGTTCGTCGCCAAATCTCCGTGCGCGCCGTGGTCTGGACGGGTGTTGTTATTCGCGCCAGCGTCCTCCTGGTAGGGGCAGTCTTCCTGGTCGCTAAACTCGTCCCGCACGCCTGACGCCTTACCCTTCGGCTGCGCACGCCCCTGTACCCGGCCCCGATTTCAGCGTATCAATTCGCAACTTGATCACCACTTGGCATCGAGGTGCCGTCATGAGTCATTTCGGGGTTGCTTGCATGGCGTTGGCCCTGGTGACGGGACAGGCGCTCGCCCAGCCCGTTCAGTTGTTCGAGAAGGGCGCGGGATTGCGCGCCATCGAATGCCCGACGCTCAAGGATCAGTTCACCGGCGCAGCAAGCCGCACCGCCTGCTTTCCGCCCCGCACCGGCGTGGCGCTGCGCTGCGTCGAGGTCCGACCGGAGAATGTCGGTGAATTCTGCCGCCAGGTGCAGGCCGACCTGAACAAGGGTGCGCTCGACAGGGTGGCGGCCATCGGCGCCGACATTACGCGCGGCTTCACGCGGGCCGGCGGCCGCCGTGCCGATCAGGACAACTGTCCTTTCGGCCTTCCGCAGGACGAGTTGCTGCTGCCTGCGGGGCGCCTTCGGATCGATCCCGGTGCGATCAGTGCCAGCGAACTCATCGGAATCACGCTGGTTGAAGAAGGCCGGGGAGGGGCCCCCGCTGCGACCTTCCCGAGCGTCGGCACGGACGGCGCGACGCTGGAGGCTGAAGCGCTACGGGGCAAGAAGTGGGTACTGCGCGGGCGCGCCGGCAACTCCGCCTTTGCATGCAGGTTTTCGGTGGTTTCCGCGGCAGAAGCGCAGGGTCTGGTGGATCAGTTCGGGTCGCTGCAGCAAAACGGCGCTGCGGGCCAACTGGAGCAGGCGGCGTTCTTCCGCAGCAATCAATTCTGGTATGAATACTGGCGCGTCATAGACTCTCTGCGCCGTTCGTGAGGAGCTATCAAATGATGGCCATCGGTCTGCGCCTCCTTTCAGCGTTCCTTCCCCTGATTGCCGCAACCGCCGTCAGCGCGCAGATTCCCGGGCTGCCGCGCCTGCCGGCGCTACCGAAGTTGCCATCTAACATTTCTTCGAGCGCGCCGCCGCAGGGCTCTGTTGCCGGAAGATCGAACGTCGCGTCGGTCGTGACCGACAGGTTCTGCGACACCGTGTTCGAGCCAACAGGCCCGCTGACGATGGCCTCGATTCTTGCCGTCGACCTCGCGTCGGGCGCGATCTCGGCAGTCTCGCTGGACCTCTCCAAGCTGAACCTCCAGCGCGTTCAGCCCAACGAGGCTGAGTTGCGAAAGAAATTCAAGTCGCTGTCGCGAACCACGACCTGGCTGCCGATCGAGATCGAAGAAATGGTCGGCGAGTCGATGACCGCGAAGGTTCCTTTGCTGACGAACAGCGATGTCACGACCGGCCGGCGGGCCGCTGACTATGCGCGCGTGACAGGTATCTTCGATCGTCTGGTGGCGGCCCTGCCGGCGGACCAGCCTTACAGGTTCCGGCTGCGATTCTCCCCGGACACCTCCGAAAACCTCGTGACGATTCCCGGAGGGACTGTCGTCGTGAATACCGGGGTGGTGCAGAAGGAGTCGGATCTGATTGCGGCGCTCCTTGCGCACGAAATCGCGCATGTGACGAAGAGGCATTACACGCGGCAGATCCAGGGCTACATTGCCGACACGGTCACCGTGTCGGAAGTCGTGCAGGTCGTGGGAACTGGCGGAGTGAGCAAGGAACGGATTGGTGCCTGGTTTGGTGGAGTGACGTACCTCGATCAGTTGTTCACCAAGTTCTATGCAGATCAGGAACTGGAAGCGGACAGCTGCATTCCCCGCTTCGTCAAGGCCGCGGGCTATTCGGAAGAGAAGGCGAGCAATGCTTTCATGACGTGGGTGATGGCGAGCGCTGCCGCGGCGTCCCCGGACGCAGGCCAGGGAAAGGAAGCAAAGCAGGATCGTGCCCCGTTTGAGATGAGACACCCGCCGTCCGAGGATCGGGTGACTGCATTGACTTCATCGAAGCAGCACTGGAGTGCACGGGATCCGAAG
>DAINBQ010000256.1:0-1133 GCA_036732825.1 Burkholderiaceae bacterium | reverse complement strand
TTCTCATCCGTGACGCGCGCGGTTCGTCGCATGTCCGAGCCGGGTCAGCAGCCGACGCAAGCTGGAACCGACAACACGCCGACATCAGGAAACTGATCGTGGCGTTTGGCGCATGAAGCAGCAGCAAGGCGCGGTTTCGCGCTGCTTCGTGAGCACCATTGCGATCCTGGCCGCATCGCTCTTCGTCACTGCCTCCATTGCTCTGGCGCAGAGTCAGACGGGTGCGCGCCTGCGGATCGACAAGCTTCCAGCACACGCCGTGCGCGGACTGTCCGCAACGGAAACCAAGGCCTTTCAGGCGCAGGTGCAGAAGCTGGTCGACGCAGTGGCATCGCAGCGGATGATCGCGCAGCCTCCCGCACCCGTATGCACCGCGCTGCATCCATGGATAGAGCAGGGCGTCAGCGACGAAGGCATCGCCATGGCGACCTTGCTGATCGGCCTGCCGGCGACGCGGAAGGGCGGCGTTTGCGACTTCGGAGCCAACACCGCGATCGATGTGTGGATCAACCGACTGAAGCCGCTTTTTACCTGCGGAGACACGGTTGGTGACGAAGCCTTCTGCACGTTGGTGGCGCTGGACCCGGGTCCGAGCGGCTTCCTCGTCCATCGGGGACCGAAGAAGATCTTCTATGTCTGGAATCAGAGTCACGCGCCCCTGATGGTGCCGGTGACGCGCGAGCAATACCTGCGTGCGCGCGAACGCCACTGGGCGAAGCAGGCGCGCGAGATGCGCGCGCAATACGACAAGCTGCCCGCCCAATACCGGACGGACGATTCGGGAATCCGGCAGGTGGAAGGCTTGCTGCGCGAGGTCCGCGCCGAACTCGACGCGCTGGCGCCGGCGGACCGCGCGCTACCGGCTTGCCGACCGAATCTGAACTCGAAGACGGATGCAAAGACGCCCTTCTGGTCGTACGGTCGGCAATGCGAACCGGGATTCATGCTTGGCCGGCCCAACGCTGCGATCTACCGGGAGGCCCCGTCGAAGGGGAGCATCCGCACCCTGGTGATGGAGACGACGTCCGGCCGCACCGGCACCGTCGAGCCTTACTTGCATGAGTACAAGCTGAAGCTGTTGCAGGAATTCGACTTCGAGGCGCTGGCCCGCGCGCTGCCGCCACGCGACTAGT
>DAINBQ010000255.1:3234-4659 GCA_036732825.1 Burkholderiaceae bacterium | reverse complement strand
AGCCGCGAGACATCGCCGAAGTCGAACAGCAGCGCGCGCCGCTCGTCGCGGAAGTCGACGTACAGGCCCGGGTCGCCGAACGAATCGTTGACCAGGCGGGGTTCGAACAACGGGCGCATCGCGTCTGCCCGGCAAGAGCGGCGGGCGTTCAGCCCTTCACGCAGACCAGCGGCCGCAGCGCGGCGACGCGCTGCGCGAGCCCGGCACGCTCGGTCGCCTCTGCCACGTCGTCGATGTCCTTGTAGGCGCCCGGCGCTTCCTCGGCGACGCCGCGCATCGAGTGTGAGCGGATCAGGATGCCGCGCGCGCCGAGTTCATCGACGACCGCGCGCCCTTTCCAGCGCTTCAGCGCCTGGTTGCGGCTCATCGCGCGGCCCGCGCCATGGCTGGCAGAGCTCCAGGCGCGCTCTTCGCTCGACGCGACGCCGGCCAGGATGTACGAGCCGGTTCCCATGCTGCCGCCGATGATCACCGGCTGCCCGACGTCGCGGTATTGATCCGGCAGGCTCGGGTGTCCCGGCCCGAACGCGCGCGTCGCGCCCTTGCGGTGCACATAAAGCAGCCGCTCGCGCCCGTCCACCTGGTGCCGCTCGGCCTTGCAGGTGTTGTGCGAAACATCGAACAGCGTCTCGAGCTTCGCGCGCGGGAACTGCCGTCCGATCGTGTCGCGCGCCAGGTGCGCGAGGATCTGCCGGTTCGCGAGCGCGCAGTTGATCGCGGCGTTCATCGCGCCGAGATACTGCTGGCCCTCGGGCGAACGGATCGGCGCGCACGCGAGCTCGCGATCAGGCAGCGTGATGCCGAGCCGCCCCGCGGCCTTCGCGAGGCTGACAAGAAATTCCGTGCCGATCTGGTGGCCGAGCCCGCGCGAGCCGCAGTGGATAGAGACGACGACCTGGTTCTCGCGTAGCCCGTAGGCGGCGGCTGTTGCCGCGTCGTATATCTGCGCGACGCGCTGCAGCTCGAGGTAGTGGTTGCCGGAGCCCAGCGTGCCCATCTCGCCGCGCTGCCGCTTCTTCGCGATCGGCGACACGTTGCCCGGCACCGCGCCGTCGACGCAGCCGTGCTCCTCGATCATCGCGAGATCCTCCGGCTCGCCATAACCCTCGGCGACAGCCCAACGCGCGCCGCCCGCCATCACCGCGTCGAGCTCGTCCGGATTCAGCCGGATGTCGCCCTCGACGCCAACGCCGGCCGGGATGTCGCGCAGCAGCGCATCGGCGAGCTTGCCCGCGCGCGTCGCGACATCGTCCGCGGTCAGGTTGGTGCGCAGGCAGCGGATGCCACACGAGATGTCGAAACCGACGCCACCGGCGCTGACGATGCCTCCGCGTTCCGGATCGAACGCCGCGACCCCGCCGATCGGGAAGCCATAGCCCCAGTGCGCATCCGGCATCGCAAGCGCGGGTCCGACGAGCCCCGGCA
>DAINBQ010000255.1:0-3134 GCA_036732825.1 Burkholderiaceae bacterium | reverse complement strand
GCCGTGCCAGCGCGCGATCTCCTTGCGCAGCTCGAAGCGCCCGAGCGCCAGTCCGCGCTCGTTCGCATGCGCCAGCAGCAGATTGAGCCAGGTGACGAGCGCGAGCTCAGGGTCGTCCTCGGCGAACTCGAACTCGATGCGTTCCTTGTGCTCGACCTCGACCGGGTCGCACATCAGCGCGAACATCGCTTCGGCCGCGTGCACGAACGCTTCCTGCAGCGTCGCGCCGCGGCCGATGACGCCGGTATCGGCGTCATGATCGAAGTAGTCGTAGCGCGGCAGTCCGGGCATCGTGGCCTCCGGTAGTTAGGCTAAGCATCGGCCGTGCCGCCGGCCAGTGCTTGACGGCTGTCAACGCCGCCGATGTGGTCTTCATGGGCGGGTGCCCCCGCTTGTAGACTTTCGCCGCGTTCAGGCAAACAGGGAGTTGGTACATGTTGCATCGATTGGCGTCACTTTGTGCGTTCTTCGTATTGGCGTTTTCGTTCTCGTCCGCCCTCGCGGATGACTACGACGACACGATCGCCGTGTTCAAGAAAGCAGGCCAGAGCGGGGCCTATTTCGGCAAGAGCTATGGCTATGCGGTCTTCCCGACGATCGGCAAGGGTGGGATCGGACTCGGCGGCGCCTACGGCCAGGGTCGTGTGTACGAGAAGGGCAAATACGTCGGCGACACGTCGGTGACACAGGTGACCGTAGGCTTCCAGCTCGGCGGCGAGGCCTACAGCCAGATCATCTTCTTCGAGAACCAGCAGGCGTTCAAGGAATTCACGAGCGGAAATTTCGAGTTCAGCGCGCAGGCGCAGGCCGTCGCGATCACCGCGGGCGCGTCAGCGTCCGCCACGACAACCGGCAGTGCGGCTGGCGCGAGCACCAGCCAGCACGACGCCAAGACCGCCGGCAAGTACTACAAGGGGATGGCGACTTTCACGGTGGCCAAGGGAGGCCTGATGTACGAAGCGAGCATCGGCGGCCAGAAGTTCAACTACAAGAAGAAGTAGTCCGCTCCGTCTACCGTCCCCTGTCTACTTGATCGGCATCTTGCTGGCGTTGCGCTCGAGCCACCGGCGGAACGATTGCAGTTCGGGGTTCAGTGAGCGCGAGACGTCGAGGCTGCGCGCGCCGCAATAGTAGCTCTCGAAGTCGCGCTTGAACTGGAACATGTTGCCGAGATCCTCGGCGCCCGGGAATCCGAAGCCGCGAAACGCCTCCGGCGTCACCGAGTTGTAGGTCACCGGCTGGCCGAGCGCCTCCGACATCGCCGCCGCCATCTGCGCGCCCGTCAGGTGGTCGCCTGCGATGCCGATCGTGCGGCCGATCGTCTCCGCGCCTTTCTTGAAGATGCCGTACGCGCATTTGCCGATGTCTTCGGCGCCGATGCCGGGCAGCTTCGCCTCGCCGGTCGGCAGCGTGAGCGCGAGCTTGCCGTCGGGGCCTTTCTTCGGCTCCATGCCGAAGTAGATGAAGTTTTCCCAGTAGAACGAGGTCAGCAGGAAAGTCGTCGGCACGCCCGCCTCGGTGAAAAGCCGGTTCGCCGCTCCCTTGGCATCGAAGTGCGGCACCTTGTATTCGCCGAGTAGCGTCGGCATCCGGTTGTCGCTGAGCGGCACCCACAGGCGCGTGTCTTCCAGCGTCGACCAGATCGCGTGCCTGATGCCCGCGGCTTTCGCCGCCCGCGCCATGTTGCCGGCCTGCTTGAGTTCCTTCTCCGGCGTGAAGTGTTCCCAGAAATTGGTCACGAAGTAAGCGCCGTGCGCGCCTTGCAGCGCCTTCGTCACGCTTGCCTCGCTGTCGATATCCGCGGCGACGACCTCGGCGCCCAGCGCGGCGAGTGCCTTCGCCTTTTCCGAGTTCACATCGCGCGTGAGCGCGCGCGCCGCGAAACCGCCCGCGCGATCCGCCAGGATCGCGCGCACCAGCCCGCCGCCCTGCGCCCCGGTGGCGCCGACGACGGCAATAACCTTCTTGTCAGCCATGATGATTTCCCCGTTCAGTGAGATCGACGGCCGGCAGGCCATCGATCGAATCCGCAGCAGTGCAGCTTACTGCGCCGCGCGGACCTGACGCGTACCCTGAAATTCCTGCATCCGAAGCGGGAATTTCAGGGTCGGGGGCGGGTCGCCGTTCAGGGGCAGCGCGTTCACGGCGCCGCTTCGCCCGCGCAGAGTTGCAACGTGCAAATGCGTATCGACGCATCGTCGGGGTCGCGCGAGATCTGGAACCCGAGGCGCCGGGCGAGCCCCAGCATCGATGCGTTCTCTGCCAGCACGAAGCCCTCCATCGTCTTCAGCCCGCGCCGCTTCGCGAGATCGATCAGCGCGGTCATAAGCGTGCGGCCGAGTCCGGTGCCGCCGTAGTCGGCCTGCACGGTGATCGCGAACTCGCATTTCGTGGGGTCGCTCTCGACCATGTAGGTCGCGCTGCCGACGATGTCGATCCCGTCGGCGGCCGGAACCGTCGCCACGATCGAAGCCCCGCGCTCCGGGAGCGAGGCGAGCGTCTTGCGCAACCGCTCCAGGTTGGGCTCGCGCATCGCGTGCATGAAGCGCATGTAGCGCGCATCCGGGCTCAACCGGTCGAATGTCTGCAGGAGTTCCGCTTCGTCCGCGGCGCGGATCGTGCGCAGGTGCACGATCCGCCCGTCGCGCAGCGACGCATCGCAGTCGGTGAAACCGGAGTCCATCGTCGCCTGCTCAGCGGCGGCAACTCAGTATTTCTCCTCGATCAGCTTGAACGGGTATTTCGGATCCACGTAGTCGCCCGGCTTCTGCCGTTTCGGCAGCTTGACCTTCTCCCGCGGTGCGGACTTGTACGGCACGTGCGCGAGCAGGTGGTTGATGATGTTCAGGCGCGCGCGCTTCTTGTCGTCCGAATACGCGACCCACCACGGCGCGAAACCCGTGTCCGTCGCGGCGAACATCTCGTCACGCGCGCGCGAGTAGTCGTACCAGCGGCTGTACGACTTCAGGTCCATCGGCGTCAGCTTCCAGATCTTGCGGCCGTCATCGATGCGCGATTCGAGCCGGCGTGTCTGTTCTTCGGGGCTCACTTCCAGCCAGTACTTGAGCAGGATGATCCCGGAGTCGACCATCGCCCTTTCGACCAGCGGCACGCCGGACAGGAACTTCTTCACC
>DAINBQ010000254.1:0-4688 GCA_036732825.1 Burkholderiaceae bacterium | reverse complement strand
CCATCGCCGCGATGTGGCTCGCATAGAGGATGTAGGTCCCGGCGCTGGCGGCGCGTGCGCCTTCCGGAGCGACGAAGGTTGCGATCGGAACGGGCGAAGCGAGGATGTCCTTGATCATGCGGCGCATCGACTCGTCGAGCCCGCCCGGCGTATCCATCTGCAGTACGACCAGGCGTGCGCCGCGGCTCTGGGCGCGTGAGAGGCTGCGGCTGAAGAAATCGGCACTGGCCGGCCCGATGATCCCGTCGAGCTTCAGCACCAGGACCGGACTGGTGGCCGAAGACTGGGCGCCGCTTAGTGTGACCCATGACCCGACGGCAAGGGTCATGAGCAGCACCCAGATCAGGCGCAGCGTGGGTTGGCTGGGAATATTCACTGGCGATCCCGTGGGCCGGCGTGTACATCTCAATCTTGCGCCAATTGCATCCGCCCTGCATTCATGGACTTGCTGGTGCTGCGGGGCGGGCGCATCCTGATCAACCCGACGCGAGCCGCCGATGCAGCCCTACGTCCGCCTGTTCGGCTCCCCCGAAGTGGAACTTCGGGGCAAGACCGCGTGCCTGTCGGCGGAGCGCCGGTTCCAGCTTCTGGCCGTGCTGGCGCTGCGCCGAGGACCTGTCCCGCGCGACTGGCTGGCGGGCCTGTTCTGGCCCGACCGCGACAACGCAACCGCGCGGCGCAACCTGCGCAAGCTCGCATTCGACGCGCAGGAACTCGACTGGGCAACCGGGGTAGACGGCAACCGGTCGACGCTGGCATGGCGAGTCCCGACCGACGTCGACGCGTTCGACGGCGCGCTTGCCGCAGGTCGTCTCGAGGAAGCGCTGAAGCTGTATCGGGGGCCGCTGCTCGACGGTCTGGACGACCCACGCAACGACGCATTCGAGGAGTTCCTGCGGCACGAGCGCGCGCGACGCGCCGAGCAGTGGCATTCGGCAGCGCTGGTGCAACTCGGCGAACTCGCAGGAGACCCGCAGGCCGTGCAGAAGCTCGCCACGGCGATGCTCGAAGCCGACCCGCTGGACGAGGATGCGATCGCGGCTCTGCTGAATGCGTACCAGGCGCTCGATCGCGCACCAGACGCGCTCAGGACGTACCGATCGTTCAAGGAGCGCCTCGCGAATGCACTCGGAATCGAGCCTTCGGCGCGACTGCGGGAACTCGCCCGGAAGTTCGATGCCGGCACGGCGCCATCAGTGCGATCTGCCGCAGCGCTGCAGAACTTTGTCGGTCGGATGGCGGAGCTGAAGGAGGTCAGGGTCCTGCTCGCACGGCCCGAGTGCCGCGTACTCACGATTACGGGCCCCGGCGGCAGCGGCAAGAGCCGGCTGGCGCGCGCTGTTTCCAGCGTGCCGGAGGGCGATCTTTCCGTCCACTGGATCGCGCTCGAAGATCTGGGAGACACGAGTCAGGTCGTGCCGCGGATCGCGGAGGCAGTCGGCATTCAACTCGACGGGCGACGCGATCCGGTGTCCGATCTGATCGGTCGGCTGCGGACGCGCGCCGCACTGCTCGTCCTGGACAACTCGGAGCATCTGTCGGGACTCGACAGGCTCGTCGAGCGGATCGCCGCGGATTGCACGGGCGTGAAGTTCCTGAACACGTCGCGGACGCGTCTCGGCACGACCGGCGAATGGCTGATGCCGCTCGACGGTCTGGCCCTGCCCGACGAGGATGAGTCCGACGTAGAGGTGTTGCGCGCGTTCGACTCGGTCAGGCTCTTCGAGTCGCGCGCGCTCGCCGCGGCGCCGGGTTTCTCGCTGCGCGAGCACGCGCCCGACGTGCGGCGCCTCGTGCACCTGGTCGGCGGTCTGCCGCTTGCGCTCGAGCTGGCGGCGGCCTGGACGCGGATGTTGCCGGTGCGGGAGATACTCGCGGAAATCTCGCGATCCTCCGAGCTGCTCGAAGGCGGAGCGCGCGAACGCAGTATGCGCGCGAGCCTCGAGCACTCCTGGAAGCTGCTGGCCCCGGCCGAGCGCGACGCGCTTGCCGCGCTCTCGGTCTTCAACGCGAGCTTCTCTCGCGCCGCTGCGATGGCGGTCGCCTCGGCCCGACTGCCACTGCTGGCTGCGCTGGTCGACAAGTCGATGCTGCGCGCGCATGGCGACGGGCGCTTTTCGCTGCACTTCCTGATCCGGCAGTTCGCGGCGGCTCGCGTCGATGCACCTGATGACCTGCGGCGAAAGCATGCCGATTACTTCGCCCGCAAGCTCGCGGGCTTCGCTGACAACGCGCAGGTCAGGCAGCAAGAAGTGACGGCAGAACTACGGATCGAACTCGCCGACTGCGCGGCCGGGTGGGCGTACGCACTCTCATGCGGAAACGCATCCTGGGTGCTGCAGATGGCCGCACCGCTGTGGGACTTCTTCGATCGGGAGGGTCGCTGGGAAGAAGCTGCCTCGATGTTGCGGGCGGCGCTCGAGGCACTGGACGAGGCCGTACCTGAACATCGACCTGCAATTGCGGACGTCGCGCGGAAGATGTCGGCGCTGCAGATCAGACGGGGGCGATACGACGCGGCCGAACAGTGGGCACGCCGGGCACTGAGGCTGGCCCGCGCGCTCGGGGATCGCGCGACGATCCGCGCGGCGCTGCACGCAATCGGAGGCTGCCGCGCGCAGCTTGGCGACATGACCCATGCGCGGGTGTACTTCGAGGACAGTCTGCGCCGGGCGCGGGCCGATCGGTCGAACGCCGACATCGCTTCGTATTCGAATGGGCTCGCGACGACCGAGAAGGCGCAGGGCAACTACGAGCGCGCGCTCGAGCTCTATGAGGAGTCGCTTGCCCTGAAGCGGCAACTCGGCGAGATGCGCGGCGTGGCGGTCGCCTTGCACAACATCGGCAACCTGCACCGCGGACGCGAGGAGTTTGCGCAGGCGTCGCGTTACCTGGAGGAGGCGCTGCAGGTCTGCGAAGAAAACGGCTTGCTGTCGGTACGCTCGAGCTGCCTCGCGAATCTCGGCATGACGCGGCTGCAGCTCGGCGACCTCGACCGAGCCGCGCACTACTACGCGCGAGCGCTGGCCGATGTGCGCAATTCAGGCGAACGCCTGACCGAGATTTTTGTCCTGCTCGGAATGACGCGGATCGCGACCCTCAAAGCGGATTTCCCGCGCGCCCGGCAGACGCTGCGTGAAGCCCTTGCGCTCGCGTGCGCCGAGTCGACTCTGCCGCTCCAACTCGAGTGCGCGATCGCGTTCGCTGAGCTGCTCGCGAAGTGCGGCGATCCGATGCGTGCCGCGACGATCTGCCGGTTTGCTCGCGACCACCCGGCGCTCAACGCGCAGGACCGTCAGGTCGCGGATCGGCTCGAACGCAGTTTCGGACTCGACGCGGCGCAGGCACGCAAAGCGGAGTCGAACGCGGTCCGCATCGACCTCTGTGCGTTGATGTCGGAGATCCGGCGCGAGCTCGATCCGGGCGAGTCTGTCGCGCGTGTCACGCTTGCGAGTCTTTCCGGGTAACGCTGATGTAACCCGGCTTTTCATAGATTGCCGCCGTCATCGCCGCCCCGCGCGGCGGATCCAGTGGATGGACCGGCGGCTCTCCAGTCGAGGGAAGTGGCGCTGCCATCCGGCACGGAGGGCAGCAATGAAGGCTTCCGGATCGACAACACGCCATCGGAACAGCGGACCACGGGGGATGGTGGCGGGCCTCGCCTTCCTCGTTCTGTCATCGCTGTCGGCGACGTCCGCACGGGCGGACGTCGTCACCGACTGGAACGAGGCGGCGATGGCGACGTTCGCGCAGACGAATGCGTCGCTGGTCGCCGCGACGCGCGCGCTCGCGCTGATGCACGTCGCGATGTTCGAGGCGATCAACGCGGCCGAACCGCGCTACACGAGTTACTTCTTGCGGCCGAAGTCGGTCGAAAAAGTCTCGCCCGAAGTCGCGGGCGCGTCAGCTGCGCACGCTGTCCTGCTCCGGCTCTTTCCCGCGCGGACAGCGGAGTTCGACGCGACGTACCAGCGATCGCTTGCGCAGGCCGCGGGCGCGGAACTTGGAGCCAGCGAGAAGCTCGGCAAGGAAGTGGCCTCCGCGCTGCTTTCCGCGCGATCTGGCGAGGCGGCCGCGCCGGGTTTGTATCTGCCTGCTGCCGAACCCGGCGCCTACGTTCCGACCGTCCTGCCGATTGGCCTCGACGTTTCACGCCAGAAGCCGTGGCTGATGGAGCGCGCCGACCAGTTTCGTCCGCCGCCTCCACCCGAGCTGAGGAGCGCGATCTGGGCCGCCGACTACGAGGAAGTCCGCTCGCTCGGCGGCCGCGCAGGCCGGCGCACGGATGCGCAGTCGCAAGCGGCGCGTTTGTGGATCGTCGTCTGGCCGCAGAGCTGGAGTCCGATCCTGCGGCAACTGGCCGCACGACCAGGACGCACCGCGCTGGACAACGCGCGGCTGTTCGCGCTGACCTCGATGGTGGCCGCCGACGCGTTCATCGCGGTGTTCGACGCGAAGTACGCCTACAACTTCTGGCG
Organism: Burkholderiaceae bacterium; assembly: GCA_036732825.1. Taxonomy (GTDB): domain Bacteria; phylum Pseudomonadota; class Gammaproteobacteria; order Burkholderiales; family Burkholderiaceae_F; genus DAINBQ01. Next base: position 210 of record DAINBQ010000254.1, on the reverse strand, counting down.
CCCGATCACGGCGATTCGAAACGGCGATCGCGACGGCAACGATGCCACCGCGCCGGAGATCGGCTGGACACCGCTGATCGAAACGCCGCTGCATCCCGAGTATCCGTGCGCGCACTGCATCGTCGCAGGCGCGGTCGGCGCGGTCCTCGAAGCCGAATTCGGGTCCGGTCGGATCGGAACCATGACGATGACGAGCCCGACGCTGCAGTG
>DAINBQ010000253.1:0-4761 GCA_036732825.1 Burkholderiaceae bacterium | reverse complement strand
CGTTGGCCTTGTAGTTCTGGTATTCGCCGTCGACCGTGTCTTCCATCACGCGCAAGAGCCGTCCCTCATGGTCGCGCGCGAGCAGCGGGTCCCAGTACGAACCCCAGATCACCTTGATCACATTCCAGCCGGCACCACGGAATCCGCCTTCGAGCTCCTGGATGATCTTGCCGTTGCCGCGCACCGGGCCATCGAGCCGTTGCAGGTTGCAGTTGATGACGAAGATCAGGTTGTCGAGCTTCTCGCGGGCGGCCATTCCGATCGCGCCGAGCGACTCCGGCTCGTCCATTTCGCCGTCGCCGCAGAACACCCAGACCTTGCGGCCCTCCGTGTTCGCTATGCCACGCGCGTGCAGGTACTTGAGGAAGCGGGCCTGGTAGATCGCTGCGATGGGGCCGAGTCCCATCGACACCGTCGGAAACTGCCAGAAGTCCGGCATCAGCTTCGGATGCGGATACGAGGTCACACCCTTGCCATCGACATCACGCCGGAAGTTGTCGAGCTGTTCCTCGGTGAAGCGCCCTTCGAGGTAGGCGCGCGCGTAGATTCCCGGCGCGGAGTGTCCCTGGAAGTAGATGAGGTCGCCGCCGAAGTCGGCGGTGGGCGCGCGCCAGAAGTGATTGAAGCCGACCTCCATCAGCGTGTTGACGGATGCGTAACTGGCTATGTGTCCGCCGAGGTCGCCCTCGCCGCGGTTCGCGCGAACGACCATCGCCATCGCGTTCCAGCGGATGAACGAGCGGATGCGCTCCTCGATCGCGGCATCGCCTGGCAGCGGTTCCTCGAGGTGCGGCGGAATCGTGTTGATGTAGGCCGTGTTCGCCGAATACGGAATATGCGCGCCGGATCGGCGCGCCTTCTCGATCAGCGCCTCGAGCAGGAAGTGCGCTCGTTGCGGACCTTCACGCTCGATGACGGCTTCGAGCGCGTCGAGCCATTCGCGAGTCTCGAGAGTGTCAGGGTCGTTCGCCGCCTGCTGAGGAATCGCGGACATCTTCTATCTCCTTGACTCTTGCCGGGTTGTGGGACCCGGTGCCGCGCTCATTGACAGGCGCGGCGGGTTTACCTTCTCTCACTTGGGGGACGATATCAGCCAATCCCGCGACTTTCAAATAGCGAGATGTGATTTCTTATAATGAAATCTGACTTCGGATAACCCGTCGCTACGTCGTTGTGCGCAGCCTGTCGATAATATGCGCGCGCCCCGCGAAGCTCACGCTGCAACTGCACCAAGCAGCGCCTGACATGCCCGCCGCCAACCCGCCGCCCGCTCCGGGCTCCGTCCTGCTCGCCTTCGACCGAATGGCGCGTGCCCGATCGCGCTGGTTCGATCCGAGCCGCTATGTTCACCTTCTTGCCATTGGGCTGCTCGGAGCGTTGATCGCCGGAATTGCATACCTGCTGGTCAATGAGGATCGAGCCCTGCAGCGCGACGCCCTGCACCGCGACGTCGATACGCTGGTGCAGTCGATGTCGCTGCGCCTGCAGACGATGAGCGAAGCCGCAACGCGGATCGCACTCGACCTCGGGAGCAGCGACTACAGCGAGCGCCGATTCGCCGCGACCGCGCGCGAGTTGGCGATGACCAAGCCCGAACTGCTTCATGTTGCATTCATCGACACCGAGCATCGCGTCCGGTGGTCCGTGATATCGCCCAGCCCGCTGGCCGACCTGGTGCGCCCGCCGTCCTCCGAGATCGGAGCCGAGGTCGTCAGGACCGTTATCGACAATGCTCGCACCGCGCACTCGGCATTTTTCTCGCCGCCGTATGAGGACACCTCGGGGCCGGCCGGCACGGACTACGGCGCCCCGTTCACCGATCTCGTCGTGCCGGTATTCGATGATGACCGCTATGTCGGCGCCGTGCTGGCGCGCGTTTCTCTGCCAGAGCTGCTGCGCCAGACCGTGCAGCCCGAGTTCGCGCGTCGCTACCGGATAGCGCTGCTCGACGACGCCGGAAAGGTGCTCGCGACTTCCACCGGCAGCCAGACACCCGCGGACGCTTTGCTGTACGACCTGCGCATTCCGCTGCTGCCTGACGGAGTGGCCGTGCAAGCATCGGCATTCAAGCAACGCTCGCCACTGGTTGGCAGCGCGCTCGCCTGGCTGGTCGCCGGCCTGACCGTTGCGGTCATGGTGACGCTGGTCGCGATCGCGCGGCGCGACATCCGGCAGGCGGAGGTCGAGCGCGTTCTGCGGGCGGAAACCGCGTTCCGGCGCGCAATGGAGGACTCGCTCGCGACCGGCATGGAAGTGATCGACCGGCAGGGAGTCATCCGACACGTGAACGCGGCGTTCTGCCAGATGACGGGCTGGTCGGAGGACGAACTCGTCGGCCGCGAACCTCCTTATCCCTACTGGCCACCCGCCGAGATCGTCGAGCATCGAATCAAGCTCGCCGACGTACTCGCGGGCAAGGCGCCTGCCAGCGGGCTGGAGCTCAAGGTCCTGCGTCGCGACGGAACACAGTTCGATGCGCGCGTCTATGTCTCGCCGCTGCTCACCGACGACGGCGAACAGCTGGGCTGGATGTCGGCGATGGCCGACATCACCGAACCGAAGCAGATCAGCCAGCAGCTGGCAGCCGCGCACGAACGATTCACGACCGTGCTCGAGTCGCTCGAGGCTGCCGTGTCGGTCGTCGCCCGCGACCGCGACGATGAACTGCTGTTTGGCAATCGCCGTTATCGCGATCTCTGCGGCGCCACGCCAGACGGGCACATTCGCCTGCAGTCGCTGCTGCCACCCGGCGCGGTCGCCGGAGAGGTCTTCGATCCCGCCGTGCATCGCTGGTTCGATGTGCGCACGCGCGATGTGCGCTGGGTCGACGGACGGGACGTCAGGCTCCTGATCGCCACCGACATCACCGAGCGCAAGGCGACCGAAGACATCGTGCGCCAGCAGCAGGACAAGGTGCAGCTGACATCGCGCCTGATGACGATGGGAGAGATGGCTTCTTCGCTCGCGCATGAACTGAACCAGCCGCTGACTGCGATCAGCAACTACAGCCTCGGGACGGTCTCCCGCGCGCGGACCGGAGAACTGTCTCTCGCCGAGCTTCTTCCGGCGCTGGAAAAGACCGCGGGCCAGGCGCAGCGCGCCGGCAACATCATTCGGCGCATCCGCGAGTTCGTCAAACGCTCGGAGCCGCGGCGCCGGCCCACGCCGGTTGCGCGCATCGTCGAGGACACGATCGGTTTCGCCGACATCGAAGCAGCCAAGCACAACATCGCAATCGCCACCTCGGTCCAGCCCGACCTCCCGCCGCTCGATGTCGATCCCATCCTGGTCGAACAGCTGCTGCTGAACCTGCTGAAGAACGCGATCGACGCGATGGAGGATGCCGCAATCCGGCGCATCGAGCTGGTGGTGCGCCGCGTCGACGACATGGCGGAATTCGCGGTCGTCGACCACGGCGGCGGGGTTCCGGAGTCGCAGCGGGAAGCCCTGTTCCAGCCGTTCTTCAGCACGAAGTCGGAAGGCATGGGAATGGGCCTCAACATCTGCCGGTCGATCGTCGAGTTTCATCAAGGTCGGCTCGCAGTAGAGGAAAACCCTGCAGGTGGAGCGATATTCCGGTTCACGCTGCCCTTGGCCATCTCGGGTAACCTCGACCCGGCTCAACGCAAACTCGAAGGTAGCTGAATTGACGGACACTGCCGAAACGCTGGGCGTCGTGTATGTCGTCGACGACGACGACGCGGTGCGAGACTCGCTGCACTGGCTGCTCGAGGCCAGCCGATACCGGGTGATCGGCTACGACAGCGCGGAGAAATTCCTCGCCGACTACGACCCAGACTCGATCGCCGTCGCGATCCTCGACGTGCGCATGCCGGGAATGAGCGGTCTGGAACTGCAGGAAGCACTGCTCGCGCGCAAGGCCACGCTGCCGATCATCTTCATCACCGGCCACGGCGACGTGCCGATGGCCGTCACCACGATGAAGAAAGGGGCCGTCGACTTCATCGAGAAGCCCTTCGACCAGGCCGCGCTGAAGGCCCTGGTCGAACGCATGCTCGCCGAGGCGCGCGCGCGCGCCTCCGAAGCGGAGCGGCAACGCCTGGGCGAGGCGCTGCTCGGCCGGCTGACCCCGCGCGAGCAACAGGTGCTCGAACGCATCGTCGCCGGCCGGCTCAACAAGCAGATCGCCGATGATCTCGGCATCTCGATCAAGACGGTGGAGGCGCACCGGGCGAACATCATGGACAAGATGAACGCGAACACGGTGGCCGACCTGATGCGCACGGTGCTCGCTGGAGGCGGACTGCGCTGACGCGTCTTCCAGCCTGACCCGGCCGCTAGAATTGCCGATTCTTCCGACCAGGCCTCCGACATGACGGCCCGCATCATCGACGGCAAGGCGCTGGCCGCCGCCCTGCGCAGTGAACTCCTCCCCCGCATCGAACGGCTGACCGCTGCCGGTCACAGACCGGGTCTGGCCGTCGTCCTCGTCGGCGACGATCCCGCTTCTGCCGTCTATGTGCGCAACAAGGTCAAGGCCTGCGAGGAAGTCGGCATTCGATCGTGGTTCGATCGCCTGCCGGCCGACACCAGCGAAGCGGCGCTGCTCGCCCGCATCGCTGCCCTGAATGCCGATCCGGAAGTGCACGGCATCCTCGTGCAGTTGCCGCTGCCGAAGCACCTCGACGCGCAGCGAATCCTCGAGTCAATCGCATTCGAGAAGGACGTCGACGGCCTGCACGCGACGAACGCCGGTCTGACACTGATGGGCACTCCGCACTTCCGCTCGTGCACGCCCTA
>DAINBQ010000252.1:2202-4768 GCA_036732825.1 Burkholderiaceae bacterium | reverse complement strand
TTCAAGAAGTGGTGCGACGAGTACTTCTTCCTGAAGCACCGCAACGAGCCGCGCGGCGTCGGCGGCATCTTCCTCGACGACTTCAACGAACTCGGCTTCGACCAGAGCTTCGCCATGCTGCGCTCGGTCGGCGATGCCTTTCTCGACGCCTATGTTCCGATCGTCGAGCGCCGCCGCCACGAACCCTACGGCGAGCGCGAACGCGACTTCCAGGCCTACCGGCGCGGGCGTTATGTGGAGTTCAACCTGGTTTTCGACCGCGGGACGCTGTTCGGCCTGCAGTCGGGGGGGCGAACCGAGTCGATCCTGATGTCGTTGCCGCCGATCGTGAAGTGGAGATACGACTGGACACCTCAACCCGGCACTCCGGAGGCACGCCTGTATTCCGATTTCCTGCGACCGCGTGACTGGGTCTGAAGGGGATGCGATTGACTCCGATCGGACTGCTCGGCGGCAGCTTCGACCCGGTCCATCTCGGACACCTGCAACTGGCGCGCGACGCATTGCGCGAGCTCGGCCTTGCCGAAGTCCGGTTCATTCCGGCTCCTCAGCCCTGGCAGAAGGGGCCGATGACGGATGCTTCACATCGCGCCCGCATGGTTCAGCTGGCGATTGCCGGCGAGCCGAAATTCGTGCTCGACATGCACGAAATCGAGCGCGGCGGTCCGACCTACACAATCGACACGCTGCACGCGTTGCGCTCGACACTTGGCGCGTCCATCCCGCTGGTGCTCATCATGGGCTCCGACCAGTTCGAGCGCCTGCACACCTGGCGCGACTGGAAGGTGATTCCGCGTCTCGCGCACATCGCGATCGCGCGCCGGGCCGGAAGGCAGCCGGCGCTGAATGCAGAACTCACTGCGCTGGTCGACGAACGGCGCGGCGGGGTGGAGAGGCTGTCGAAGCAGTCGGCTGGCAGCATCGTCGAATTCCCGATGACGCCGGTCGACGCCTCGGCCACCGAAGCCAGGCGCCTGCTCGGGCTGCCGCGCGACTTGAAATCAGACCACCGTCTTGCCGCGATCGTTCCGACTGCGGTGCTCGACTATATTCGGGCGCACCGCCTCTATCGCTAACCGCATGGACATAAGAAAACTGCAGCGCGTGATCGTCGACGCCCTCGAGGACGTCAAGGCTCAGGACATCGACGTCTTCAACACGACCCAGCTGTCGCACATGTTCGAGCGGGTGATCATCGCCAGCGGCACGTCGAATCGCCAGACCCGGGCACTCGCCTCATCGGTCGCGGAAAAAGTAAAAGACGCCGGCGGCCACATCGTCAGCATCGAAGGGACGGAGGCCGGAGAGTGGGTCCTCGTCGACTGCGGGGACGCGGTCGTGCACATCATGCAGCCGACATTCCGCGCCTACTACAACCTGGAAGAGATCTGGGGCGGCAAGCCGGTCAGGCTCAAGTCCTCCGCGCCACCGACGATAGCCAGTAAGAAGGCCCCTAAGGGGCGCACCGCTCGTGCCCATTAGGCGCCCGAGTCCGAGCTGCAGGCTAGCCCGTCAGGCGTAACGCGCGCGATGAGGATCACGATCGTGGCCGTGGGCCAGCGGCAGCCGGCCTGGGCCGATGCTGCAGTCGCGGACTATCTCGCGCGGCTGCCGGCGGATTTCAAGGTGGAGCTGAAGGAAGTGAAGGCAGAACCGCGCACCGCGAAGGGCAACGAACCGACCGAGCGATTGCTGGCCGCCGAGGCTGCTCGCATCCGGGCTGCGCTGCCGGCGGGCGGTGTGCTGGTCGCGCTCGACGAACACGGCCGCGACTGGACCACGCGCCAGCTCGCCGAATCGCTGCAGCGCTGGCGCGATGCTGCCGAGCCGGTCGCGTTCGTCATCGGCGGCCCCGACGGCCTAGATGGCTCGCTGAAGGCCGGCGCCCGCATGCTGCTGCGGCTCTCGAGCATGACGTTGCCGCATGCCCTCGCCCGCGTGCTGCTGGTCGAGCAGCTCTACCGAAGCTGGTCGCTGCTCGCGAATCACCCCTACCACCGCGCCTGACGATGCCGGCAACGATCTACCTCGCATCGCGCAGTCCGCGCCGCCGCGAACTGCTGAAGCAGATCGGCGTCAGGTTCGACCCGCTGCTGCTGCGGCTGGCGACACCGCGCGGGCCGGACGTCGACGAGGCCCAGCACGAAGGCGAATCGGCCGCCCAATACGTCGATCGCACCGCGCGGGAGAAAGCGACGCGCGGCCTCGAGGTGCTCGGCATGCGCTCGATGCTCTACCGGCCGGTGCTCGCCGCTGACACCGTTGTCATCCTCGACGGCGAAGTCCTTCCGAAGCCGGCCGACCGTGCGCAGGCCGCCGAATTCATGCGCCGGCTGTCCGGGCGGACGCACGAGGTGCGCACTGCCGTTGCGCTGGCGATCGAAGGCCCGGTGCTGGCGGCGACCTCGGTCTCGCAGGTCGCGTTCCGCGCGCTCGACGATGCCGAGATCCAGCGCTACTGCGCGACTGCCGAGCCCTACGACAAGGCCGGCGGCTACGGCATCCAGGGACTCGCCTCGGTCTTCATCGAGCGCATCGAAGGCAGCTACTCCGGCGTGATGGGGCT
>DAINBQ010000252.1:0-2102 GCA_036732825.1 Burkholderiaceae bacterium | reverse complement strand
ATAAACATCACCCCGCAGGAGACGCGGGTCGCTGTGCTGCTGGCGGGTGTCGTGCAGGAGCTGCACGTCGAGCGCAGCGCCACGCGCGGGCTGGTCGGCAACATCTATCACGGCAAGGTCGCGCGCGTGCTTCCCGGCATGCAGTCGGCCTTCGTCGACATCGGGCTCGAGCGCGCCGCATTCCTGCACGTGGCCGACATCTGGGAATACCGTCAGTTCACGCAGGAAAAGCCGCCGCCGATCGAGCGCCTGATCCACGAAGGCGACACACTGCTGGTTCAGGTGGCGAAGGACCCGATCGGAACCAAGGGCGCGCGACTGTCGACGCAGGTGAGCCTCGCCGGACGCATGCTCGTCTACCTGCCGCAGGACCCTCACATCGGCATCTCGCAACGCATCGAGGACGAGGCCGAGCGCGTGCACCTGCGCGACACGCTGCAGCGGCTGCTCCCGCCCGACGAAAAGGGCGGCTACATCATCCGCACCAGCGCGGAGGATGCGACAGAACAGGACCTCGCAAGCGACCTCGAATACCTGCGCGTTCTCTGGGGCCGGATCTGCGAACGGCGCGCAGGCAGCGGCTCGCCGTCGCTGCTGTACCAGGAGCTGTCACTCGCGCAGAGGATCCTGCGCGACGTTGCGACCGAAGAGACGACCGCGATCCAGATCGACTCGCGCGAGAACTTCCAGAAGCTCGAGCTCTTCGCGCGCAACTACGTGCCACGCGTCGAGGGCAAGCTCGCCCACTACACCGGCGAGCGGCCGCTGTTCGACCTGTATTCGATCGACGCCGAGATCGAGAAGGCGCTGGGGCGGCGGGTCGAGCTCAAGTCCGGCGGCTACCTGATCATCGACCAGACCGAGGCGATGACGACGATCGACGTGAACACCGGTGGCTTCGTCGGCACGCGCAGTTTCGACGACACGATCTACAAGACCAATCTCGAGGCGTCGCAGGCGATCGCGCGCCAGCTGCGGCTGCGCAACCTCGGTGGCATCATCATCGTCGACTTCATAGACATGATGAACATAGAGCACCGCGATGCGGTGCTGGCGGAGTTCAAGAAGGCCCTGGCGCGCGACCGCACGCGCATGACGGTGAGCGGCTTCACGCAGCTCGGGTTGGTCGAGATGACGCGCAAACGCACGCGCGAATCGCTGGCGCACGTGCTGTGCGAGCCGTGCCCGATGTGCCAGGGCCGCGGCGAGGTCAAGACCGCGCGCACCGTGTGCTACGAGATCCTGCGCGAGATCCTGCGCGAGGCACGCCTGTTCGGCGAAACGCGCGAATTCCGCATCCTCGCGTCACAGCTGGTGATCGATCTCTTCCTCGAGGAGGAATCGCAGTCGCTGGCAATGCTGTCGGACTTCATCGGCAAGCCGGTCTCGATGCAGGTCGAGACGCTCTATCACCAGGAGCAGTACGACATCGTCCTGATGTAAACGGGCGGAAGTCGACCCACACCTGCCATCGCGTTCGCCCGGTAGCTGACGTGATTTCAGAGCCCGAAAGCTGCCGCGACACATAATGGCTGCTTCGGGGGAGTCGCCTTTCGGCAGGTCGCGACCGAGGCCGTGTGAAAACGCAAAATCTGCGCGTTTTCGGGGGTCGGTTTGGTATTCCCGAAGGGTCGATCGTTGAATACAGAGCGATCTGAGAGGTCGACTTCAACGTCACACGTCGCGTCGACGCGTTTTCACACGGCCTCGACCCTAAGCAGACTTCGTGACTTCCTGAAAGCTGACTGAACCATAGGGTTGAAAGCGGACGACGCTTACCGATTAACGAATGCAGCTGCGGCAGAGCGAAAGCCTGCCGTCCGCCGCTAGAGGGAAGCGCACCTTCGAGTTCATTTCCGATAATGCATGTCAACGGCAGTGAGGGTAGACGAGGACTGTAGGTGGTGTGTGTTCTCGGAACCGAGCAGAACGGAGGACTATCGATCCACCTCTGAGTGCGACGTCATACACGCCACGCGGAGGTCATCGAGCAGTTCGTTGCGACTGGCAGGCAAACCTCTTGGCGACCCGCTGATTGCGGGGCGTCCAGCAACACTTCGTGCGCGCCCGTCGAATCCCCTCGGTAAACCGCCTTTCATCGG
>DAINBQ010000251.1:0-4777 GCA_036732825.1 Burkholderiaceae bacterium | reverse complement strand
GCCTGCCAGCTCCGCCGCACGACGAGACGGGCCACACCTGGCACCACGACGACGAGATCCTGTTCGAGGTGACCAAATTCGGTGTCGGCAAGCACGCCCCGCCCGGGTATCAGTCCGACATGCCGGCGTTCGGCGATCGCCTGAGCGATGACGAGATCGTCGCGGCTCTGGCCTACATCAAGAGCCGGTGGCCGGAGGCCATTCATCTGAAACGGCGTGCGGCCGGCATGACCTAATCGAGATTTCGACCGCGCGGCTTTGGCAGAATCACGCGGCATTCATCGGGAGATCGAAATGAAGCAACTTCTGGCCGTCGTTCTGGTCGCCCTGGCGGCGGCATCGCCCGCCTTTGCGCAAGTCACGCACAATCACTCGGCGCCGGCCGCGAAGGCCGTCCCCGGCACGCTTTACGACGGCGAAGTCAAGCGCGTCAGCAAGGACACGAAGCGGGTCACGCTCGCACACGGCCCGTTGACCGGCTTCGACATGCCGGCAATGACGATGGCATTTCCGGTCAAGAATGCGGGCGAGCTGGACAAGCTGAAGCCCGGCGACAAGGTGCGCTTTGCGCTTGAAAAATCCGGCGAAGACCTCGTGGTGACCCGGATCGAACCGGCCCGGTAGTATCCGTTGGCAGCCGTCAACCAGGCAAACCGGCCCCTCCAGAAGATGCCGCGATGATCCTTTGCACACGCTCAGCCCGCCGCGCCGTCCGCGCGGTTGCGGGCATGGCCGCGGCACTGCTCTTGTCGGGCCACGTGCTGGCTGCGGCATGCCTGTGCGTGTCGAAGGCTCCACCCGCGGTCCCGGCGGCCACTGAAGCACCTTGTCCGCAGCATGGATTCGACGACACTCTGCCAGTGCCGGCCTCGCAGCACTGCCCGGCCGACGAACCGTCGGCGCAGGCGCGCACCTCGGATCTGCCGACTGCCCAGTTGCTTGCGGCAGCGGCGGTCACGCCGTTCGGCAGCTTCGCGGCTCCGGCGCCGGCGTTGCCCGAGTTTCGGGCCGAGCCCGAATCGCCGCAGCGGCCGATCTACGCGCGGCTGCATCGTCTGCAGCTATAGGTCCTTCGTGATCGGGCGCGCCGCCGGCGCGCCCGCCATCGCGCATGCGCTCCCACCGCATGCGCCTGTCTCACGGAGGTTGCCTTGGACGCAATATCGACTCGTTTCTCCGCCGCGCGCGTTCTGACGCGTGCGATGACTTTCACTGCTCTTGCGGTTGCCAGCGTCAGTGGACAGGCGCAGGCACCGGTCACGGCGCTCGGCCGCGACCTGCGAGGCGTGCTCGAATATGTGCAGGAGCGCCATCCTGAACTGCGTGCAATGAGCCTGGAGGCCGATGCCGCCCGTCGGCGGCAGTCGGTGGCCGACGCGCTGCCCGATCCGATGTTGCAGATGGAGCTGCGCGACATCCCGATCCAGGACCCGACGCTGTCACCGGCGAATGCCGGGAACACCCGATATGCACTGCGCCAGATGTTTCCGCTCGGCGACAAGCGCGGCCTGCGGCGCGGCGTGGCCGATGCCGATGTCGCGGCCGCTGATGCGCGCCGCACGACGGTCCTGGCTGATCTCTGGATGAAAGCGAAAACGGCATTCGCGCAGTACTGGTATGCGTCCGAAGCGCAGCGGGTGACGGAGAGCCTGCGCGCACTCGTCACCGACCTTGATCAGATCGCGCAGTCACGTTACGGCACGGGACTGGTGCCGCAGCAGGACGTGATCAAGGCGCAGACCGAGTTGACGATGATGAAGAGCGAGCTGGTGATGCTCGGCTCGGAGCGACGCCAAGCCATCGCGCGCCTGAACACGGTCCTGGCTCGTCCGGCCGATGCCCCGTTGGCCGAGCCGCTCGCAGCGCGCTCGCTGCCGGCCGCAGCGGTCGATTTCGCCGGGCTGACGCAGCGCGTCGGCCTGTCCAATCCGCAGTTGCGCGTTCAGTCCGCGCAGATCGACAGCGCCGAGCGCAACGCTGCGCTGGTGCGCGCCAACCGCTGGCCCGACCTGACGTTCGGCCTCTCGACGATCCAGAAGGGAACGCGACTGACCGATTACGAGGTGATGCTCGAAGTGAACATCCCATGGCAGCGTGACGTGCTGCGCGCCAACGAGAGCGAAGCCGACGCCATGAGAAACGCGGCGCAGGCACGCCGCGAAGCGGCCGCGCTGGAACTGCAAGGCGAACTTGGACAGAACTGGGCGGCGCTCGATGCGTTGCGAGAGCAGGCTGCGATCCTGCGCGACACGCTGCTGCCGCAGGCGGAGTTGACGTTCGAGTCTGCGCTGTCGGCCTATCAGAGCGGGCGCGTCGATTTCGGCACGCTGCTCGACGCGCAGCGGCAGATCCGCAAGGCGCGGCTCGACCTGCTGAAGGTGCAACTGGAGCAACAGATGCGGTTGGCGGAAATTGAACGCATCGTCGGGGAGGACCTATGAACGGCAAGACACTCGCGGCAGTGGCGGCCGTTGTCGTGGCGGCGCTCGCAGCCGGTTATTTTGTGGGTCGCTCCGGACACGAGCCTCCGGCGGACAGCTCGTCGTCCGCACCAGTGGCCGGGGCCTCAGGCGAGGCGCAGCCGGGACAGCGCAAATTGCTCTACTACCGCAATCCGATGGGCCTGCCCGACACCTCGCCCGTGCCGAAGAAGGACCCGATGGGCATGGACTACATCCCGGTTTATGAAGGTGAGGAACCGGACGCCGCCGGCACTGTGAAAGTTTCTGCGGATCGCATACAGACGCTTGGCGTGCGCACGGAAACGGCGAGCAAGCGGGTGCTCGCGCGCGCGGTCCGCGCAGTCGGGACGATCGATATCAACGAGCGCGGACAGCATACGGTCGCCCCGAAATTCGAGGGCTGGATCGAGAAGCTGCATGTGAACACCACGGGGCAGGCCGTCGCGCGCGGCCAGCCGCTGGCCGAGGTTTACAGCCCGGAACTGGTGTCGGCGCAGCGCGAGTACCTGATCGCCTACAACGCAACCAGGACGCTGGGCAGCGCCGGAGCCGATGCGCAGGCGGGAATGTCGCAACTTGCCAACGCTGCGCTGGAGCGGCTGCGCAACTGGGACATCAGCGAGCAGCAGATCGCGCGGCTGCGCGAAGGCGGCGAGCCGCGTCGCACGCTGACCCTGACCGCGCCGGCATCGGGAGTCATCATCAAGGACCCGCCGGTGGCGGGCATGCGGTTCATGCCGGGCGAGGCGCTGTTCAAGATTGCCGATCTTTCGCGGGTGTGGCTGATCGGTGATGTGTTTGAGCAGGACCTCGCGCTGCTGCGCATCGGCGCGCGCGCCACGCTGGTAGTCAGCGCGTACCCGGACAAGTCGTTTCCCGGTGAGGTGACCTTCATTTATCCGACGCTCAATGCGGAAACGCGCACGGTGCGCGTGCGGATCGAGCTTGCGAACCCGCAGGGGCAGCTGAAGCCGGGCATGTACGGCACCGTGCAGATCGCGACCGGGCCGAAGCGTGAAGTGCTGACGGTGCCCGACTCGGCTGTGATCGACAGCGGCACGCGGCAGGTTGTGCTGGTGGCACTCGGCGAAGGCCGTTTCGAGCCGCGCGACGTGAAGCTGGGAAGTCGCGGCGAAGGCTTCGTCGAGGTGCTCTCCGGAGTCAACGACGGCGAATCGGTCGTGACGCGGGCGAATTTCCTGATCGATTCCGAAAGCAATCTCAGGGCCGCTTTATCCGGATTCAGCGCAGACAAGAACGCTTCACCCGACGCAGCCGGTGGCGCGTCGACCACCGCCAACGGCGAGGGCGCGGTGGTGGTGATCGATGTCGCGGACAACAAGGTGACACTCGATCACGATCCGATCCCTTCGCTGAAATGGCCGCGGATGGAGATGGAGTTCGCACTTGCGCCTGGCGTTTTGCCGAAAAACGTCAAACCTGGGGACCGCGTCAAGTTCGAGATGAAGGCGGGCAAACCGGGCGAATTCCTGATCACGAAGATCGAGCCGATCGCGGGCCCGAAACCCATCACGCCGGCTCCGTCGGCGGCGCCGAAGGCGGAAACGCACAAGAACTGAAGGCAAAACCATGCTCGCCCGCCTGATCGACTGGTCGCTGCGCAACGTCTTCCTGGTGCTGCTGGCGACCGCGTTCGCGGTGGCCGCCGGCATTTACGCGGTGGCCAAGACGCCGGTCGATGCGATCCCGGACCTGTCCGATGTGCAGGTCATCGTGTTCACGGAGTTCCCGGGTCAGGCGCCGCAGGTGGTCGAAGACCAGGTCACCTACCCGCTGACGACCGCGATGATCGGTGTGCCGCGCTCCAAGGTCGTGCGCGGGTTTTCGTTCTTCGGCGCGTCCTTCGTCTACATCATCTTCGAGGACGGCACCGACATCTACTGGGCGCGTTCGCGCGTGCTCGAGTACCTGAGTTCGGCCGCATCGCGGTTGCCGGCCGGGGTCGCGCCCGCGCTCGGTCCCGACGCGACCGGCGTCGGCTGGGTCTACCAGTACGTGGTATTGGGCGCCAACCGCTCGCTCGCCGAGTTGCGCACGCTGCAGGACTGGTTCATCCGCTACCAGCTGTGGAAGGCACAGGGCGTGTCCGAGGTGGCCTCGATCGGCGGCTTCGTGCAGCAGTACGTCGTGACGGTCGATCCGCGCAAGCTGCAGGCTTACAACGTGCCGCTGTCGAAGGTGATCGAGACGATCCGCATGAGCAACCGCGACGTCGGCGGCCGCATCGTCGAGATCTCGGAGACCGAATACATGGTGCGCGGCATCGGCTACCTGCGCGGCGCTGCCGACCTCGA
>DAINBQ010000250.1:3220-4801 GCA_036732825.1 Burkholderiaceae bacterium | reverse complement strand
AGGGCCGCTCGCGCGGCCCCCGGGCGTACCTGGATCAGAGATCGTTCAGCGCATCGCCGCGTTCATTCGCTCGGAAATCACGCGCGGCGTGATGAAGATGATGAGTTCTGTACGGTCGTTGATCTTCGATTCGTTCTTGAACAGCCAGCCGACTACCGGCAGATCACCGAAGAACGGAACCTTGGTCACGGTCGTACGGTCCTGCTGCTCGTAAATTCCGCCGAGCACGACCGTGCCGCCGTTTTCGACCAGCACCTGGGTTTGAACGTTCTTCGTGTCGATCGCGGGGCCCGATATCGTCTCCTGGCCGCGGCTGTCCTTGTTGACCTTGACATCCAGGAAGATCGCGCCCTCGGGAGTGATCTGCGGCGTGACTTCGAGCTTCAGCACGGCCTTGCGGAAAGACACTGAAGTGGCGCCGCTGGAGGTCGCCTCCTGGTATGGGATTTCCGTGCCCTGCTCGATGATGGCCTTGACCTTGTCGGCCGTCACCACGCGCGGACTCGAGATGATCTTGCCGCGACCATCGGCTTCGAGAGCCGACAGCTCGAGGTTGACCAGCCGCGTCAGGCTGCTGTTGAACAGCGTCAGAGCGAACTGGCCCGCGGGAAGCCCGCCTAGGCCCGCGGCAGGAAGGTTCACATAGTTCGAGTTGATGACCCGCACGCCTCCGGTGGTGCCTCCGCCGGTGCCGCCTGGCAGCGTCGGCAGGACGTTGTTACCACCGACCGCGGCCTCGTTCGTCACGCGGCCGTAGCCGAAGCGAACGCCGAGGTTGCGGCTGAACTCGTCCTCGGCTTCGACGATGCGGGCCTCGATCAGCACCTGCGGCACGGGAATGTCGATCCGCTGCAGCAGGCGGCGCACATCCTCGAGCCGCGCGGCCGTGTCCTGCACGAACAGCTGGTTCGTGCGCGGGTCGACCCCGACGCTGCCGCGCTTGGAGATCAGCCGCTGCTTCTCGTCGGTCAGCAGCCTGCGGACTTCTTCGGCCTTCTGGTAGTTGACAACGAAGGCTTCAGATCGAAGCGGCTCGAGATCGGCGATCTGGTTGCGCGCCTCGAGTTCGAGCTTTTCCTTGGCGGCGATTTCATCCCGTGGCGCGACCAGCACCACGTTGCCGTTCTTGCGCATGTCCAGGCCCTTGGACTGCAGGATGATGTCGAGCGCCTGGTCCCACGGCACGTCCTTGAGCCTCAGCGTGATCGTTCCGCCGACGTTGTCGCTGGTAATGATGTTGAGGTTGGTGAAATCCGCAATGACCTGCAGCAGCGACCGCACGTCGACATTCTGGAAGTTGAGCGAGAGTCGCTCGCCCTGGTAGCCCTGCCGCGAGCCCTGGAACATCCGGGTCGGGTCCTCCTTCACTGGCCGGACCTCGAGCACGAAGCGCGTATCACTCTGATAGGCGTTGTGTTCCCACAGGCCGCGCGGCTCGACGACCAGCCGCGCGTTATTGCCCTGCTGGCTCGCTGTCAACTGTGCGACCGGAGTTGCGAAGTCGGAGACATCGAGCCGCCGCTTCAGCGAATCGGGCAGCGTGGTGTTCAGGAAGTCGACGACCACCGTGTTGCCCTGCTG
>DAINBQ010000250.1:0-3120 GCA_036732825.1 Burkholderiaceae bacterium | reverse complement strand
GCCGCGGCCGCGTCTGGCGGTGCGCGGAAAGTGCTCGTATCCACCGCGCCGCCGAGCGCCACCAGCACGCGCTTGCCTTCCAGCGTGACGGTGTGCGTCAGCGGGCGCTTGAGGTTCAGCACGACACGCGACCGACCGCCGGCCTGCACGACATTGACCGACCGGACGTCGCCCTGGTTCAGTTCGACCATGTTCTTGCCGAGCCCGTTCACGGTCTGCGGCAGGTCGAGCGCGACGCGGGCAGGATTCGCGACGGAGAAGCTCGCGGGAACGCCCTGGGCGGGATTGCGCAGTTCGATGGTCACCACGACGCCCGTCGTCGTCTGCGTAGCGTCGATTCGTTCGATCGCGTTTCCAGGATCGGTGGATGCCTGCGCGAAAACCGCCGCGGACGTCGCCACCAGGCCAGCGGCTGCGGCAAACCGAAACAGCCTCATGGCCAGCTCCTTGGTCGAAATGCTCATCGCTTGCTCCCTTGCTGCCGCGCGGCGGCCTCCTGCAGCTCCAGCTTCGAGGGCCGTTCGACCCACTCGCCGGCGGCGTCCTGGACGATTTCCTTCAAATCAACTTCCGTTTCGGAGATCTTCGTCACCAGCCCGAAGTTCTGCCCCATGTAATTGCCGACTCGCACCATGAAGGTCTGCCCGGCGGCATCGATCAGCGCGACCTGGTTGCCCGATTGCCTCAGCGTCCCGACCATCTTGAGCTGGTCGAGCGGATAACCCTCGAGCATCTCGCGCCGGCGATCCAGATCCGGCTTGATCGCACTGGTGCTCGCGCGCGCCTGTGCCTGCCGCGCAACCGCCAGCACCATCTTCTGCGGATCGAACGGATCGATCAGCGCCTTGCCTTCGTAGACGAACGGTGTGAACTGTTTTGGCTCGGGCACGGGTTGGGTCGTCGGGCGCATCGTCTTGCGCGTGTCGTCCATCCACGTTCGAAGTTCGGCCTCGTCGCCGCCGGCACATCCGGCCAGGATGGCCGCAAGTGCCGCGCCAATGACGGCGCGCATCGGAGTCGCTGCATTCACTTGGCGGCTCCTTTCGCGGGCTGCTTCGCCTTGCGTTGGGCAGCGATCTCTTCCTGGTCCAGATAGCGATAGGTCTTCGCGATCGCGTCAAGCGTCAGGCTGCCGCCCTTGCCGGCCTGGACGCTCAGGTTGTTCAGCGTGACGATCCGAGGCAGGTTCGCGATGTCGCTGGCGAAGGCACCGAGGTCGTGGTACTTGCCCGTCACTTTCACGGCGATCGGCAGCTCGGCGTAATACTCGCGCACATTGATCTGGCCCGGCCGGAAAAGCTCGAAGTCAAGGCCGCGTCCAACGCCCGCCTGGTTGATGTCCGACAGCAGCGCATCCATCTCCGACTTGCTCGGCAACTGCTTTTCCAGCGTCAGCACGTATTGGCTGACCTGCTCGCGCTGCTTGCGCAGCTCGTCGAGGTTGATCGCCTGCTGCAGCTTGCCCTTGTATTCGTCCTTGAGCTTCAGCTCTTCAGCCTGCAACTGCTCGAGCTGGACTTTCTGGCCGCTCCACAACGCGAACCAGCCGGCCACTGCGCAGGCCGCGATGACGAAGAACCACAGCGCGAAGCGCGGTGCTTTCGGCCAGGAGCCGACGTTATCCAGGCCCAGGCCCTGGAATTGCGACAGGAAATCACGACCGGTTGCCATCGGTTCCTCTTAGCCCTGCTTACTTCTTTTGAGCCGTCGCCGCGGCCGGTCCCGGCACTGCCGCCGACGTCGCTGTGACCCCGGCCACCGGGGCGCCTACCGCACGTACACCCGGTTGTGCCTGCTGCTGCTGCTGCTGCAGCTGCGTTCGTTCCGGGGTCGCCCTCATCGTGAAATTCAGAGAGAACTCGAACAGTCGCCGGCTCATTCCCGGCGGCCCCTGTCCGGCGACCTTGATCTCGATCAGTTCCGGCTTTTCCAGTACCTGCGAGTTGTTCTGCAGGTTGCGCAGGAACTCGGACACGCGTTCGTTCGACGCGGCCCATCCGTTGATGTTCACACGGCGATCCTCCTGCTTGATCGCCCTCAGGTAGATACCCTCGGGCACCTGCTTCGTGACCTCGTCAAGCAGATACACGGGTTGGTTGCGGTCCGCCTGCAGGTCCTCGACCGCACGCTGGCGCGCGCGCAGGCTGTCAATTTCCTGCCTCAACGTCGCAATCTCCTTGATCTGCGTGTCGAGCTTGCGATTCTCGTTGCGCACGAACTCATTGCGCGCTTCCTGGTTCGAGATGTAGCCCTGAAGAACGGTCCACACCACGGCGATCAGCAGCAGCCCCGCCACGGCCGACAGGCCGGTCATTACCCAGAACAGCTTCTTCTGCAGCTCGCGCTTGGCCTCGCGATGCGGCAGCAGATTGACGCGCGGAGTCGTCATTTGTCGAACCTCCGCATCGCCAGGCCGCACGGCGTCAGCAGCGCTGGCGCGTCGAGCCGCAACTGCTTGTCGCGGATGTTCGGCGACACTTCCATACCCTTGAACGGCGAGATGACCGAAGTCGGGACCTGCGAACGCTCCATTAACGCGTCCGGCAGGCCGCTGATCACCGCGGATCCGCCCGCCAACATGATCTGGTCCACCCGGCTGTACGGGGTCGACGTAAAGAAGAACTGCAATGCGCGCGTGATTTCGGTGGCCGCTGTATCGATGAAGGGTCTCAGGACCGCTGTTTCGTAATCGGCCGGTAGATCACCGCTGCGCTTCTTCTGTTCGGCCTCCTCGGTCGGGATGCCGTAGGTACGCGAGATGTCGCCCGTCAGCTGCTGACCGCCGAACGGCTGCTCGCGTTCATAGATCGCTTCGCCGTCGTGGATGACGGTGACACTGGTCGTATTCGCCCCGATGTAGAACACGGCGATCACCAGGCCTTCGCCGCTGTTCGGCAGTTGCTCGATCAGCCGCTCGATCGCGGAGCGCGCCGCATAGGACTCGACGTCAACGACGATCGGCTTCAGTCCCGCCGCCTGAGCCACCGCGACTCGATCCTCAACCTTCTCCTTGCGCGATGCGGCGATCAGCACCTCGACGTCGTCCGGCGCGTTCGGGATCGGACCCAGCACCTGAAAGTCCAGGCTGACCTCGTCGAGCGCAAACGGGATGTACTGGTT
>DAINBQ010000249.1:2267-4818 GCA_036732825.1 Burkholderiaceae bacterium | reverse complement strand
CAGCCTGTAGCGCTGGATCATCGTGCCCATCGCGCCGTCCAGGATCAGGATGCGGCGCGCGAGCAGCTTGCGCAGAACGGGTTCGAGCGGAGCGGCGCTGGGGCCGCTCCCGTCAGGGTGACGCGTGTTCATCGCGGGCCTCGGGCTGGGGCACCGGATTGTAGGGGAACGCCTCCCGCGACCGGTTCGGCGGTCCGGGTCACCTTCGGGCCTACCTGCAGTGCCGTTATCGCAACAGTGCGAAGACCGGTGTGGCGCTGATTGCCGCCGGTCAAAGCCCACGAGGTGTTTATGGATATGTTTGAGCATCGGATCCGCGATCTGCGGGGCCGACCTGCTCTCAATCAACGGAGAAAACGATGATCAAACGGCTGATTGCGCTTGTGGCCACCCTGCTGGCCGCCGCCATTCCGCTCGCGGCGTCTGCCCAGGCCGAGGGGCCCTGGCTGATCCGTCTGCGCGCACTGTGGATGAGTCCCACGAACGGCAACGACCCCGAGATATCGCTCGGCAAGGTCGAGGCCGACGACAAGCTGTTTCCTGAAGTCGACTTCACCTACTTTTTCACGCCCAACATCGCGGCCGAGCTCGTACTGACCTATCCGCAGAAGCACGACATCACGCTGGGGGGCACGAAGGTCGGCTCGATCAAGCAGATTCCGCCGACGCTGCTCGTCCAGTATCACTTCATGCCGACCGCGGAGTTCCGCCCCTATGTCGGCGCGGGCCTCAACTACACGAAGTTCTCGGACGAACAGTTGCCTGCGGGGGTGACGATCGACAGCTCCAGCTTCGGGCCGGCGATCCAGGGCGGCTTCGACTACAAGCTGGCGCCGCAGTGGTTCCTGAACGTCGATCTCAAGTACGTCTGGATCAGCACCGACATCAATGACTCGGTCGGGAGGATCCTGACACTCGATATCGACCCGTGGCTGTTCTCGGTCGGGATCGGCTACCGATTCTGAGCCTCCGCGAGGCAACCGACGCCCGGCTCCGGTCGGGCGTTTTGTTGGAGTGCGCGTTTCCGGATCAGGTCCGAGGCGCGCTCGGCGATCATCACGACCGGCGCGTTCGTATTGCCCGAGACCAGCGTCGGCATGATCGACGCGTCGATGACGCGCAGGCCCTCGATGCCGCGCACCCGGAGCTGCGGATCGACGACCGCACGCTCATCGCTGCCCATGCGGCAGGTCCCGACCGGGTGGTAGATCGTGTCCGCGTGCGCGCGGATCGCAGCGCGGATCTCGTCGTCGGTGCGCACGTCCCCGTAGTACAACTCGCGCGCCGGATTGCCGCCGTCGAACGGTGCAAAGGCCGGCTGCGCAAAGATCCGGCGCACGAGCTTGAAACCGCGCACCAGCGTTTCAAGGTCTTCTTCGGCCGACAGAAACTGCGGATCGATCAGCGGCGCGTCGCGCGCATCGCGCGACGCCAGCCGCAGCGTGCCGCGGCTCCTTGGCCGCAGCGGGCACGAGTGGCAGCTCATACCGTGGCCCCAGTGATAAGTCCGGTTGTGGTTGTCCACCATGCCGATGACAAAGTGCAACTGCAGGTCCGGCCGCGACTGCTCCGGCGTCGTCCGCACGAACGCCCCGGCCTCCGCGAAATTCGAAGTCAGCACGCCGCGCCGTTCGCGACGCCAGCGCCCGATCGCGCGCAGCAGCTTGATACCGCCGGTGAACGACAGGCCGAGCAGGTCGGTGTTGTCGACGCGGTGATTCAAGATGATGTCCGGATGGTCCTGCAGGTTGTCCCCGACCGGCAGATCGGCGACGACCGGCACCCCGAGCGAGCGCAGGTGTTCTGCCGGCCCGACGCCCGACACTATCAGCAGCTGCGGTGACTGCAACGCACCGGCGGCGAGCAGCACTTCGCGCCGAGCCCGCAGTTCGCGCGCCACGCCGCCTTGCTCGTAGCGGACTCCGGTCGCGCGTTTTCCTTCGAATGTGATCTGGGTCGCGAACGCGCCGGTGATCACCTGCAGGTTGGGCCGATCGCGAACCGGATCGAGGTAGGCACGGGCAACGCTCCAGCGCTCGCCGTTCTTCTGCGTGACCTGATACCAGCCCGCGCCCTCCTGCGTGGGGCCCGAGAAATCCTGGTTGCGCGGCAGCCCGGCCTGCTGCGCGGCCTGTATGAAGAGTTCGGCAAACGGGTGCGGTGAACGCAGGTCGGCGACGTTCAGTGGCCCGCCGCTGCCATGCCATTCATTGGCACCCCGCTCGTTGTTCTCCGACTTGATGAAGTACGGCAGCACATCGCGCCAGGCCCAGCCCGGCGCGCCGCCAGCCGCCCACTCGTCGTAGTCGGCAGGCTGCCCCCGCAGATAGACCATTGCGTTGACTGTCGAGGAGCCCCCCAGTCCGCGCCCGCGCGGCTGGTATCCGCGGCGGCCGTTCAGTCCCGCTTGAGGCACCGTCGAGAAAGCCCAGTTGTACGCATTGCGGCGGACGATGTGCAGCGCAGCTCCGGTCGGCACCCGGTTCAGAACACTGTCATTGCTGCCGCCCGCTTCAAGCAATGCAACGTTGATCGACGGGTCTTCCGACAG
>DAINBQ010000249.1:0-2167 GCA_036732825.1 Burkholderiaceae bacterium | reverse complement strand
AGCCGGCTCTTCTTTTTCGGCGCGCTGGTCGGCGGCGCCGGGGCCTTGCTGTTCGCGCTGGCGCCGAACGCGACGATCGCAGCGATCGGACGCGGCCTGATCGGCGGCGCGCACGCGGTGGCATGGGTATCGATGTTGAAACTCATTACGCACTGGTTTCCCGCACATCGGTTCGGTCTGATGTCGGGGCTCTCGCTCGCCGTCGGAACGGTGGGCGCCGTTCTGTCCGGGCCACCGCTGCGCGCGATCGCGGACGACCTTGGATGGCGTCCGATCATTGCCGGGGCCGGCGTCGGAGCGGTGTTGCTGGCCATCGTGATTCGCCGCTGGATGCGCGACGACCCGAGCGACACCGGCCACGAGAGCTTTGCGCCTGAAGCCGCGCGGCGCGGTGGCGGGCGTTCGGCTCCGATTCTGCAGGGCCTGCTCGAGATCTGGCGCTATCGCAACACGGGGCTGCTGTTCTGGGTCAACTCGGGCATCTGCGGCTCGTTCCTGACCTTCGCCGGCCTCTGGGGCGTGCCGTTTTTGACTCAGCATCACAATTTGAGTGTGCAGCGCGCGTCACTGATCACCTCGCTGATGCTGGCGCTGTTCGCATTGGGCGGAACGGTGGTCGGAACCGTGTCGGACCGCATCCGCCGACGCAAGTCGCCCTACCTTGCCGGCGCCGCCGCTCTCTCACTGGGCTTCGGCGTCCTTGCAGTGGCGCCCGCCGCACCGCTGCCGCTGCTCGTGCCGCTGCTGCTGGCCGGTGCCTTCGGCGCCGGCGGCGGCACCGCGTTGTCATTCGCCTACGCGAAGGAGTCGGTGCCGGCTCGCCTGCAGGGCACCGTGACCGGCGCCGCCAATCTCGGCGTGATGACAGGCACCTTGGTCCAGATGCCGCTGATCGGCGTGATCCTCGACCTGAACTGGCGTGGCGAACTGGCCGGCGGGGTGCGGGTCTACGACCTGGCTGCCTATCAATCGGCGCTACTGTTCCTCGCCGCGTGGACTGCGCTGTCGACGGTGCTGCTGATCTTCACGCGCGAGACTCACGCCAGACAGGCAAGCTGACACAAAAAACGGCGTGCCGATGCACGCCGCTCCTTTGACGACCTGACTGTCAGTGCAGGACGACGGGCTGGTTCATCAAGCCGGAAAAGCCCTGGAGGAACTCGTCGACCTCGTCCGAGGTCGGGCCCTGCTCGATCAATTCCTGCACGCTCCGGCGAAATGCCTCCGCGTCCTGGCCGCCGAGAAAGATCTCGCGCCGCAGATTCTTGTCCATGATCTCGTAGCCGCCGATCTTGCCGGGATCGGCCGACGAGCCTTCGAACTCGAATACGCAGAAATGCGGGCTGTTGTAGATCATGGTGACTGACATTGCATTCCTTTCGCTGCCGCTTCGGCGCCTGACGCAACCTTCCACGGCTTATCTGCAATATCGGTACCCGCAAGCTTGAATCAAGCGTGAAAATACTTGCTTTGCAAGGAAAGGATCTCGATGACAGTGACCGCTAACTATTAGCCGCCAGGAACTGCCGAAGCACTGCGTTGAAGCGGTCCGCCTGCTCGATGCTCGACAAATGGGCGGCCGGCAGGACCTCCAGTCTTGCGCCCGCAATCGCCTGCACGATCTCTTCGGCCATCGATGGCGGCGTCCCGAAATCCTCGTCGCCGACGACCACCAGCGTCGGACAGTCGATCGTTGTCAGCCGCGCCGTCAGGTTGATGTGCGAGATCGCGAAGGCACAGCCCGCATAGCCGGCGACGGGCGTCGAGCGGATCATCTCCGCGATTCGCGCAACGACCTTAGGCTGCGCTTCGCGGAAGCCTGCCGTGAACCAGCGTTCCAGCGTGGACGGCACGATGCCGCCCATGCCCTGCGAGCGCACCAGCGTCAGGCGCTGCTCCCAGACCGCTGCGGCTTCGGCCGGGTAGCGGCTCGTCGTGTCGGCCAGCGTCAACGTCGCAAAGCGTCCGGGATACCGCAGCGCGAACTGCTGGCCGATCATTCCCCCCATCGACAGTCCGACGAAATGGCAGGTTGCTATACCCAGCGTATCGAGCAGGCCCCTCAGATCATCGGCCAGAGCCTCCAGCGGGTAGTCCCCGGCCGGCGCCTCTGAGGCACCGTGGCCGCGCGTGTCGTAGCGCAGCAGCCGGAAATCGCGGAACGCCG
>DAINBQ010000248.1:0-4849 GCA_036732825.1 Burkholderiaceae bacterium | reverse complement strand
GTCGTTCATTTCAGGCGGTCACGGTCGGTTCGACCTTGATTTCGAAGTTGACCGAATTGGACATGAAGCAGTGGGCGTGCGCCTTGGCGTGCAATTCGCGCGCCTTGTCGACCTGGCCTGCATCTGCCACCCGCACCTGCGGCCACAGCACGACTTCGACCATCCGCATCTTGCCGTCCTTGATCGCGAGGGTGCCGGTCGCACTGTCCCTGTACTCCAGGATCCGGATGCCGGCCTTTTCGCAGACGGCGAGGTAGGTCAGGTGATGGCAGGACATCACCGAGGACACCATCAGCGTCTCGGGGTTGTGCTTGCTGTCGTCGCCGTTGAACACCGACGGCGAGGAACCCTCGATCGGAGCCTTGCCGTTGAAACGCAGCACGAAGGAGCGGGTGAGCTTCAGCTTGCCGGGTTCGGGCTCGACCGCGGCTCCGGTCCAGCTCAGCTGGCCCTGGAAAATGTGCTGCTGTGACATTCATCCCCCTCCGACGGCTATCACGATCTCGAGACGGTCGCCGTCGGCGAGCACGGTCGTTCCGTGCAGGCTCTTCGGAACGATGGCCCCATTGAGCTCGACCGCGATGCGTCGGCCGGCGGGGGCGAGCTGAGCGACCAGCTCCGCTACCGTGGTATCGGGCGACATCTGGCGCGCTTCGCCATTGACGCTGACCGCAATCGAGCAGGAGACCATGCATCAATTCTACGCAGTGCCGACGGGCGACTCTCACAGGGCCAGACGGCCGCAAAAGAAAAAGCCCGCCGAAGCGGGCTGTGATGGAGTGAAGAGAGACTACTTGCGACGGCGCTTCAGGCCGGCAAGCGCGGCGAGCGCGAGCGCGCCGAGCGCAAGACTGCCGGGCTCGGGCACCTTGTAAGTAGCCGACACGTAGTCCTGGTATTTGTCGTTCGAGAAGCGATACAGCGTCCAGTTGGCCCAGCCGGTGCTCGTGTTCAGGCTGTTGAGCCATCCCTGGGCCATCGTCGTCGTCGCCATTGGCGATCCGGCAGTGGCCTGGAAGCTGCCCGCGCTCAGGTTACGGTTGCCGGCGTCGAACACGATTTCCCACACCGCAAGCTGGAACGCCGCCGACGCGGTGGAGCTCCCGAACACGCCGAAGTTGGTGTTGCCGCCGTTGTAGAAATCACCGGACGACTTGTTCGGGAAAGCGATGTCGAACAGCTTCTGCAGATCGGAGTTGTTCCAGATCGACGCCGTGTACGTGGCCGTGCTGGTCGCGTATTGCGCGATCTCGATGCAGAAGAATCTGAAGAAACTGTCGGCGCTGTACGCATCGGGATAGAAGTAACCATGGAACTCGCCGGCCCGGCCGTTGTAGGTGGGCGCGGTGACATTGACCGACGAGAAACCCGAGCCGCTCGTGTTCCTGTTCTCCAGCGTTCCGGTGCCGGGCACCGAACCGGCAATCTCCGCACCGAATGCCGATGCAGCGAACCCCAACGCAGCGGCCATTACGATCGTTTGCAGCTTCTTCACAGAACCTCCCAAGTGAACTACTTGCCCAGTTGGAATGCAGCATCCGTGCCAGAAGTGCAAGCCACTGAATTACCTGAGGAATAATCGCGTTCGTTGAAGGAGCAACGCGCGTATGTAAACGGGTCCGACGCGCGATCTGCAGACCGCTAATCCGTCCGTTGTAGAAGCTCGTTCGCCTCTTTGCGCTTCGTCAAAGAAAGCTCACGAGGCTCGGCAGCAGTGCCTGCTCGATGCGAGCCACTGCGCATCCGTCCGCGGCTGCAACCTGCGCCGGGCACAATCCGCGAAACGTCTGAAGCCTTCGCTAAACTACGCGCTGAACGCGGGTGTAGTTCAATGGCAGAACGGCAGCTTCCCAAGCTGCATACGAGGGTTCGATTCCCTTCACCCGCTCCATCGTGCAACTCTTGCATTCAGCGTGAACCGTGCGTTCGCCGGCAGAAAGGCTGGCGTAAGCTGCCGGGCGCATCGTCCGGCGCTTCGCTTCAGCGGGACGCTGAACTGCCCGATGACTCCTGTCGATAAGAAAATCACGCCCGCAGTGCTCCTCGCCGCGCTGGGTATTGTCTACGGCGACATCGGCACCAGTCCGCTCTACGCGTTCAAGGAAAGCCTGGGCGGCTCGCACGGCGCGGGAGTCGGTGTCGACGCGATCTACGGCGTGCTATCGATGATCTTCTGGTCGATCACGCTCGTCGTGTCGATCAAGTACGTGCTGTTCGTGCTGCGCGCTCATAACGAAGGCGAGGGCGGCATCCTGGCACTGCTTGCTCTGCTGCTGCGTCAGGTGCCGGTCGCCGGACGTCTGCACGACTTCGCGATCATCGCAGGACTGATCGGCGCTGCAATGTTCTACGGCGACAGCGTGATCACGCCGGCGATCTCGGTGCTGTCGGCGATCGAAGGCCTGCAGGTCGTTTCGCCCCGGTTCGGCGAGTGGATCATTCCGCTGACGCTTCTGGTGCTGATCGTCCTGTTCGCGGCCCAGAAGCGCGGTACTGCAAGCGTCGGCCGCGCCTTCGGGCCGATCATGGTGGTGTGGTTTGCCGTGATCGGAACGCTCGGACTCATGCAGATCGTGCAGGCCCCGCAGGTGCTCGAGGCGATCGATCCGCTCCATGCGCTCCGCTTCGCCGCTGCGAATCCGGGCCTGACATTCGTCGTGTTGGGCGCAGTCTTCCTCGCGGTGACCGGCGGCGAGGCGCTGTATGCGGACATGGGTCACTTTGGCGCGCGCCCGATCCGTCTTGCCTGGTACTGGCTCGTGATGCCCTGCCTGCTGCTGAACTACTTCGGACAGGGCGCACTGGTGATCGCGAACCCCGCTGCTGCAGAGAGCCCGTTCTTCCTGATGGCGCCGTCCTGGCTGCGACTGCCGCTGGTGTTTCTCGCGACGGCAGCCACCGTCATCGCGTCGCAGGCAGTGATCTCGGGTGCCTTCTCGATCACGAGCCAGGCAGTAAAGCTCGGTTACCTGCCGCGCATGCCGATCGAATACACGTCGTCGACGGAAGCGGGCCAGATCTATGTTCCACTCGTGAATCTGCTGCTGCTGGTTGCGGTGGTTTTCCTGGTCATAGGCTTCGGCAGTTCCTCCGATCTGGCTGCGGCCTACGGAATCGCGGTCGCGACGACGATGGTCGTGACGACGCTCGGAGTGATGGTCGTCGCGCGCCTGCGCTGGGACTGGGCGCCATGGCAGGTCCTGCTGGTGTTCCTGCCGCTGCTTGCGCTCGACCTCGTGTTTCTTGCCGCGAACAGCATGAAGATCCCCAATGGCGGCTGGTTTCCGCTCGCATTCGCGGCATTCCTTTACCTCGTGTTCGCCACCTGGAAGCGCGGGCGTCTTTTGCTCAGCCGGCAGCAGGCGAAGAACGGCATTGAACTGGAGCCGTTCCTGAAGAGCCTGTCGATTTATCCGCCGCAGCGCGTCGAGGGAACCGCAGTGTTCATGGCGCAGGAGCCCGGTCTGGTGCCGAGTTCGCTTCTGCACAACCTCAAGCACAACCGCGTGCTGCACGAGCGAGTGATCTTCCTCACCGCAATCAGCCGCAATGTGCCCCACGTCGATCCCGCTGACATGGCCGAGATCGATGAACTGGGCGATGGCTGCTTCGCAATCAAGGTACGGCTCGGATTCCAGGACCCCTACGATGTCGCCTACATCGCGAGCGCACTGTCGAAACACCACGAATTCGAACTGAGCCTGCAGGAAACGTCATTCTTCCTTTCGCGCCAAACCGTGATGATCGCGCGTGACGGCAGCATGGCAACGTGGAGGCAGCGGATGTTCGGCTGGATGCTGCGCAATGCACAGCCGGCATCGGACTTCTTCCACATGCCGCCCAACCGTGTGATAGAGATCGGCACCCAGATCGTCGTTTAGCGGCACCGGATTGGCGCGTCGACGCGGCCGCTGCGACAATCCCGGTATGCAGGTCGAGCCCTTCCTGATCGAACCCCAGCGCGCACGCGATCGAACGCGGGTCCTCGAACTGCTGCAGAAGGCGGACCTACCGGTCGACGATCTGCACGCAGGAGGCGCACCCGTCGATTTCCTCGTGATGCGGGAACTCGGTCAGGTGGTCGGCGCGGTCGGTTTGCAGAGCGCCGATGGCGCGGGGCTGTTGCGCTCGCTGGTCGTGCTGCCGTCGTTGCACCGGCAGGGCCGCGGAGCGGCGCTCGTGGGAGCCGTCGAGCGGCTCGCCGCTCGGCGTGGCATGGACGATCTCTACCTGCTCACGACGACCGTGCCGGGCTTCTTTGCGCTGCTCGACTACCTGCGGGTTGACCGCGCGACGGTGCCGCTGGCGCTGCAGCGGACTTCCCAGTTCGCTTCGCTCTGTCCGAAGACAGCGGTGTGCATGCACAAGCGGCTGCGACCGAACTGATCCCGGCCGTCCGTCGCTTTCCTTTCTCTTGGACTTCAGTACCGGATTGCGCCGCCGCCCGTAGCGGCGGGCGCAGCGCCATGGATTGCCGGCTTGCCCGCGCTCCAGACGCGATGGCATCCTCGGCGCGTCCTCGTCAAGGGGATGGGAGCAGAAATGGCTCAACAGAGCCCTTCGGCATCGCGCATGCCGATATGGACCGGCATCGTCGCCGGGAGTCTGGCGGGCCTCGCTGACGGCGGCCTGCACCTGATCGTCACGGTGCCAATCGGGTTCCTGCTTGGTTACCTGTTCTATTCGAGAGACCGCGCGTTACGCGAAAACCGGCAACTGCAGGCCGGCCTTGATGAACTGCTCGAGCGCGTCGCGATCCTCGAATTCACGCAGAAGCGAACGAGCCGCGATCTGGCCGCATCGAGTGCGGATGAGGCGGTCCGGCAAGAGCCCATCGATGCTCCGAAAC
>DAINBQ010000247.1:0-4869 GCA_036732825.1 Burkholderiaceae bacterium | reverse complement strand
TTGCCGTCCTTTACTTCGGACTGTTCACTTACTTCGGCAAGGGTGCGACGATCGGCAAGCGGCTGCTCGGCATTCGCGTGGTGTCACTGGTCCATCGCGAACTGTCGCTCTGGCACTCGATCGAGCGCGCGCTGGGCTACGCGGCCTCTTCGCTCGAGGCGGGATTCGGATTCCTCCAGTACTTCACGCACCCGAATCGCCAGACCGTCCACGATCGAATCGCCGAAACGATCGTGGTTTCCGATCGTGGCCCGCGCGCCGGGGCAGGCGAAGCCTAGCCTCCTCGGCATCACCCGCGTCAACCGCGCGAGGCGGCATCGACAATCGCCACGGCTGACATGTTGACGATCCTCCGCACCGTCGACGCCGGCGTCAGGATGTGCACCGGCTGCGCGGCGCCCAGCAGGAATGCGCCGATCGTGATTCCGCCGCCGGCGGTGATGCGCAGCGCGTTGTAGGTGATGTTGGCGGCGTCGACGTTCGGCATGATCAGCAGGTTTGCCTCGCCGGCCAGCGGCGAGTCCGGCATCGACGATTCCAGCACCGCGTGCGACAGCGCGGTGTCGGCCTGCATTTCGCCGTCGATCTCGAAGTCCGGACTGCGCGCGCGGATCAGCTCGAGCGCATCGCTCATCTTCAGCGCCGACGGCAGTTCCGAGCTGCCGAAGTTCGAATGCGACAGCAGTGCAACTTTGGGTGCGATGCCGAAGCGGCGCACTGCCTCGGCGGCGAGCATCGTCATCTCGGCCACCTGTTCCGCCGTCGGATCGGCATTCACGTGCGTGTCGCAGATGAAGAGCTGCCGGTTCGGCAGGATCAGCAGTTGCATCGCTGCAAAGGTCCGTACGCCCGGACGCAACCCGATCGTCGTGCGCACATAGCGCAGATGGTCGGCGTAGGCACCGACGGTGCCGCACAACATCGCGTCGGCGTCGCCCTTGCGGACCAGCATCGCCCCGATCAGCGTCGTGCGAGTCCGGACCTCCGCCTGCGCCAGCGACCGCGTCACCCCCTTGCGCTTGGCGATCTGGTAGTACTCCATCCAGGTGTCGCGGTAGCGCGGGTCATCGAGCACGTTGACGCACTCGATGTCGGAGCCGAGGCTCATCCGCAGCCCGTAGCGCTCGATCCGCATCGCGATGACGTCGGGGCGCCCGATCAGTATCGGCCGCGCGATGCCTTCGTCGACAACGACCTGCGCCGCGCGCAGCACGCGTTCCTCCTCGCCTTCGGCATATATCAGCCGCTTCGCGGCTTTCCTGGCTGCGGCGAACACCGGTTCCATTGTGCTGCCTGACTGATAGACGAAGCGCCGCAACTGCGCCCGATAGGCGTCGAGGTCCGCCAACGGGCGCGTGGCGACTCCGCTGTCCATCGCCGCCTTCGCCACCGCCGGCGCGATGCGATCGATCAGGCGCGGATCGAAGGGCTTCGGGATCAGGTATTCAGGCCCGAAGCGCAGGCCTTCAGAGCCGTAGGCGTTGGCGACCTCGGCCGGGATTTCCGCGTGCGTGAGGTCTGCCAGTGCGTGCACGGTGGCGAGCTTCATCTCTTCATTGATGGTCGTCGCGCCGACGTCGAGCGCGCCGCGGAAGATGAACGGGAAGCACAAAACGTTGTTGACCTGGTTCGGATAGTCGGAGCGGCCGGTGCCGATGATCGCGTCCGGGCGCGCCGCCTTTGCGAGCTCGGGCATGATCTCCGGCGTCGGATTGGCCATCGCAAGGATCATTGGCTGCCTGGCCATCGTCTTGACCATCTCGACCGTCAGCACTCCGGGCCCGGAGAGCCCCAGGAAGATGTCGGCGCCGGGCATCGCATCATCGAGCGTGCGCGCAGTCGTCTCGCGCGCGTAACGTGCCTTGCTCGCGTCGAGCCCGCTGCGGCCGGCATGCAGCACGCCCTTGCTGTCGGCGACGAGGATGTTCTCCTGTCGCAGGCCGAGACTCACCAGCAGATCGAGGCAGGCGGTCGCCGCTGCGCCGGCGCCGGAACAGACAAGTCTCGCCTTGCCGATGTCCTTGCCGACGCAGCGCAGCCCATTCAGGACTGCCGCGGCAGCGACGATCGCAGTGCCGTGCTGGTCATCGTGGAACACGGGGATCTTCAGCCGCTCGCGCAGTTTGCGTTCGATATAGAAGCACTCGGGCGCCTTGATGTCCTCGAGATTGATGCCACCGAACGTCGGCTCGAGCGCGGCGATGATGTCGACCAGCCTGTCCGGGTCGTGCTCATTGAGTTCGATGTCGAACACGTCGATGCCGGCAAACTTCTTGAACAGGCAGCCCTTGCCCTCCATCACCGGCTTGCCCGCCAGCGGGCCGATGTTGCCGAGGCCGAGCACCGCGGTGCCGTTCGTGACCACCCCGACCAGGTTGCCACGCGCCGTCAGCGTGTGGGCCTCGCGCGGGTCGCGCACGATCTCGTTGCAGGCTTCGGCCACACCGGGCGAATACGCAAGCGACAGGTCGCGCTGCGTCACCATTGCCTTGGTGGGCACCACCGAGATCTTTCCATGCGTCGGCAGGCGGTGATACTCGAGCGCTGCGTCGCGCAAATTTTCGGACATTCGCGTCTCCTCTTGTTGTGCGCGGGCCGCGGCAAGGCGCTGCAGTTGGCGCATCGATTTGGTCTGCAGCCAAGGTTACGGCGTCGCGGGCTGAACGCCAATCGCAACAAGGGGGCTGAGCCGAATTCGGCAGCTGCGGGGCGAGCGTGAATATGCGGCATACCGTGTCCTGACGCTGGACATCTGCCTTTCGGCGGGGGTAGCGTCGTCCGGAGGGGAGCGCCAGCATTCCGAACGAAAGGATCACACATGGCCGAACGCACTCAGAGACCAGTTCGAGTGAAGGACCTCGAGAAGCACTTCAAGGCGCGCGCCGCGCGCAAGGACTCGGCGATTGCAGTCGAGCGCCGGTTTCACATCGCCGCCGACCGCGAGCCGCGGATCAGAACCCGCATTGAACGCATCGACCGTGGCGACGGCAAGCCGCATTGGGAAGTGGTGGTCGACATCGATGGTGTCCGCGCCGACCGGCGCGCGCTGCCGCCGATGATGAAAGGCAGGGCAACCAAGGTCGGCAAGCGCAAGGTCAGCGAGGAAAGCCTGGCGCAGCACCTGACCGGTTTCATCCCCGACCACCTCGGCTTCAGCGCGAAGCCTCGGGCGCTGGTCAAGAGCGTCAGGAGCATCCGTCCGCCGCTGCGAAACCGGCGCGTTGCGACGACTGTCTTCGGTGCCGACGATCGCCGAGCGTTCCAGGACACGAACTATCCATGGTCAACCGTCGGGCTGGTGCAGACCAACCGCGGCTCGGGTTCCGGCGTGATGATCGGCCCGCGCCACCTGTTGACTGTCAGCCATGTCATCGACTGGACCGCGCCGGCGGGATTCGCTGCCGACTGGGTGCGTTTCACTCCGTCCTATTTCGACGGCAACGCCCCGTTCGGCGAAGCCTATGGCGTGCACATCTACTGGTTCGTGAAGGAGGACGGCGACGGCTTCATTACCGGTAGCGAAGGCGATTTCGACTATGCGGTCGTCGTGCTCGACCGGCGACTGGGCGAGACCACCGGATGGATGGGTGCACGCGGCTACGACGACGACTGGGACAGCCTCGCGGCCTGGTCCCACATGGGTTATCCGACCGACCTCAACAGCGGCCAGCGGCCGACGTGGCAGGGCGGCTTTCGCGTCGACGGCACGGATGCGGCTGCGCAATCAATCCTGCACCAGGCCGATGTCTTCCCGGGGCAGTCGGGCGGGCCGGTGTTCGGCTTCTGGTCCGGCGACGTCGGGCCGCGCGCGATCGCGGTGCAGTCGTGGCAGACCTCTTCGAACAACGGCGCCAGCGGGAGCATGGACATGCGCGACCTGGTGGCGCGGGCCCGGACCGAATTTGCCTAGCGGCAACGCGCAGCCCTCTGCGGGAACTTTCTCTGGCATCCTCGCCCCACCCGGGGAATCCAACACCGGGCTTACCGAGGAGGGGACAGCATGGTTCGCAGAGGCCTATTGAAGTCGGCGCTGATGGCGGTGGCATTGACCGTCACCATCGCGCCGACTGCTCAGTCGCAGGGCGCCAAGCACAGGGTGGTGGTCCAGGTTAGCGACGACAATCCAAAGACCTGGACCCAGGCACTGAACGTCGTGAACAACGTTCAGGCGGTCTACGGGAAGGACAACGTCGACGTCGAGGTCGTCGTTTTCGGTCTCGGTTCCGGGATGCTGAAGGCGGAATCCCCGCTCTCCAACCGCATCGACGACACGCTCGCAAACGGGACCAAGGTCTACATGTGCGAAAACACGATGAAAGGCCAGAAACTGAACAAGGCTGACATGCACGGGAAGGTCGGCTACATACCTGCCGGCGTCATCGAGATCATCGAGAAGCAGAAGCAGGGCTGGGCGGTGATTCGACCGTAGCCGCATCGCGCAGGATGACTCTGGCCGAGGGGCTGAAGTGCCCCTCGACGAGCGTGTAAGCCGTGTTCGGCGTCAGTAACGGCGGACTATGAACAGCCCACCTGATGTGTCGAAGAGGTCTGGACGCTGGGTAACGGCGGCGTTCGGCCTGCTGTTTGTCGGCATCGCCATGGCGATCGTTTATACGTCCGCAAGTGATTACCCAATCGGCGCTCTTTTCACCGCGGCGGTGATCGGCCTGCTCGGGCTCGACGCTCTCATCAGCGCGGCTCGCAATCGACGGTCAATCCTGTCGCGCATCGGCCCATTACCTTAGTCGGCACCGGCGCCGACGTGAGTCGGCCAGCGGGCGAAGTGCAGTGTGTTCAAGTCGTTTGAATGCGGACGAAAGCCTAGTCTCCGAAAGCGAGAACCTGCCTGGCCGCGATCTCTTCTTTCAT
>DAINBQ010000246.1:0-4879 GCA_036732825.1 Burkholderiaceae bacterium | reverse complement strand
CCCGGCGAGCGCGTCAACCGGACGATCGTGCGCTACCTGCAGTTCGCGCGCGAACTGAACGCGCGTTTCCCCGGCTTCGGCACCGACATCCACGGCCTGGTCAAGGATGAGGTCGACGGCCGCACCGAGTATTTCCTGGACTGTGTGCGCTGAGGTTCGTGCTGGCCGGATCCACCGGCCGGCGCGTCCCGGATGATTGAAGACTGATGACCGAAACGCTGAGTGGAGTTGCCGCGCTGGCCCTGACCGGGTTCTTCATTGCCTTCGGCCTGCTGATGGTCTTTATGGTGCTCGTCCAGCCGATCTGGTGCATCGTCGACTGCGCGATCGACGACCGGCGCGGCACCGCGGGCAAGGTCGTCTGGATCATCATCCTGATCCTGCTCTATGGCATGGCGAACTGGTTCTATGGTGCGTTCGCGGCGTCCGGAAACGCGCTGCGGCGGCTCACGCGTCTCGCATGGGTGTTCACGATCATCCTGGTGATCGTCTTCGCCGCGCTGTTCTTCACGCACGCCGAGTTCCGGCGCGGCATCGAACGCGAGTGGCACCAGCGACCCGAGTTCGTCGTCATGCCGGGTGTGGAATTCAATTCGGACGTCGTCCGGAGCGGCGTCGCGGCCTGACAGGACCGGCTCGCAACCATCAGACACCCAAGTCGCGCGGTGGAACGACCGGGGAGGGCGCTCCCGTTGAAATTTCGACGGACCGGCGACACACTCCGTCCCTTTTCCTGGGAGCGGGCGATGGAAGCGAACCAGAACGCATTCGAGCCGCGCTCGGCCACGCTGCTGCTGCACTGCGACCTGCGGGCAGGCGTGGCCGGCGACCTGACGCGTTTCATCCAGGTGAACGGCGGCCGCATCGTTTATCACGACCAATACGTCGACACTGAGATCAATCACTACTACACGCGCCTCGAGTGGGATCCCGCGGGCTTCGTGGTCGGCGATGCGGCCCTGGCGGACCGGATCCGGCCGCTGATCGGCGATGGGCCCGACACCGAGTACTCGCTTCACTTCTCGGACCGCATCAAGCGGATGGCGGTCTTCGTGTCGAAGGATCCATGGTGCCTGTACGACATCCTCGCGCGCAGCCAGTCGGGCGAGTGGAGGGTCGATATCCCGGTGATCGTCGGCAACCATCCCGACCTGAAGTCGGTGGCGGACAAGTTCGGAATCGAGTTCCGGCTGTTGCCGGTGACGAGCGCGAACAAGGGCGAGGTCGAGGACGCGCAGCTCGCGCTGCTTGCGAAGCACAGCGTCGACTTCATCGTGCTCGCCAAGTACATGCAGATCGTTTCGGAGCGCTTCGTGCGGGCGTACCCGAACCGCATCATCAACATCCACCACGCCTTCCTGCCGGCATTCCCCGGAGCGCGGCCCTACCACTCGGCACGCGCGCGCGGCGTGAAGATCATCGGCGCGACCAGCCACTATGTCACCGAGGAGCTCGATGCGGGGCCGATCATCGAACAGGACGTGCTGCGGGTCTCCCACCGTCATTCGGTGCAGGAACTGGTCCGCTCCGGGCGC
Organism: Burkholderiaceae bacterium; assembly: GCA_036732825.1. Classification (GTDB taxonomy): domain Bacteria; phylum Pseudomonadota; class Gammaproteobacteria; order Burkholderiales; family Burkholderiaceae_F; genus DAINBQ01. The sequence continues at coordinate 3,344 of DAINBQ010000246.1, read as the reverse complement.
GACCTCGAGAAAATCGTGCTGTCGCGCGCGATCTGGAGACATCTGCAGCACAAGATCATCGTCCACAGGGGACGGACGATCGTCTTCCACTGAGGTTTTCCACTGAGGTCACACTGAGTCCGGCCGCTTGGCTTATGATGCCGGCTCGCTGAACAGGACGAAGCGGGAGAGTGCCTCCGGGCCAGTGGTCCGGTGCCGCCGAAGGCGCAACTCACCCGCAATCGCTCAGGTCCAAGAACCGCTTCGTCGCTGGCGACTCTGGAGAGACCGGACCGGCTTGCCGGACGGCGCCGAAGGGGCAGGGAAGGATTGCCTTCCAAACTCTCAGGCAAAAGGACAGAGGGGTGCAGCACGATCGACGTCGCGCTGCCCTCTTTTGCTTTCCGGAGTCCCATGCTCAAGCGCACCCCGCTGTATCAGACCCACGCCGCATCCGGCGCCAAGCTGGTTGACTTCGGCGGCTGGGAAATGCCGCTCAACTACGGCTCGCAGATCGAGGAGCACCATGCAGTGCGCCGCGACGCCGGCATGTTTGACGTCTCGCACATGTGCCCGGTCGATCTCGAGGGCGAAGATGCTCGTCCGTTCCTGCGCGCGCTGGTCGCGAACAACGTCGACAAGCTGACGCAGTCCGGCAAGGCGCTCTATTCCTGCATGCTGAATCAGGCGGGGGGAGTGATCGACGACCTGATCATCTATTTCCTGCGCGAAGACTGGTTTCGCGTCGTCGTCAACGCGTCGACCGCCGACAAGGATCTCGCCTGGATGGAGAAAGTGCGGCTCGACGGCGGCCACCGGGTGACGATCACGCCGCGGCGCGACCTCGCGATGATCGCGGTGCAGGGTCCGAGTGCGCGCGCGAAGTTCTGGCAGGTGCGGCCGACCACCCGGGCCGCGACCGAGGGGCTCGGTGCCTTCTTCGCCACTGAAGCCGGAGACCTGTTCGTCGCGCGCACCGGCTACACGGGGGAGGACGGCTTCGAGGTGATGGTGCCTGCGGCGCAGGCCGCACAGCTGTGGCAGGACCTCAAGGCCGCCGGCGTCGCGGAAGCCGGGCTCGGCGCGCGCGACACGCTGCGGCTCGAGGCCGGAATGAATCTGTACGGCAACGACATGGACGAGACGGTGTCGCCGCTCGACGCGGGGCTTGCCTGGACTGTCGACCTGAAGTCGCCGCGCGACTTCATCGGCCGCGCCGCGCTCGAGCAGCAATTGGCAAATGCGGGTTCGCGCAAGGCCTTCGTCGGGCTGAAGCTGCTCGACAAGGGCGTGCTGCGTTCACACCAGAAGGTGATCACGCCGCATGGCGAGGGCGAGATCACCAGCGGCACGTTCGCGCCGACGCTCGGTTTCTCGGTCGCGATGGCGCGCGTGCCGCGCGAAGTGAAGATCGGCGACACGGTCGAGGTCGACATCCGCGGCAAGCGTATGCCGGTTCAGGTCATGAAGATGCCGTTCGTGCGCAACGGCAAACCCCTGGTTTAGAAGGAGAGGCGATGAAGTTTCCTGATGATCTCAAGTACACGCCGACTCACGAGTGGGCGAAGGTGGGCGCTGACGGCCTGCTCTGGGTCGGAATCACCGACGCGGCGCAGGACATGCTCGGCGACCTGGTGTTCGTCGGTGACGTCAAGGTCGGCCAGGCGCTGAAGGCGGGCGAAACCGCTGGCGTCGTCGAGTCGGTCAAGGCAGCGTCCGACATCTATGCGCCGGTGGACGGCGAAGTCGTCGCTTTCAACGACGCGCTCGACGGCGAGCCGCAGAAGCTGAACTCCGAACCTTACGGCGCATGGATCTTCAAGATGAAGACCACCGCGTCGCTCGCTGGCCTGCTCGATGCGAAGTCCTATGAGGCCAGCGTTGCTGCGGAGAAATAGCCTGCTTGCGGCGTCGCTGCTTGGCTGCGGAATCGCGTCCGCGCAGCCGGTGGCGCCGGCGTGGCTCGCCGGCTGCTGGCAGGGGGAGGCCGGCAGTTCGGCGGCCAACGCCTACGAGGCGTGGGCCGCGCCGCGCGCGGGCCGCATGCTCGGCATCAGCCAGACGGTCCGCGGCACGAACTCGAACTTCGAATACATGCGGATCGACGCGAATGAAAAGGGCCTGCGCTTCATTCCGCAGCCCGGCGGCAAGCCTGCAGTCGAGTTCAGCGCGGAAACGATCGAGCCGAACCGCATCGTTTTCGCCAACCCGCAACACGATTTCCCGAAGTACGTCGAATACCAGCGCAGCGGCGATTCGCTCACGGTAAGACTCGGCACTCAGCCGCCGGGCATCGAGGGCAAGCGCCAGTTGTTCGCGTTCCGTCGCGCCGATTGCGACTCCGTTTTCTCGACCAAGTAGACAATGACCACCCTGCACGAACTCGAGGCGCACGACGCCTTCATTCCCCGCCACATCGGCCCCAACGATGCCGAGATCGCCGAAATGCTCGCGGTCGTCGGCGCGAATTCGCTCGACGGACTGGTCGACGCGATTGTTCCCGCGTCGATCAAGCTGACCGCGCCGCTCGCTTTGCCGGGCCCGGTGACCGAGGAAGAGGCGCTCGCGAAAATCCGCGCGATCGCCGCGCAGAACAAGGTGCTGCGCAGTTTCATCGGGCAGGGGTACTACGGCACGCACACACCGCCGGTCATCGCCCGCAACATCCTCGAGAACCCGGCCTGGTACACCGCGTACACGCCGTACCAGGCGGAGATCTCGCAGGGCCGGATGGAGGCGCTGATCAATTTCCAGACGATGGTCGCGGATCTCACCGGCATGGAGATCGCGAACGCGTCGCTGCTCGACGAGGCCACGGCGGCGGCGGAAGCGATGACGCTCGCGAAGCGTTCGGCTAAGAGCCGAAGCAACGTGTTCATCGTCGCGGGGGACTGCCACCCGCAGACGATCGAGGTCATCAGGACCCGGGCGGAGCCGCTCGGCATCGAGGTCAAGGTCGGTTTTGCACCCGAACTGATGAAGTCCGGCGACTACTTCGGCGTCATCGCGCAATATCCGTCGACGACCGGGCTGATCCACGACATGCGCGAGTTCGCTGAGCAGGCGCATGCCGCCGGCGCGTTGTTCTGCGTCGCGACGGACCTGCTCGCACTGACGATGCTCGAGGCGCCGGGCAAGTGGGGAGCCGACATCGTTGTCGGCAACTCGCAGCGATTCGGCGTGCCGTTCGGCTTCGGCGGCCCGCACGCGGCTTTCCTCGCCTGCCAGGACGCGTTCAAGCGTTCGATGCCCGGGAGGTTAGTCGGCGTGTCGGTCGATTCCCAGGGCCAGCCCGCGTACCGGCTGACGTTGCAGACGCGCGAGCAGCACATCCGCCGCGAGAAGGCGACCTCGAACATCTGCAC
>DAINBQ010000245.1:0-4920 GCA_036732825.1 Burkholderiaceae bacterium | reverse complement strand
CTCCGACTCCTGCGTCCCGAACGCAGTACTCTACCAGGCTGAGCTACACCCCGAGCGTGTCGATCAGTCCCACGACTAGCGGTCCCGGTCGACTGCGAAAGCAATCAAGTCTAGCAAAGAATCCCGGAATATCGTCGGCGGCAAGGCGAGCAATGCGTCGCGGCCGGCAGCCGCTTCGCGCTCTGCGAGTTCGCGCGAGTAGGCGAGCGAGCCGTTGTCAGCGACGATGCGCGCGATTGCCCCGAAGTCTCCGCCGCCGTCGCGCACGGCAGTCGCAACCAGTTCCCGCTGCGCGGGAAGGGCGCTGCGCAACGCGTGAATCAGGGGCAGGGTCATCTTGCCTTCACGCAGGTCATCGCCCAGTCGCTTGCCGATGTCGTCAGCCTGACCCGAATAGTCGAGTACATCGTCGATGATCTGGAACGCACGACCGAGACATGCGCCAAAACGCGCGCAGCGCTCTTCAGTGTCGGCGTCCGCCTCTGCCAGCACCGCCGCGATGCGCGCGCCCGCCTCGAACAGCGTTGCCGTCTTGCGCTCAACGACACCGAAATAGCGTTCCTCGTTGACCGAGGGATCATGAATGTTCAGCAGCTGCAGGACCTCGCCCTCGGCAATCCGGTTCGTCGCGTCCGCGAGGATGCGCATCACGCGCATGTTCCCAGCGTCGACCATCATCTGGAACGAGCGCGAATAAAGAAAGTCGCCGACGAGAACGCTGGCTGCATTGCCGAACATCGCATTCGCCGTCGAGCGACCGCGTCTCAGATCCGATTCGTCGACGACATCGTCATGCAGCAAGGTTGCGGTATGGATGAACTCGACCACCGCCGCGAGCAGAACATGCGTGTCGCCGCGGTAACCAAGCGCACGCGCCACCATCAGCACGACGGCTGGCCGCAGCCGCTTGCCGCCTGCGGCGACGATGTAATCCGCGACCGTGTTGATCAGCGCGACGTCTGATGCGAGTCGTTCGTGGACGAGCTTATCGACGGCGTCCATGTCGAGCGAGATCGGCTCAAGCAGAGCCCTGAGGTCGCTGGGAGTCATCGGAGACGTCCGTAAGGCCGGCGTTGCAAGCTCGAAGGCGGTCAAGGGGCTCCGGGACGACCTGCTGCAGCCGCACCGCTCCTGGAATGGATCGCCGCGATTATATGAGGGTCACTGCGGGTCCTGCTCCGGGGATGGCAGCGCCCGTGCACAGCGAGTGCGTTGCTCGCTGCGTTTGACGCAGCCCGGCTAACGGTGTGATAATTCAAAGCTTTCCAGAACAACCCAGCGGCAGGCTCGCCCAATTTGGAAGCTTCATAGTTGAAGCTTCATTGAGATGGACCTGTCGGGAGCCGCGAATCCTTGCCCAACCGGCGTGGATTGCGGCTCGCCCCGCCAGCGGCGAGGAGTCAACCCTATGTACGCAGTCATCAAGACCGGTGGCAAGCAATACCGGGTCGCTGCCGGCGACACGCTGAAGGTCGAATCATTGCCGGCCGATGTCGGCCAGCAAGTGACGCTGTCCGAAGTGCTCGCCGTTGCCGAGGGTGACACGGTGCGCGTTGGAACTCCGTTCGTAGCAGGCGCGGCGGTCGTTGCGACCGTGCTCGGGCACGGCCGTCGCGAGAAAGTGACGATCTTCAAGATGCAGCGGCGCAAGCACTTCCAGAAGCACGGCGGGCACCGCCAGAACTTCACCGAGTTGCGGATTGATTCGATTTCGTGATTTTTCCTGATTTGAGGTCCTGAGCCGGCTGAATGCCGGCGCAGGCAGGAGTAGACGATGGCACACAAGAAGGCAGGCGGATCGTCACGCAACGGCCGCGACTCCCAGTCCAAGCGCCTGGGCGTGAAGGTTTTCGGCGGGCAGGACATCAGCGCCGGGGCCATCATCGTCCGGCAGCGCGGTACTCAGTTTCATCCGGGCACGAATGTCGGCATCGGTCGCGACCACACGCTTTACTCGAAAGTCGACGGCACCGTGAAGTTCGACATCAAGGGCGCGCAGAACCACCGCGTCGTCAGCGTCGAGCCGGGCGCCTAGGTCGCAGCGGCAGGCACAACGCAATGAGAAACCCTGCCGCGATCCGGCAGGGTTTTTCTTTTCTGAACTCTCTGAATGAAATTCGTCGATGAAGCGCTCATAGAGATCGCCGCCGGCAGCGGTGGCGACGGCAGCGCTTCGTTCCGGCGCGAAAAGTTCATCCCGAAAGGCGGCCCCGACGGCGGGGATGGCGGTCGCGGCGGCAGTGTCTGGGCGCTCGCCGACCGCAACATCAATACGCTGATCGACTACCGGTATGCGCGCCGTCACCAGGCGGCTAACGGCGAACCGGGGCGCGGCTCGGACTGTTACGGCGCCTCGGGCGCAGACATCGAACTCCGCGTGCCGGTCGGAACGATTGTGCTCGATGCCGACACGGGCGAAAAATTGGCGGACCTCTCGACCGATGGCCAGCGCGCGTTGCTCGCGCGCGGAGGCCGTGGCGGGCTGGGCAACCTGCACTTCAAGTCGAGTACGAATCGCGCACCGCGGCAGTTCACGAAGGGCGAGCCCGGCGAACGTCGCAACCTCCGCCTCGAGCTGCGTGTACTGGCGGACGTCGGCCTGCTCGGTTTGCCGAACGCGGGCAAGTCGACGTTCATTCGCGCGATCTCCAACGCCCGGCCCAAGGTTGCCGACTACCCTTTCACGACCCTGCAGCCGAACCTGGGGGTCGTCCGGGTCGGGCCCGAGCAGAGCTTCGTCGTCGCTGACATTCCGGGTTTGATCGCCGGCGCCTCCGAAGGCGCCGGCCTCGGTCACCAATTCCTGCGCCACCTGAGCCGCACCGGCCTGCTGCTGCATCTGGTGGACTGCGCCCCGTTCGACGAGGACGCCGATGTCGTGCGCGATGCGCGCGCGATCGCGTCTGAATTGCGCAAGTATGACGAGGTGCTCTACCGCAAGCCGCGCTGGCTGGTGCTTAACAAGATCGACCTCATCGCCCCCGCCGACCGCGATAAGTTGATGGGTGAATTCCGGCGCCGGCTGCGCACGAAGGCGCCGATCTTCGCGATTTCGGCGGTGACTGGCGAAGGCTGTTCAGAGTTGGTCGCCGAGATCGCGCGCCATTTCGACGAGGAGCGCCGGCGCAACGTGGTCGATGAGCCTGGCGCCGGCCAGAATGCCGGCACCATTGCACGCGCGAAGCAACGGGCATGAGTTCGGTCGTTGCAGCTGCGCGCCGGGTCGTCATCAAGGTCGGCAGCAGCCTGGTCACCGACGAAGGGCGCGGCCTCGATCTGGCGGCGATCTCACGCTGGGCCAAGCAGATCGCCGAACTGCACGGTCACGGCAAGCAGGTGCTGCTGGTTTCCAGCGGAGCCATTGCAGAGGGAATGCAGCGGCTCGGCTGGGCGCGCCGCCCGCAGCAGATTCATGAACTGCAGGCAGCTGCGGCGGTCGGTCAGATGGGACTCGCGCAGGCCTACGAGGCGAGTTTTCGCGCGCACGGCGTGCAGACTGCCCAGGTACTGCTGACCCACGCGGACCTGGCGGACCGAGCGCGCTATCTGAATGCGCGATCGACGCTGTTCACTCTGCTCCAGCTCGGCGTCGTTCCAGTCATCAATGAAAACGACACGGTCGTCACCGACGAGATCAAGTTTGGCGACAACGACACGCTCGGTGCGCTGGTCACCAACCTCGTCGAAGCAAACGTCCTCGTCATCCTCACCGACCAGGCGGGGCTTTACGCTGCAGACCCACGACGCGATCCCGCGGCCTCGCTGATGGCAAACGTCGTTGCCGGCGATCCTGCGCTTGAAGCGATGGCGGGCGGCACCGGCAGTGCGATAGCGCGCGGCGGGATGCTCACGAAGGTCCTCGCGGCGAAGCGCGCCGCGCGCAGCGGCGCGCACACGGTGATTGCATCGGGCCGTGAACCCGACGTGCTGATCCGGCTGGCGCAGGGCGAGGCGATCGGCACCCAGCTGAATGCCGCCACTGCCGTGCTGACGGCACGCAAACAGTGGCTGGCCGACCATTTGCTGCTGAAGGGACGGATCGTCGTCGATGACGGTGCGGCACGCGCACTTGCCTCGGGCGGGCGCAGCCTGCTGCCGATCGGCGTGATCGAGGTGCGGGGGGAGTTCCAGCGCGGCGATGTCGTTGCCTGTGTCGACCACGCGGGCCGGGACATCGCGCGCGGCCTCGTCAATTATTCGAGCGCGCAGACGCGCCAGATCGCACGCAAGCCCACCGCGGAGATCGAGTCAATTCTCGGCTTCATCGAGGAACCGGAACTGATCCACCGCGACAATCTGGTTCTGCTGTAAACGCTGCGCACATTGCGCTACACCGTGTCGGCGGGCGGCTCCGGAACCGCGGCGGTCTTCGATTGGCCCTGCTTCGACAGGGTTTCGGGGCGTGGCGGACGCGCACGCGCGGGCTTGCCATGTGGCCGACCGGGCTTGAACACGAAGCGCGAAAGTTCGAGCAGCGCCTGCTGATAGACGTCGCGCTTGAACTCGATCACGGCATCGAGCGGCACCCAGTATTCGTGCCAGCGCCATGCATCGAACTCGGGATGCGCTGTCGCGCGCAGGCAGACGTCGCAATCGCGCCCGACCAGCCGCAGCAGGAACCAGATCTGCTTCTGCCCGCGGTAGTTGCCGCGCAGCTCGCGACGAATCCACTGGTCGGGCACGTCGTAACGCAGCCATTCCCGCGTCCGGCCGACGATCCTGACATGGTCGGCCTTCAGTCCGATTTCCTCCCAGAGCTCGCGATACATCGCCTGCTCCGGGGATTCACCGTGCTTGATGCCCCCTTGCGGGAACTGCCACGAATGCTGTTTGACGCGCTTGCCCCAGAAGACCTCGTTTCGACCGTTGAGCAGGATGATGCCGACGTTCGGGCGGTACCCGTCCTTGTCCAGCATGCCA
>DAINBQ010000244.1:0-4996 GCA_036732825.1 Burkholderiaceae bacterium | reverse complement strand
ATGCGCGCGACCTCGTCCTCGGTTTCCGGCAGCGCGACGACCATCGGCAGCTGCCGGTAGATCGTGAGCCCGTCGCATTCGTACGGCCGCGTGTCTTCCTCGCGCCACAACAGGCAGTGGTCGGGCAGGAAAGTGCGCAGCGCGTCGACCACCGAGCGCTGACGCTCGACGTCGACCCGGCCGACGCCCTCGAGCGGAATGCGATCGGCGAGCAGTCGGGATGCGCCGGTGGCGGCTGTCGGGCTCATGCCGGTGAAGTTAACACGCGGCGCCGCCGTTCGTAGATCGATCGGGTCGACGCAGGCTTCATGCGGCAAACCGGGCGATCGCCGCCTCGTCCCAGTCGATCCCGCTGCCGATGACACCGGCGAAGTCCGCGCGGCCGTCGCTGATCACGAGCGGTTCTCTGAGCACCGGATTCCACCAGTCCGCGTATTCGAGCCAGTGCGCGGTGGGAGTCACTGCCAGCAGCTGCGCGCTGATCTCGGGCCACAGGTGACTCGAGATCCGCAGGTTGTGCGCATGGCCGAGCGCGGCGCCGCGCAGCCAGCCGCTGACGCCGCCGATCTTCATCACATCGAGCATCAGCAGATCGCTCGCTTGCGCCTGCACCGCGTGGCGCAGATCGAGGGTTCCCCACCAGTTTTCGCCGCACTGGATCGGCGTGACGGCGGCGCGCGCGACCTGCGCGTGTCCTTCGTAGTCGTGCGCCAGCGTCGGCTCCTCGACCCAGGTGAGTCCTTCGGCATCGAGAATCTTCATGCGCTGGATCGCCTCGGTCGGCGTCAGGCACTGGTTGTAGTCGACCATGATCGCGACGTCCGGCCCGGTTTCAGCGCGCATCGCGCGGATGACCGCAATGTCGGTGTCGACCGACGGATAGCCGATCTTCGCCTTCACTCCCTTGAAGCCGAGCCTGGCCCACTGCCCGGCGGTGCGTGCCGAAACCTCGACGCCGTCGTAGCCGACCGCGCCGTAGGCATCGACCGGTCGCGCCGTGCCGCCCAGCAGGGCGGCCAGCGAAATCCGCGAGCGCCTTGCCGCGGCGTCCCACAGTGCCATGTCGATTGCGGCTGCGGCCATCCCGGTCAACCCCTGCGGACCGAGCAGGCGCAGCCGGCGCGCGAGTTTCTGCTCGACCTCGAGCGGGGACGCGGCGTCACCCGTGATCCAGCCGCCGAAAGCGGCAACGAGTTCCGCGACCGGTTTCAGCGCAGCCGCCGTGTAGGTGAAAACGATGCTGCGGCCGCGGCTGCCGTCGTCGCACTCGATGTCGGTCAGCACCAGCGGCGACTCGGAGACTGCGCCACTCGCGGTGTTGTGCGGGACCGGCAGCGGCACGCGCACCGCGCGCACGTGGACCTCGCCGATCCTTGCGCTCTCATCAGCCATCGCGATCTCGCCGTCCTCAGCCTAGGATCGGTAGCCGGGATCCCTGCGCTCGAGGCTGCGCAGCAGCGCGGGCCAGGCGAGGCCGCCGCCGCCCGCCTGATGCGTGACCTGCTTCCATTGCGCGGGCGCCCCGTCGACAACCTCCGACGCGATCCGGGTCAGAGGGCCTCCGCCGGCCTGCGCACGCACCTGGACCATGCAGGCGGTCTCGAAGAAGTACATGCCGACGAAGGCCTCGGCCACCGAGGTACCGATGGTCAGCAGGCCGTGATTGCGCAGCATCAGGAATCGGCAGTCACCGAGGTCGCGCACCAGGCGCGGCTTTTCGTCGGCATTCAGCGCGATCCCTTCGTAATCGTGATAGGCGAGTGACGGCAACACATACATCGAATGCTGCGACAGCGGCAGCAGCCCCTCACGTTGCGCCGACACTGCGATGCCGTTGACCGAGTGCACGTGCAACACGCAGTTCGCGTCGTCGCGCGCCGCATGGATCGCGCTGTGGATCGTGAAGCCCGCCGGGTTGATGTCATATGGGCTTTCCATCACCTTGCTGCCGTCGAGCCCGACCTTGACCAGGCTCGACGCGGTGATCTCGTCGAACAGCATGCCGTACGGGTTGATCAGGAAGTGATGCTCGGGGCCGGGCACCCGCGCGGAAATGTGGGTGAAGATCAGGTCGGACCAGCCGAACTGCGCAACCAGGCGGTAGCAGGCCGCCAGGTTCACGCGCTGCTCCCATTCGGCCTCGGAAACCATGGCGCGCACGGCATGGGTAGGATCGTTCATCTGCTGTCTCCTCGCGGTGGAACGGCGATCGGTTGAGTCCTGGCCGTTCCAAGGAACCGGGCGCGGGGTCCGGCAGCGGTGCTATCGCGTGGTCAACGGCTGAACGCGATTCTCGTCATTCGCGACGACGCTGCACTGAAACACGCTCAGTCCGGCGCTGAGGGGGCTTCAGCGGAGGCCGGTGGCCGCTTCACGGCCGGCCGTAGCCAGTCGACAAATGACCGCACTTCGTCGCGGGCGAGGGTCGCGCGGTCATAGAGGAGCCAGTAGGCGTGCGGCGACTCGGCGGCCAGAGAAAAGACTTCCTGCAGCAGGCCGGCAGCGAGCCAGTGCCCGACGATCGTGCGGCGGCCGAGCGCGATGCCGTGGCCGGCGACCGCGGCTTCCATCAGCAGCCCGACGTCGTTGTACTGCACTCCGCCAACCGGCTCGGGCCAGTCGAGTCCGGCCGCGGTGAACCACGTCCGCCAGGGTTCGAGCGGGCTGCGCAGCAGCGTCGCGCGCGTGAGTGCGGCCGGCTCCGGCAACGGCCCGATGCGCTGCAGGTAGGACGGCGCCGCGACCGGGAACACCGGCTCGGCCAGCAGCAGTTCACAGTCGCCGGCGTCCGCGTATTGGCCGGCGCCGAACCTCACTTCGATGTCCGCCTCCCCGGCCTTCACGTCGAGCAGCGGGATTGCGAGATGCAATTCAAGCTCCACCTCCGGATGAAGCTGCATGAATTCGGAGAGCCTCGGCACGAGGATGTTGCGCGCGAAGGTCGGGGGAACGGCGACCTGCAGGCGTGGCTGGCGCGACTGGCGCGGCGGCGGCAGTGCGGCCAGCCCGGCCAGCGCGGCGCGCGCTGCGTCCGCGTATTGCGTCGCGTACGGCGTCAGCGTCAGGGGCTGCGGCCGGCCGATCAGCGGCCGGCCGAGCCATTCCTCGAGCTGTCGCAGGCGGTGGCTGATCGCGCTCGGCGTCACGCACAGTTCGGAGGCAGCCGCCACCACCGAACCATGCCGTGCAACTGCCTCGAGTGCCTGCAGGCAGTGCAGCGGAGGCAGGCGCTTCAAGGCTGACCCTCAGACTCGGATGATCTTGCCGGGGTTGAGGATGCCGAGCGGATCGAAGCTGCGCTTGATGCGTGCCATCAGGTCGAGCGCATCGTCGCCGAGCTCCGCTCGCAGAAACTCCATCTTGTGCATGCCGATGCCGTGTTCGCCGGTGCAGGTGCCGTCCATCGCCAGCGCGCGAGTGACGATGCGCTCGTTCAGTCGTTCGGCTTCCTGCAGCTCCTCGGGCTTGCTGGTGTCGGCCAAGATCGCGCAATGGAAGTTGCCGTCGCCCACATGCCCGAGAATGGGCGCCGGCAGGAACGACTGCTCGGTGTCGCGGATCGTCTCGGAAATGCACTCGGCAAGCCGCGAGATCGGCACGCACACGTCGGTCGTGAAACTGCGGCAGCCGGGCTTGAGCTGCAGGCACGCGAAATAGGCGTTGTGTCGCGCCTCCCACAGCCGGGTCCGGTCCTCCGGTCGCGTCGCCCACTCGAAACCCACCGCGCCGTGCTCCTGTGCGATCGCCTCGACCGCTGCCGCCTGCTCGGCAACCCCGGTCGGCGAGCCGTGGAATTCGAACAGCAGCAGCGGCATTTCCGGCAGTCCGAGGTGGTTGCGCGCATTGACCGCCTTCACGGTCAGCGCATCCAGCAGCTCGCAGCGCGCGATCGGAATGCCGATCTGGATCGTCGCGATCGTCGTTTTCACCGCCGCCTCGACGCTCGGGAACGAGCAGGTCGCGGCCGAGATCGCTTCCGGCTGCGGATAGATCTTCAGGGTCACTTCAGTGACGATGCCGAGCGTGCCTTCGCTGCCGATGAAGAGCCGCGTCAGGTCGTAGCCGGCGCTCGATTTCTTCGCGCGACTTGCGGTGCGCACGACCCTGCCTTCGCCGGTCACGACCGTGAGCGCGAGCACGTTCTCGCGCATCGTGCCGTAGCGCACCGCATTCGTGCCGGATGCACGGGTGGCGGTCATGCCGCCGATCGTCGCGTCGGCGCCGGGATCGATCGGAAAGAACAAGCCCGTGTCCTTGATCTCGCTGTTCAGCTGCTTGCGCGTGACGCCGGCCTGAACGGTGACGGTCAAATCCTCCGGGTTCACCGCGAGCACGCGGTTCATCTGCGACAGGTCGACGCTGATCCCGCCTTGCAGCGCGAGCAGGTGTCCCTCGATCGACGTGCCCACGCCATAGGCGATCACCGGCACGCGATGGCGTCCCGCGATCCTGATCAGTTCGGCGATTTCTTCGGTCGAGTGGGCAAAGACAACCGCATCCGGCGGCATGGGCGCGTACGGTGATTCGTCGCGGCCATGATGCTCGCGCACGGCTTCGGCGGTCGACAGCCGGTCGCCGAACAGCGCCCGCAGCTCGGAAAGCAGCGCCGGACTCAGCGTGCGACGGACTTCCACCGAGCTCGGCGCGTTCATCGCGCTTCTTTCAGGACGCTGCCGGTCGGCGCCTCGAATCAGCGCGACTTGCCGGATTTTGCGTTCTTCAGCACGAAAGTGACCTGCATGTTGACTCTGAACCCCACGATCTTGCCCTTGTCGATATTGACTTTCTGCTCCTTGATCCAGGCGCCCTTCACGTCGGACAGGCTGTCGCCTGCGCGCGCGATTCCTTGCTCGATCGCGTCCTCGAAACTCTTGGTCGAAGTGGAGGTGATTTCGATGACCTTGGCAACTGACATGACGGTTCCTTTCAACGGGGACGGATGAGAGTTGAGTATTCTGCGCCCAAAAGCATTGCCGATTGAAGTCCGGCGTGCGGC
>DAINBQ010000243.1:2966-5015 GCA_036732825.1 Burkholderiaceae bacterium | reverse complement strand
GGCGGTTCACCGCCCCCATCCCGACCGGAGATCGTCATGCCATCAGTTCGTAAACAAGTCCTGCTTCTGCTCCCCGTCCTGCTGCTGCTCGGCCTCGAGGCGCGCGCCGAATACAAGTGCGACGAGCCGTCGACCAGCATCCATGCCCGGGCGTGCGAAAAGGCCGCCGAAGGGCCGGCCGAGCTGCGCCACTTCATCCAGCGCATGCAGGTGATCCAAAACCTCGACTTCAACGACTACGTCAACGAAGCACGCCTGCTTGCGTGGTCGGAGCGCTCGAAGTTCGCCTCGAAGGAGGAAGGCTCGAGCACCGCTGCGGACATCTGGTACGAATTCCGTCCCGAGGCCTGAGCCGAAGAAACGCGGCGTCCCCTCGTTGCAGGGGGCTCGCTCTCCTGGCGACGGGCCACCGGCAGCGAGGGGACGCCGCGCCGCGGGAACTCCGGGATCGGTTCTAATATGCGAGGGCAGTCATCGCGCGATGCGATGGCTGCCCTCCCGCATGCAGACCACGACGATCAAGGCCGCCTGCCCGCACGACTGCCCGGACACCTGCGCGATGCTGGTGACCGTCGAGCAGCGTGGGGAAAAGCGCGTCGCGATCAAGGTCGCCGGCGATCCGACGCATCCGACCACCCGCGGTGCGCTGTGCACGAAGGTCAGCCGCTACCTCGAGCGCACCTACCACCCGGACCGCGTGCTTCACCCGCTGAAGCGCGTCGGGCCCAAGGGTCACGGCGCATTCGAGCGCGTCACCTGGGACGAGGCGCTCGACGCGATCGCAGCACGCCTGAAATCGATCGCCGCGATCGACCCGCAGCGCATCGTTCCGTACAGCTATGCGGGGACGATGGGTCTGGTGCAGGGCGAATCGATGGCCGCACGTTTCTTCCACCGGCTGGGCGCAAGCCATCTGGATCGCACAATCTGCGCGACGGCGGGTGCCGAGGCGATGAACCACACGCTGGGCACGCGCACCGGCCCCGCGATGGAGGCGTTCGCGGACAGCCGGCTCATCATCTTCTGGGGCACGAACGCGATCGCGTCGAACCTGCACCTGTGGAGCTTTGCGCAGGAGGCCAAGCGCAAGGGGGCGAAGCTGATCGCGATCGACCCGTACCGCTCGTCGACCGCCGAGAAGTGCCACCAGCACATCGCGCTGCTGCCCGGCACCGATGCCGCGTTCGCGCTCGGGCTCATGCATGTGCTGGTGCGCGAGGATTGGCTCGACCACGATTACATCGCGCGTCATACGCTCGGCTTCGAGGCGCTGGCGGAGCGCGCGGAGCAATATCCGCCGGAAAAGGTCGCCGCGATCTGCGGCATCACAGCCTCCGAGGTCGAGGCGCTGGCGCACGACTACTGGCATCTGCGCCCCGCGGCGATCCGCCTGAACTACGGCATGCAGCGCGTGCATGGTGGCGGCAATGCGGTGCGCGCGGTGACGTGCCTGCCCGCCCTGGCCGGCCACTGGCGCAGTCCCGCCGGTGGCGTGCTGCTGTCGACCAGCGGTATGTTCAACAAGAACATGGCCTCGTTGCAGCGGCCGGACCTGCTCGCCGGTCGGACGCCGCGGACGATCAACATGAGCACGATCGGTGCCGCGCTGCATGAAGCCGATCCGCCGATCGACGCGCTGATCGTCTACAACAGCAATCCGGTCGCAGTGGCGCCGCAATCCCCGCAGGTCGCGGCGGGATTCGCGCGCGAGGACCTGTTCACCGTCGTGCTCGAGCAGTTCCTCACGGATACTGCGGATTACGCCGACTATGTGCTGCCGGCGACGACGCAGCTCGAGCACGTCGACGTGCATGGCGCCTATGGGCACCTTTATGTGCTCGCGAACAACGCCGCGATCGATCCGCTCGGCGAGGCGCTGCCGAACGCCGAGATCTTCCGCCGGCTCGCGGCGCAGATGGGATTCACCGAGCATTGTTTTGTGGAGACCGACGAAGAGATCGCCGCCCAGGCTTTTCATCGCAGCGGCACGACCGCGAACTTCGACTGGGAAACCCTGAAGCGCGACGGCTGGCAGCGGCTCGCCGTGCC
>DAINBQ010000243.1:0-2866 GCA_036732825.1 Burkholderiaceae bacterium | reverse complement strand
GCCAGCGGCGACCGGGTCCGGGTCCGCAATGACCGCGGCAGCTTCGAGCTCGCGGCGCGGGTCACGGACCGTGCGCGACCGGGCTGCGTCGTTGCACTATCGATCTGGTGGAAGAAGCTGGCGCGCGACGGCCGCAACGCGAATGAGGTCACCAGCCAGGCGCTGACCGACATCGGCCGCGCGCCGACGTTCTACGACTGCCTGGTCGAGGTCGAACGCTCCAGCTGATGTGCAGGTCACTGCTTTAGGGCATGACCCTATCGGGGCGGGTCCAGCACAATGAAGGTGGTTGATGCATGACTGCATTGACGTTCCTTCATGACCCCGACCTCGACCCTCTTCAATCTGCCGGTCGCCGCCGCCTATGACTCGGCGCGCTGGACCGAGGCCGCCTACGATGTCTGGCAGGGGTCCCGGATGCCCGTTGAAGCGCTCGCGCGCCGTGCAGAGAGCCGGTTGCAGGCGCTGATTGCATTTGCCCGCGAGGCCTCTCCTTTCTATCGCCGGCTTTACCGACGCCTGCCGGATTCGCCGTCGCTCGGTGCGCTGCCACCGGTGAACAAGAAGCAGCTGATGGACCACTTCGACGATGTCGTCACTCAGCCTGTCGTGACAAGGCGCGCCGTCGAACGGTTCATCGCCGATCCGGGCCATCTCGGCGCCTCGCTGGCCGGGCGCTATTCGGTGTGGACGAGCTCGGGCACGACCGGCAAGCCGGGTTACTTCGTCCATGACCCGGATGCGCTGGCCGTCTACGACGCGCTCGAGAGCCAGCGATTTCGGGGAGTCCGTTCGGCCGCTGACCTCGCCCGCCAGTTGATCAATGGCGACCGCTACGCGATGGTGGCCGCGACCGGCGGACACTTCGCCGGAATCTCGACCGTCGAGCGCATGCGGCGCTGGGTGCCCTGGATGGCCTCGTCGATGCGCGGGTTTTCCCTGCTGCAGCCGATCGACCGGCTGGTGGCGGAACTGAACGAGTTCAAGCCGACGCTGCTGGCCGCCTATCCGACCGCGGCGGAGATGCTGGCAGCCGAGCAGGAGGCCGGGCGGCTGCAGCTCAGGCTGCGCGAGGTGTGGACCGGCGGGGAATTCCTGGCCGAGTCGACGCGTGCGCGCCTGCAGCGAATTTTTGACTGCCGCGTCCGCAATTCCTATGGCGCGTCCGAGTTCCTGCCGATTGCCTGGGAGTGCCCGTGCCGGATGCTGCACGCCAACACCGACTGGGTCATCCTCGAGCCGATCGATCGCCGGGGACGCCCGGTCGCTCCCGGAACGCGCTCGCATTCGGTGCTGCTGACCAACCTTGCGAACCGCGTGCAGCCGCTGATCCGCTATGACCTCGGCGATTCGATCACGCTGCAGCCCGAGCCCTGCGCCTGCGGATCGGGAATGCCGGCACTGGTGGTCGAAGGTCGCCAGGACGACGCGTTGATGCTCCCGCTGGAGCGCGGCGGGACGGTAGCGGTGGTGCCGCTCGCGCTGTCCACCGTGCTCGAGGACGATGCGCATGTTTACGATTTCCAGGTCACGCAGACCGAGCCTCGCAGCGTGACGGTGCGGCTCGGCGCGGGCGAGGGCGTGCCGCCGCGGACCGTGCGGCGTGCACTCTCTGCGTATTTCGACACGCTCGGCATTGGCCAGATCACGATCGGTGTCGCGCGGCGTCCGCCGACACGCGACCGTGTCAGCGGCAAGCTGCGCCGGGTGATCTGCAGGCTGCCGCATCGGCCGATCTCGCCCGACATCTCCTGAGTTTCGCCAGATTCGAGATGCGCCAGGCTTGGGCACAATCCGCCCATGCGAGCGCTGATTGCGAAACGGACATTCCGGAGACTGCTTGCCGCCGCGGCCGCGATTGCGCTCGTCTCGGCGGCCGGCTGCTCGACGTTGGGCTACTACGCGCAATCGATCCACGGGCACTTCGAGGTTCTGAAGGCGGCGCGGCCGATTGAGGAAGTGGTTTCCGATCCGGCGGTTGCCGAGCCTCTGAAGCAGCGCCTGCAACGGGCCGAGCAGATGAGGAACTTCGCGTCGAGCGATCTCGGGCTGCCCGACAATCCGAGCTACCGTTCCTATGCCGATCTCAAGCGGCCGTTCGTCGTCTGGAACGTGTTTGCGACGCCGGAACTCTCGCTCGAACTGAAGCAGTGGTGCTATCCGGTCGTCGGGTGCGCCGGCTATCGCGGCTATTTCGAGCGGGCCGCGGCAGATCGGGCCGCCGAGCAGCTGCGCGCGGAGGGCTACGAAGTGAACGTCTCGGGCGTGCCCGCCTACTCGACGCTCGGCTGGTTCTCCGACCCGTTGCTGAACACGTTCATCGGCGGCACCGAGGGGCAGCTTGCTGCGCTGGTCTTTCATGAACTCGCACACCAGGTCGTGTTCATCGGCGGCGACACGACGTTCAACGAGTCGTTCGCAACTGCGGTCGAGCGCGAGGGGGTCCGGCGCTGGCTGGCGGCACACGGCGATGACTCGACTCGTCGCGGCTATGCGGAGTTCGCTGAGCGCCGCAGCCAGTTCGTCGGCCTGCTGCTGCAGTACCGGCGTCAGCTCGACGAGCTATATCGCGGCGACGCCTCGATCGAGGACAAGCGCGCGCGCAAGCGGCAACTCTTCGCTGCGCTGAAAGCCGATTACGCCGATCTGAAGTCAGGGTGGGGCGGGTACACCGGTTACGACCGGTACTTCGCGCAGGAACTGACGAACGCGCATCTGGCAGCGGTCGGTGCCTACAACGACCTGGTGCCGGCCTTCGACGGTCTCCTGGCGCAGGCGGGCGGTGATCTCTCCCGCTTCTACGCTGAAGTAGCTCGCCTGGCTGCGCTGCCCCGCGCGCAGCGCGAGTCAGAACTGCGCGGCGTGA
>DAINBQ010000242.1:0-5036 GCA_036732825.1 Burkholderiaceae bacterium | reverse complement strand
AACCGCGTCATCTACTACGTCGGCCCGGTCGACCCGGTGCGCGACGAAGTCGTCGGCCCTGCCGGCCCGACGACGGCCACGCGGATGGACAAGTTCACCGAGATGATGCTCGCGCAGACCGGGCTGATCGCAATGATCGGCAAGGCCGAGCGCGGCCCGGTGGCGATCGAGTCGATCCGCAAGCACCGGAGCGCCTACCTGATGGCGGTCGGCGGCGCTGCGTACCTCGTCGCCAAGGCGATCAAGGGCGCCAAAGTCGTCGGCTTTGCCGACCTCGGCATGGAGGCGATCTACGAGTTCGACGTCAAGGACATGCCGGTCACTGTCGCCGTCAGTGCCGACGGCACTTCGGTCCACGAAACTGGACCGAAACAATGGCAGGGCAAGATTGCCAAGGTCCCGGTCGCTGTCGCCTGAACGAATCGTGCGTGCCGCCATCGGATCGACGCCGGACGCGCGGCGGCGCGCCTGGTGCGACGAGGCCGTCCGCCAGATCGAAGCCGACTTCAATCGCTCCGCCGACACGCATCTGCTGCGAGTCGAAGTACCCGGCACGCCGCATGTCCTGCTTTACCTGAAGGACGAATCCGTTCACCCGACGGGCAGCCTCAAGCATCGGCTCGCCCGTTCGCTTTTCCTCTACGCGTTGTGCAATGGATTCATCGGCGCTGACACCACAGTCGTCGAGGCTTCGTCCGGTTCAACCGCGGTCTCGGAGGCCTATTTCGCTCGCCTGATCGGCGTGCCGTTCGTCGCCGTGATGCCGCGCTCGACCTCGCCGGAGAAGATCGCGCTGATCGAGTTCCACGGCGGCCGGTGCCACCTGGTCGCCGATCCTGCCTCTGTGTACGCAGAAGCGGCGCGTCTCGCGCGGGAATCGGGCGGCCATTACATCGACCAGTTCACGTATGCGGAGCGCGCGACCGACTGGCGCGGCAACAACAACATTGCCGAATCGATCTTTGCGCAGATGGCTGCCGAGCCGCATCCGGTGCCGGCGTGGATTGTCGTGGGTGCCGGCACCGGCGGCACTACCGCAACGCTCGGCCGCTTCGTCCGCTACCGCCGTCATCCGACACGGATCTGCCTCGCCGACCCCGAGAACTCCGTGTTCCACGAGTACTGGACGAGCGGAAACGCTGCGCTCGCGCTCGACAGCGCCTCGCGCATCGAGGGCATCGGCCGACCGCGCGTCGAGCCGAGCTTCAACCGTCATGTCGTTGATCACTCGATCCGCGTGTCGGATGCGCTTTCGTTCGCTGCAGCCCGCTTTCTCGAGCGAAAGCTCGGTCGCCGCGTCGGTCCGTCGACCGGAACCGCGCTGATTGCCTGCGCCGAGTTGATGGCGGCGATGAACAGCGAGCGCCAGGAAGGAGCCGTCGTGACGCTGCTTTGCGACGGCGGCGAGCGCTATGCGGGAACCTGCTACAGCGATGACTGGCTCGCCGGCAACGGGCTCGACATCCGGCCGGGAATCGCAGCGCTGGACGAGTTCTGGGAGCGCGGCGTCTGGATGACTCCCGCGCCGGCGGCGGGCCCGGCGTGCAAGTCTCAGCCGGCGAAGACCCCGGTGCTGAGATAGCGATCTCCGCGATCGCAGACGACAAAAACGATCGTCGCATTCTCGACCTGGGCTGCAACGCGCAGCGCAATCACGCAAGCGCCGCCCGACGAGATGCCGCCGAAGATGCCCTCCTCCGCGGCCATGCGGCGCGCCATTTCCTCGGCTTCGGCCTGCGTCACGGATTCGATGCGATCGACTCGCGCTGGGTCGTAGATCTTCGGCAGATATTCGTCCGGCCATTTGCGTATGCCGGGAATCTTCGAACACTCGGCGGGCTGCGCGCCGACGATCGTCACCGCCGGATTCCTTTCCTTCAGGAAGCGCGACACGCCCATGATCGTCCCGGTAGTTCCCATCGCGCTGACGAAGTGCGTGACGCGGCCCGCCGTATCGCGCCAGATTTCGGGGCCGGTCGTTTCATAATGTACGCGCGGGTTGTCGGCGTTCGCGAACTGGTCGAGTACCCTGCCCTCGCCGCGTGCCTGCATCTCCATCGCCAGATCGCGCGCGTATTCCATTCCGCCGCGCGACGCCGGGGTCAGAATCAGCTCCGCGCCATAGGCGCGCATTCCGGCCCGCCGCTCCGCACTGAGGTCGTCCGGCATGATCAGCGTCATTCGGTAGCCACGCATCGCAGCGATCATCGCGAGCGCGATACCCGTGTTGCCGCTCGTCGCTTCGATCAGGCGGTCGCCGGGACGGATGTCGCCGCGCTCCTCGGCGCGCATGATCATCGACAGCGCCGGCCGGTCCTTCACCGATCCGCCCGGATTGTTCCCCTCGAGCTTCCCGAGCAGGACGTTTCCGCGGCGCGCGTTGTCGTCGCCTGCGATGCGTTGCAGGCGGACGAGCGGCGTATTGCCGATCGTCATTTCGATCGACGGATACGCAGCAGGTTTCACGCGGTATCGATCTCTTCGATGCGGCGTGGCGGATAGCTGTCCCAGCTGGTGCAGCCGGGACAGTTCCAGTGATACTCGCGCGCGCGGAATCCGCACTTGCCGCACCGATAGCGCGCCAGCTTGCGCGTGTGATTGCGCAGCATCGAGCTCAGCAGCTGCAGTTCGGCATCCTCCTTGTTGATTGCAAGCCGCGCCTCGAGCAGTCGTTCGAAGCCGAGCAGCGATGGATGGCGCTTCATTTCGTCGCCGACGAGGGACTCTGCCGCCGCCGGTCCCTCCCACGCGTTGACATACTTGAAGACGATGTCGAGCAGGTCGATCGACGGCGCATCGAGCAGGCCGCGCCTCAACCAGTTGAGTGCCGCTGCCTGCTGGCCTCCGGTGGCCATCGCGTCGGCCACGCGGTCGGCGATCAGCGGCAGGTGTTCGTGCGACGCAGCCTCGACGCGCCGCCACTGGCGCAGCGCTTCTTCACGGTCACCCCGGCGCGCCGCGATGTCTCCCGCCAGGATCAGCGCGCGCACGGACTTACGATTGGCGGTCAGCGCTTCATCGACATGGCGTTGCGCCTCCGCTGAATCACCTCGTTCCAGCGCCTGGCTCGCCAGCTCGCAATAGAAGTGCGAGATCGCGACATGATGCGACTCTCCCGCTTCGTGCTCCAGTCGGCGGGCGCAATCGACGGCCTTCAACCACTCGCGCTCCATCTGATAGATGCGAAGCAGTGCACGCAATGCATCGAAACGATGATGCGTGTCGGCGAGCAGCCGCACGAACGCATCCTCGGCCCGGTCGAGGAGGCCGCCCTTCAGGTAGTCCTGCCCCAGTTCGGCCAGCGCGTTCGAACGCGCCCGCGCCGGAAGGTCAGCACGGTTCAGCAGGTGGGTGTGGATGCGGACTGCGCGATCGAACTCCCCGCGCCGGCGGAACAGGTTTCCCAGCGCATGATGCAGCTCGATCGTCTCGGGATCGAGCTTGACGACTTCGATGAACGCATCGATCGCCTTGTCGTGCTGGTCATTGAGCAGGAGGTTCAGGCCGCGGAAGTACGACTGCGGCAGCGATGCATTGTCGGTGGCGCGCACGCGCGACTCGAAGCCGCGGGCGAGCCAGCCCGCAGCGAACAGCAGCGGCAGTGCCAGCAGATACCAGAACTCGAACTCCATCAGCCGCGGTCTCCGGCGCCGAGTTCGGCCACCGCGCCGGACTGGCGCGCCGCGCTCGCCATCCGCTCGGCCGCCGCTTCGGCGGTGGGGGCGCTCGTAACTGCGCTTCGCAGCCGGGAAACCTCGCGCCGCATCCGGTAGATCGGCAGCGCGAGCGCCAGCGCGCCGAGCAAAGCGCCGATCGCCACGCAGACCAGCATCACGACGATCAGTGGGACGTTGTCCCAGACGAAGTCGGCACTGAACCGAACCGGGACCGGCGTTGTGTTCTTGAGGGCGAACCAGAGGACGAGGAGGAAGAAGCCGAGCTTGACCAGCCACGCGAGAAGTCTCATCTGCGTCCGCTCCCGAAAGCGTGCATTGTAGGCAAGCCGCGCAAACTTCGACGATACGCGGCGGAATCGCGCGGGCAAAAAAAAGCCGCGACCGAGTCGCGGCTTTGTCGCTGCTTCCAACCTCAGTCCTGTTCATCCGCATCGAGCGGCATTGCGCCGACTTCCTGGCCGTCGACCCGTTCGCGCAGCTCCTTGCCGGCCTTGAAATGAGGCACGTGTTTGGCAGGCACCTGCACCCGATCGCCGGACTTGGGATTGCGGCCGATGCGCGGCGGGCGGTAGTTCAATGCGAAGCTGCCGAACCCGCGAATTTCGATGCGCTGGCCGGTTGCGAGTGCGTCGGTCATCGCGTCGAGCATCGTGTTCACTGCCTCGTCCGCGTCGCGCGCGACGAGGCGCGGATTGCGCTCGGCCAGCCGCGCGATCAACTCCGATTTAGTCATTGTTTTCATCGAAGTCGTCGCCGGCGCACTGCGCCGGCGCCCCCGAACTATTTGTTGTCCAACTTCGCTTTCAGCAGGGCTCCCAGGTTCGTCGTCCCGGTCTGCGCTTCCGACTGCATCCGCTCGATCGCCGCTGCCGTCTCGACGTTGTCCTTCGCCTTGATCGACAGGTTGATGTTGCGGTTCTTGCGGTCGATGTTGATGATCATCGCGTTGACCGCATCGCCTTCCTTCAGGTGATTGCGGGCGTCCTCGACGCGGTCCGATGAAATCTCGGACGCGCGCAGGTAGCCTTCGACGTCTCCACCGAGGTCGATGACCGCGCCCTTGGCGTCGACCGTTTTGACCGTGCCGTCGATCGTCGATCCCTTTTCATGGCCGGCCGCGTAGTTGTTGAACGGATCACCCGACAGCTGCTTGACGCCGAGCGAGATGCGCTCGCGCTCGGTGTCGATCGCCAGCACCATCGCTTCGATCTCGTCGCCCTTCTTGTAGCGGCGGACCGCCTCTTCGCCGGGTTCCGACCAGGAAAGGTCGGACAGGTGAACCAGTCCGTCGATGCCGCCCGGCAGACCGATGAAGACGCCGAAGTCGGTGATCGACTTGATCGCGCCCGCCACCTTGTC
>DAINBQ010000241.1:0-5061 GCA_036732825.1 Burkholderiaceae bacterium | reverse complement strand
CATCTGGATGCACAGCGCGGCGCTGCGGGTCGGCGACGAGAAGATGTCGAAGTCGCTGGGGAATTTCTGGACGATCCGCGATGCGCTGGCCGCGACGGATGCGAAATACGGACCGGGCAACGGCGCCGAAGTGCTGCGCTTCTTCTTGATCCGGCCACACTACCGGCACCAGATCAATTTCAGCGAGCCGATGATCGCCGAGGCGCGCGAAGGGCTGATGCGTTTCTACGCTGCGTTGGACAAGTACCCGCCGGCTGGTGGCGACAGTGTCGATTGGAACGAACCCCATGCGCAGCGGTTCGCGGCTGCGATGGACGACGATTTCAATACCGCGCAGGCGATCGCTGTCCTTTTCGAACTGGTCAAAGAAGTCAACACCGCGAAGTCGGCGAAGTTGGCGGGGCAACTGAAGGGGTTGGGTGGCGCGCTGGGGCTACTGCAGCGCGATCCCGAAGCATTTCTCGGCCGCACTGTCGCGCTCGGCGGTTCCGAGGTCCGCGTAGAGGGCGGGGTGGTCGCTCCGAGCATCACTCTCACTGAGGAGGCGATTCGTTCGAAGCTGGCCGTACGCGCGCAGGCAAAAGGCGCACGGAACTTCGCCGAGGCCGACCGCATTCGCGCCGAGCTACTCGCGCTGGGAATCGTGCTCGAGGACGGTCCGGGCGGAACGACATGGCGCCGGCAGTGAGCAGCGCGCGTCCCGCTTATTGGTTGCGCGCGCGGCGCGCGCTCTCGGCGGCCGATCCGACGATGGCGAGCATCATCAGCGCGCATCCACGGGTAGCACTGGCATCGCGCGGCGATGCCTTCGTCACACTGGCCCGCTCGATCGTCGGCCAGCAGATTTCGGTGAAGGCAGCCGACGCCGTGTGGGGCCGGTTCTGCACGACCTGCACTGATTTGACGCCGCGGTCAGTCCTGCGCCGCCGCGCGACGACGCTGCGGGCCTGCGGACTCTCGGACCGCAAGGTCGAATACATCCGCGACCTGGCTGCGCATTTCGTCAGCGGTCGCGTCGATCCCGCGCGTTTCCCCGAGCAGGACGACGAGCAGATCATCGAGGAACTCACGGATATCCGTGGGATCGGTCGGTGGACAGCAGAGATGTTCTTGATCTTCAACCTGCTCCGGCCTAATGTCCTGCCGCTGGACGATCTGGGCCTGTTGCGCGCTGTCAGCATCCATTATTTCGACGGCGAACCGGTCGCAGGGCGCGAAGGCCGCGCACGCGTGCTGGATCTGGGCAGCGCATGGGCGCCGTGGCGCAGTGTCGCCACCTGGTACCTGTGGCGCAGCCTCGACCCGGTCCCGGTCGAATACTGAGCGATTCCATGGCAAAGACGACTTTTCTCGACTTCGAACAGCCGATCGCGGAGCTCGAGGCCAAGATCGACGAACTGCGCTTCGTGCAGGACGACTCCGCGGTCGACATCTCGGAGGAGATCGAGCGGCTGCAGAAGAAGAGCCAGGGGCTGCTGAAGGAAATCTACGCGAAGCTGACGCCGTGGCAGGTGTCACAGCTCGCGCGTCATCCGCAGCGCCCGTACACGCTGGACTACGTCGGCGAGATGTTCACCGACTTCCACGAGCTGCACGGCGACCGCTCGTTCGCGGACGACCTGTCGATCATCGGCGGTCTCGCGCGCTTCAACGGCCAGTCGGTCATGGTGCTCGGTCACCAGAAGGGACGTGACACGAAGGAGCGCTCATTGCGCAATTTCGGCATGAGCAAGCCCGAGGGATACCGGAAGGCGCTGCGGCTGATGAAGCTCGCAGAAAAGTTCGGCGTGCCTGTCTTCACGTTCGTCGACACGCCGGGCGCCTATCCGGGAATCGACGCCGAGGAGCGCGGCCAGTCCGAAGCGATCGGCCACAACCTGTACGAGATGTCGCAGCTGAAAGTGCCGATCGTCACAACGATCATCGGCGAGGGCGGCTCAGGCGGCGCGCTTGCACTCGCGGTTGCCGATACGGTGCTGATGCTGCAGTACGCGACCTATTCGGTGATTTCGCCGGAGGGCTGCGCGTCGATCCTCTGGAAGAGCGCGGACAAGGCGCCGGACGCGGCCGAGGCGCTGGGTCTGACCGCGCATCGGTTGAAGGCGCTGGGCGTCATCGACAAGATCGTTGCCGAGCCGCTCGGCGGCGCGCATCGCGACCCGAAGCAGATGGCGGTCATGCTGAAACGCGCGCTCGCCGACAGCCTGCGCCAGTTCCAGGGCCTCAAGACGAAGGAGCTGCTGGCGGCCAGGCACGCGCGGCTTTTGGCCTATGGCAAGTTCAAGAGCACGACCACCGAAAGCTGATCCGCTCGAGCAGCAGTTGCTCGAGCTCGCGCGGGGCGCCGTCACGCGAGCGATCGCCGGTCTGCAGGACCAAGAGGCGCAATCCGAGGAGCCATTGCGCCGCGCGCCGGCCCGGCGCGCCGCCGAACCCGTCGTGCTTGCGTTGAGCGGCGGCCGCGACTCGATGGTGCTGCTCGATCTGCTGGCCCGCCTGGTCGCGACGCGCGGCTCCGGCATCCGGCGCCTGACCGCCGTGCATGTTCATCATGGCCTGAGCCACGATGCCGACGCATGGGTCGCGCATTGCGAGGCACAGTGTGCGGCGCGCGGCGTCCCGCTCGTCATTCGGCGGGTCGACGTCAGGCGGCGCGGGCGCGGGCTCGAGGCGGCGGCGCGTGACCTGCGTTATGCGGCCCTTGCCGATGCCGCGCGCGAGGCCGGCGCCCGCATCGTGCTGACCGCCCATCATCGCGAAGACCGTCTGGAGACTTTCCTCATCCAGTGGATGCGCGGCGCGGGCCTCGACGGTCTCGCGGCATTTCCCGCGCGCCGCGAGTTCGAAAGCGATCTGCTCCTGGTGCGCCCGCTGATCGATGCTTCGCGCGACGAGATCGATCGCTATGCGAAGCTGCGCGGGCTCGATTACGTCGATGACGAAAGCAACGAGGATCTTGCGCTGCTGCGCAACGCCGTGCGCAACGAGATTCTTCCTCGGCTCGATGTGCTGCGCCCGGGATTCCGCGGTGCCGCCGCGCGCTCGGTCGACCTCGTCGCCGAGGCCGCCGAGGCGATGCGATCGGTGGCGCATGCAGACCTTGCCAGCTGCGCGGATGGCGCGCCCGACGGCATGTTGTGGCTCGACCGCCTGTCCGGCCTGCCTGCGGCGCGCCAGACCGGCGTGCTGCGCGCGTGGCTGATGGAGTCCGGCATCGAGGCCCCGAGCCGGGCCCGCCTGCTCGAAATTCTCGAACAGGCCCGCGAGGCCCGCAGCGATGCGCGCATGCTGGTACGCATCGGCGAACGCGAGGTGCGTCGCTACCGCGGCCTGCTGCTGCTGAAGGAAGCGGAGACGGACATCCGCGACGTGCAGTCGTTCCGATGGCAGGGCGAGGACGAGATCGCGATCCCCGGCTGGGGTGGAGTCCTGAAGTTCGCTCCCGCGGGGGGTGAAGGATTCGATCCTGACTGGCTGCGTGCCGAAATGCTCGAAGTGCGGCCGCGAGGCGGTGGTGAACGGTTCAAGCCGCACGCCGGGCGTCCCTCGAAGACGCTGAAGCGCCTGTTCCAGGACGCCGGGATACCGGAGTTCGAGCGCGGCCGCCTGCCCTTGCTCTGGCGCGGCGGCCACTTGATCTACGTTGGGGGGCTCGGAGCCGACGTTCGCCTGACCGACGCCGACGAGGGGCGAATTGCCGTCGAATGGCACCCGGACGCGGGACTGATCGATCGCCAGGACTGACGCAACTCACGGGGCGAGCGCTTCGCGCTCCCTATAATCGCGGGCTGCACATTCGCACAGATCGATTCCCGGCACGCCCATGGCGCTCATCGTTCACAAATATGGCGGCACGTCGGTAGGTTCCGTCGACCGCATCCGCAACGTCGCGCGCCGCCTCGAAAAGTGGAGCCGGGCGGGCCATCGACTCGTGGTGGTCGTTTCAGCGATGAGCGGCGAAACGAATCGTCTGATCGGGCTCGCGAAGGAGATCCAGGCCAGTCCGGACCCACGCGAGCTGGATGTGATCGCCTCGACCGGAGAACAGGTCACGATCGGTCTGCTGTCGATGGCCTTGATCGACCGGGGACTGAAGGCGAAGAGCTACACCGGGCCCCAGGTCCATGTGCTGACGGACAGCGCATTCACGAAAGCGCGCATCCTCGAGATCGACGAGAAAAAAATCCGCTCCGATCTCGCGCAGGGCTCGATCGTCGTCGTTGCCGGTTTCCAGGGCGCCGACGAACACGGCAACATCACGACCCTCGGCCGCGGCGGGTCCGACACCTCGGCCGTGGCGCTCGCTGCCGCGTTGAAAGCCGACGAATGCCTGATCTACACCGATGTCGACGGCGTCTACACGACCGATCCCCGCATCGTGCCCGAGGCGCAGCGGCTGCATAAGGTGACGTTCGAGGAAATGCTGGAGATGGCGAGCCTTGGATCCAAGGTGCTGCAGATCCGGTCCGTGGAATTCGCCGGCAAGTACAAGGTCCCGCTGCGCGTGCTTTCCAGTCTCACCGACCCCGACCTGCCGCTCGCGGAAGAGGCGGCGTCGGGCACGCTGATCACGTTCGAGGAAGAAGCGAAAATGGAAAAGGCCGTCATTTCGGGTGTCGCGTTCGCGCGCGACGAAGCCAAGATCACGCTGACCCGCGTGCCCGACCGGCCGGGCATTGCATACCAGATCCTCGGCGCGATCGCCGATGCCAACATCGATGTCGACATGATCGTGCAGAACATCAGCGTCGAGGGGACGACCGACTTCTCTTTCACTGTTCATCGCAATGAATATGCGAAGGCGATGGACGTGCTGCAGAAGCAGGTCAAGGACCACATCGGCGCGAAGGAAATCGTCGGCGACCCGAAGATCGCGAAGGTGTCGGTGGTCGGGATCGGCATGCGTTCGCACGTCGGCATCGCCAGCCTGATGTTCCGCACGCTGTCGGAGGAGGGGATCAACATCCAGATGATCTCGACCAGCGAGATCAAGATCTCGGTTGTCGTCGAGGACAAGTACATGGAACTCGCGGTCCGCGCGCTGCACAAGGCGTTCGGCCT
>DAINBQ010000240.1:0-5067 GCA_036732825.1 Burkholderiaceae bacterium | reverse complement strand
TTGACGCGCTCGAGCGTGGCCGGATCGCGCGGGTTGTCGAGGATGTCGGCGATCAGATTGGCAGTCTGTTCGGCCTCGGCCTCCCCGAATCCGCGCGTCGTCATCGCCGGCGAGCCGAGCCGGATGCCGCTGGTGACCATCGGCTTCTCCGGGTCCTTCGGGATCGCGTTCTTGTTGATCGTGATGTGCGCCTGACCCAGGATCGCCTCGGCATCCTTGCCGGTAATCTGCTTGGCGCGCAGGTCGACCAGCATCAGGTGACTCTCGGTCCGCCCCGACACGATGCGCAGTCCACGCGTGACCAGCGTTTCCGCCATTGCGCGTGCATTCGCGATGACCTGCTTCTGGTACGTGGTGAACTCCGGCGCCAGCGCCTCCTTGAACGCGACCGCCTTGGCAGCGATCACATGCATCAGGGGGCCGCCCTGCAGGCCTGGGAAGACGGCCGAGTTGATCGCCTTTTCGAGGTGCGGCTTCATCAGGATCAGCCCGCCGCGCGGTCCGCGCAGCGTCTTGTGCGTCGTCGAAGTGATGACGTCGGCGTGGGGAACCGGGCTCGGGTAGACGCCGGCAGCGATCAGTCCCGCGTAATGCGCCATGTCGACCATCAACTGGGCGTCGATGTCGTGCGCCACCTTTGCGAACCGCGCGAAGTCGATCTGCAGCGAGTAGGCCGAGGCGCCGGCGATGATCAGCTTGGGACGGTGCTGGCGCGCCAGCGCCTCCATTGCGTCGTAGTCGATCGCTTCGCTCTGGTCGAGACCATAGCTGACGACCTTGAACCACTTGCCGCTGATGTTGAGCGGCATGCCGTGCGTCAGGTGCCCGCCCTCGGCCAGGCTCATGCCCATGATCGTGTCGCCGGGATTGAGCAGCGCCAGGAACACCGCTTCATTGGCCTGCGCGCCGGAGTGCGGCTGCACGTTGGCGGCGATCTCCACGCCCGGCAGGCTGAACAGTTTCTTCAGCCGGTCGATCGCAAGTGTCTCGGCGACATCGACGAACTCGCAGCCGCCGTAGTAGCGCTTGCCGGGGTAACCCTCGGCGTATTTGTTCGTCAGCTGCGAGCCCTGCGCCGCCATCACTGCGGGGCTCGTGTAGTTCTCGCTCGCGATCAGCTCGATGTGCTCTTCCTGACGTCGATGCTCGTTCTCGATCGCGGACCAGACCTCGCGGTCCACGCTTTGCAGGGTGTGTGTGCTTCGATTGAACATGGGTTCCTCGCGCCGGATGCAAGTGGAGTAAAGGTCACTTGCCATCGTGCCCAGGCGATCGGCAGCTGCCGGCGGGCCGGCAGCAGTGAGGTCCGCGCTTCCCGGGTGTTCTTCACCCTTTTCGCCAGTCACGCGGAACGGGATGGCGGGGAAATTATGCCAGTGCGTGCAGCAGCCACACGCCGGCCATCAGACCGCCGAGCGGAAGTGCGAACGAAAGCACCGCCGGGCGCAGCAGACGGGCTCCGCCGATACCGGTGGTGAGCGCGGCCTTGACAACTAGGTTCGAGCCGACGGCGAGCGCGATGGCGATCAGCGCGGCACGTTGCATCAGCGCGCCGGACTCGAGCAGCCGCAGCGACGAGAGCGTGATCGCGTCCACGTCCGTCAACCCTGAGATCAGTGCAAGCCCATAGACGCCTCGATTGCCGATTGTGTCCGCGGCCCAGGCCGCGAGCACGAGGACGAGGGCATAGGCAGCCGCGAACGACAGCGCAGCCAGCAGGTTCGTCGGGTTGCGATAGCCGTCGCCTTCGTCGGAGGGAGCTGCGCCCGCGGTGCGCCAGCTGTTCAGCACCGCGACGGCCGCCCCCAGCAAGGCGGGTCCCAGCACCGCGGCGGCGCCGGCCACCACGGCCGGGGCGACGATCGCGACCAGCACGAACACGCGTACCAGCATCGTCGCGTTCGCGAGCAGGATCACGAGCAGCGCCGACGAAGGCGTCTGGGTGCCGGCCTTGACGTGACGCGCGTAGACCAGCGTGGTCGCGGTGCTCGACACGATGCCGCCGAGCACGCCGGTCAGCAGAAGTCCGTGGCGCCCCAGCGTCAGGCGCCAGGCGACATAGCCCGCCAGGCTGATTCCGGCGATCAGCACCACCATCAGCCAGATGTGGAACGGATTCAGGACGCCGTAAGGTCCGAACGAACGGTCGGGCAGCAGCGGCA
The DNA here is from genome assembly GCA_036732825.1 of Burkholderiaceae bacterium. Classification (GTDB taxonomy): domain Bacteria; phylum Pseudomonadota; class Gammaproteobacteria; order Burkholderiales; family Burkholderiaceae_F; genus DAINBQ01. Next base: position 2,905 of record DAINBQ010000240.1, on the reverse strand, counting down.
GGATCACCGCGGACAGCGCGGCGAACTGCAGCATCGACCGGATGTCCTGCGGAGTCAGTTTCTGCGAGAACTGCTCGAGCTCGGACTTGAAGTGCAGCAGCACCGTCATCGCGACACCGAGCGCGACGGCGACGACGCGATAGCCGTGGAAGTTGATCGCTCCGAGGAAGAACACGACCAGCGCGGCGACAACCGTCGTCGTACCCGAGTCCTCCGGGATCGTCGCCGGATCACGCACGTGCGCGGCGATCAGGGCCGCGCCGACTGCGAGCGCGCCGGCGGCAGCCGGCCAGGCCGAGTCCATTGCCTCGCCGAGCAGGCCTCCCAGCGTACCGAGGATCGCAATCAGTGCGAACGTCCGCACGCCGGCCTTCGCTGCCGGATTGCGCTCGCGCTCGAGCCCGACCAGCAGCCCGATGCCAGTGCTCAGCGCGAAGGTTCCGATCAGGCTGAGGGTCGCGTCCATTCGCCGAGTCGGACCACGCGCGCGCCGGGAATGCGGATCCGGTTATGTGAGGGTCTCGTCGCGCGCCTCTGCCAGGTGCCCGATATCGCCCCAGCTGACGATCGACATCGAAAACGGCGGCGCGCTCGCCGACAGCCGGTTGATGCTGGCGTTGAGCATCTGGTGCTCGCGCGGCGCCTGCCACGGCAGCGCACGCGCAGCGCGGTAGACGACATCGAGCACGCCACCGTGGGAGACGACGGCCACCGTCGCGCCCCGGTGCCGCTCGACGATGTCGTTGAAGGCGGCGAGCACGCGGTCGATCAGCTGCCGGCCGCTCTCGCCCCCTTCCAGCAGCCACTCGGGATCGCGGCCGCGCCACTGGGCGAAGGCCTCCGGATGGCGGTGCGCGACCTCATCCAGCGTGAGGCCCTCGAAAATGCCGAACGAACGCTCGCGCAGCCGCGATTCGGCGATGACTTCGAGTCCGAGCCGCTCGGCGAGCGGAACTGCCGTGAGCCAGGCCCGCGTCAGTTCGCTCGAATAGACCGCATCGATCGCGTCTCCGGCCAGGCGCTCCGCCAGGCGGTGGGCCTGGCGGATTCCGCTCGGCGACAACGGAATGTCGAGGTGACCCTGGATCCGGTGTTCGGCATTCCAGGCCGTTTCGCCATGCCGGATCAGCAGCAGCGTCGTCTGCTTCACGCGAGCCGCGGATTCAGCGTGAAAGTCCCGGAAATCCGCGCCTGAGCCAGCACGTGGCCCTCGATCGCTTTCAGCACGTCCGGGCCGCTGAATTTGCCTTCGACCGGTACGCGGTCGAAGTCCAGCGCGTAGAGCGTGAACACGTAGCGGTGCAGGATCGAATCGTTCCAGGGCGGGCACGGACCGTCGTAGCCGAAGTAGTCGCCGTTCATGTCGTGGTCGTTGGCAAACCAGCCGGTGTAATCATTGATGCCCTGGCGTGTGCCGTTCGGCGCAGCGGGCCCGTTCTTGCCGCGCGGCGTCACTTCCTTCGAGAAACTCGCCGCCTCGATCGCCCGCTGCGAAGCCGGAATGTCGATCAGCACCCAGTGATAGAAGTCGACGCGCGGCAACGTCGCGGGAATCTCGCGATCGTCCTTGAACAGATCGTCGGCCTTGCTCGGAACGTCCACGTCATGGCAGATCAGCGCGAACGAGCGCGTCTGCTCCGGCACGTCGCCCCAGGCCAGATGCGGATTGCGGTTGCCGGACAGCTTGACATGCGATGACGGGTCGATCACGCAGAACGCGAACTCGCCGGGGATCGGTGTGCCGTCCTGAAAGGAATCGCTCCAGATCTTCATCCTCATCTCCTCTTGTCCTCTTGACTACTCTGCCGGCCGCACCTGCAGCCAGAACGTCACCGGCCCGTCGTTGGTCAATTGCACCTGCATGTGCGATCCGAAAACGCCCGTTGCCACGTCGGCATGGCGCTCGCTCGCGACGCGCACGAACTCCCTGAACAGCCGCTCGCCGAGTTCGGGCGGCGCGGCCGGAGTGAAACTCGGCCGGGCGCCGCTGTTGGTGTCGGCCGCCAGCGTGAACTGCGGCACCACCAGCAACCCGCCTTCGATGTCGACGAGGCTCCTGTTCATGCGACCGTGCTCGTCAGGAAAGACACGGTACCCGAGCAACTTCGCGACCAGCACGGCGGCTTCGGCCTCGGTGTCGTTCCGCTCGGCGCATACCAGGGCGAGTATTCCGCGGCCGATCTGCCCGACCACCGCCCCGTCGACGGTCACCTGGGCTTGCGAGACGCGCTGGATCAGGGCAATCATCAGGCAATTCTAGGCTGGCGGATCGGAGATCCGACCAGGACGCCGCTGGCGGCGCGTCTGAGGTTCGCCAACCGGGCCCCGAAATGTAAACGCCGCCGGACCGCAACATCGCGGCCGGCGGCGCCGGCGTTCTCGCTCGGGGGAACGGGAATCGCTTGCTGTTCGGCGCGGCGTGCCTAGCAGCCGCCTTTCTTGGGTTTCTTGACCTCGGCCTTCGCTGCCGGCTTGGCCACAGGCGTCACCGCAACGGCCAGCGCCTCCGTGTAGGTCGCCTGGATCTGGTCGCCCACAGCGACCAGTTTGAACTGCGCGGGGTCGCGCGCCTTCAGGTTGACGGTCCGCTCCGGGCCTTTCACCGTGATGGTCTGCGTCGCCGCATCCAGCTTGATAACGTCGCCGACCACGGTGACCTGCCGGCCAGCGATACCTGCCGGCTGCTCACCGGGCTTGGCGCCCGCTGCGCCAGCCTTTTCGGTCTTCTCGACCTTCATGCCGCCGCCCTTCTTCAGTTCGAAGATCAGCGACTCCATGTACTTCATCTGCACCACGTCGCCGACCTTCAACTGGTCGAAGTTCTTTACCTCGGGACCCGCGACGACTTTTACCTCGTCGCCTTTCGGTCCCTTCAGCGTGATGCCGCGCGTCGCCTTGTCGATCG
>DAINBQ010000239.1:0-5076 GCA_036732825.1 Burkholderiaceae bacterium | reverse complement strand
GCGGACGCCCGGCTGACCGAGATCGGGCGAAAACTCGGGTGCGTCGACGATGAGCGCTGGGAAGCCTTCGATCGCAAGCGCGACGCTGTCGCCCGCGAGCTCGAGCGCCTGAAGTCGACCTGGGTGAACCCGAAAATCGTCGAGCAGAGCGAGGCGCTGCGGGTACTCGGCAAGGCTATAGAGCGCGAGTACACGCTCACTGACTTGTTGCGCCGTCCGGATGTTAGCTACGGCGAACTCGTGACGATCCGACGCGCCGATGGCGCTGAACTGGGTGGGCCGGGCGCGGCGGACCCCGCGGTCGCCGAGCAGGTCGAGATCTCGGTCAAATACGCCGGCTACATCGCGCGCCAGGGAGAGGAGGTGGCCCGCCACGAAGCGCACGAAACGACACGCATTCCGGCAGCGATCGACTACGACCGCGTGCGCGGCCTGTCGATCGAAGTGCGCCAGAAACTCAAGGCGCAGCGACCCGAAACCATCGGGCAGGCGTCCCGGATCTCGGGGGTGACTCCCGCTGCCATCTCGTTGCTGCTGGTTCACCTGAAGCGGCTTGGCAAGGGCAGTGGAGCGCTCGCGGCCTAGCCCGGCGAGCGACGGAGCCGTCGACTCGGCCCAGCTGCGCCCGGCGCTTGCCGCTCTCGGGCTCGAGTTGTCTGACAGCCAACTCGAGCAGCTCGCCGCCTACGCGCAATTGCTGCTGCGCTGGAACGCCGTCCACAACCTGACGGCGATTGCGGCGCCGGACCAGCTGATCTCGCGTCATCTGCTCGATTCTCTAGCTATCCTCGGCGAAATCAGGCGCATCGTCGGCGATCGTCGTTTGCGCGTGCTGGATGTGGGCGCAGGGGGCGGCCTGCCGGGCATCCCGCTGGCGATTGCCGACCCGGGCTTGCACGTCACCCTGGTCGACAAGGTGCAGAAGAAAGTGGCCTTCCTCACCCAGGTGAAACTAGAACTTCGCCTCGTGAATGTCGAATGTGTCCACGCCCGCGTCGAAGCGCTACGACCGGCGGCGCCCTACGACATCGTCGTTGCCCGTGCCTTTGCGTCGCTGGCGGAACTGGTCAGACTGACCCGTCATCTGATAGCAGCGAACGGGCACTGGTTTGCAATGAAAGGTGCGCCGCCGCAGGCGGAGTTCGATGAGCTCGCCCGCCTCCCGGGCGTCCGCGTGCTGGCCACCGTTAAACTGCACGTTCCCCGCCTCGACGCCGAGCGTCATCTGATCGTGCTGCAGCCGTTGTGATCCTCGGCATTTCTGACTACTGGGCCTTTGTCGCGGCAGTGCTGGTCTTTCTCGCGCTGCCCGGCCCCGGCACGTTTGCGCTGCTGACCTCGACCGGGCAGGGCGGGATTCGAGCGGGCGTGGCGGCCACGCTCGGGCTGATCGCGGGCGACCAGGTGCTGATGTGGCTCGCGGCGCTCGGCGTGGCCGCGGTTCTGCAGGCGAACCCTGCTCTGTTCCAGGCGTTGCAGTACGCGGGGGCTGCCTATCTCGCATGGCTGGGGCTCCGGCTGCTGCTCGCACATGAGCAGGCGGCGAGTCCGATCCGGCTGATGCCGGGGCATTACCTGCGCCAGGCCTTCTTCATCACGCTGCTCAACCCGAAGGCGATCGTGTTCTACATGGCGTTCTTCCCGCTGTTCATCGATGCCGGACAGCAGCGTGGCGTGATCACGTTCGCCGCGATGGCGGCGACGATCGCGGTACTGACGTTTGCCTATTGCGTGACGCTTGCCGCCTTCGCCGACGCGATCGGCTCGCGCGTGAAGGCACACCGCGGCGCGGCGCGAGCGCTGCAGCGCCTCGCCGGCGTTTTCCTGATCGGCTTCGCCGTCAGGCTCGCGCGCTAGGCGGCTGCATGGCGAGGATCTTCTGCGTCGCGAACCAGAAAGGCGGAGTCGGCAAGACGACGACTGCGGTCAACCTCGCCGCTGGCATTGCCGCGCACGGCCCGCGCGTCCTGCTGGTGGACCTCGACCCGCAGGGCAACGCCACGATGGGCAGCGGCATCGACAAGCGTGCGCTGAAGAACTCCGTGTACCAGGTGCTGCTCGGCCTGTCCGATGTCGCGACGGCGCGCCAGCGGTCGGAACAGGGCGGCTACGACGTGCTGGGCGCGAATCGCGAGCTCGCGGGCGCCGAGATCGAGCTGGTCGAACTGGACGATCGCGAGACGCGCATGAAGCACGCGCTGGCCGCGGTCGACGCCGAATACGACTTCATCCTGATCGACTGTCCGCCGTCGCTTTCGCTGCTGACGCTCAACGGCCTGTGCGCGGCGCACGGCGTCATCATTCCGATGCAGTGCGAATACTTCGCGCTCGAAGGCCTCGCCGACCTGGTCAATACGATCAAGCGTGTCGCCGCGAATCTGAACCCCGACCTCACGATCATCGGGCTGCTGCGCGTGATGTTCGATCCCCGCATGACGCTGCAGCAGCAGGTGTCGGAGCAACTGGTCGAGAAGTTCGGCGACAAGGTCTTCGCGACGATCATCCCGCGCAACGTGCGGCTGGCCGAGGCGCCCAGTTACGGCCTGCCTGGCGTCGCCTACGATCGCGCGGCCAAGGGCGCGCAGGCCTACATCGCGTTCGGCGCCGAGATGATCGAGCGCATCCAGGCGCTCTAGGTCCGAGCGTGTTCGACCCGGCCGCCATTCCCGCTTCGCTGCGAACGACGCGCGATGTGCTCGCAGCGCGCATCGAGGATGCGGCGCTTTCCAGTTCGCAGCCGGCCCAGCAGTGCTTCTACGACGGCTGGCTGCTGCGATATTCGCCGGGGCGGGCCAAGCGCGCGCGTTCGGTCAATGCAGTAGCGGCCGGAAGGCTGCCGGTCGCCGAGAAGATCGCGCACTGCCGCGCCTTCTATGCGCGCCACGGGCTGCCCTGCATCTTTCGCCTGACTCCGTTTTCGCTGCCGGCCGATCTCGACGCGCAACTCGGGGTCGCCGGTTACACCGCGGCCGAAGAGACGCGCGTGATGATGCTCGAGCCGTCCGACGCGATCGAAGTGGCAGCACCGCAGCAGTGCGAGCTGCGAAATCTCGACGCCGGCGAGTTCGGCGCCGTCTTTGGCGACTTGCACGCACTCGACGCGACGAAGCGTGTCGCCGAACGCGAGCGATTCGCGCGCGCGCCATTGCCGGGCATCTATCTGGCGATCTTCGAGGCGGAGCGGCCGATCGCCTGCGGCAGCCTGGTCATCGATGGGGAACTCGCGGGCATCTTCGGCATGGTGACGCAGCCGGCCCGGCGCGGGTGCGGTTTCGCCACGCGGATCGTTGCGGAACTGCTGCAGCGCGCGCGCGATGCGCGAGTCCGCGCCGCCTATCTGCAGGTCACCGCGAGCAACACCCCGGCGCGCCAGATGTATCGCAGATTCGGTTTCCAGGACTGCTACGCATACTGGTATCGCTATGCGCCCGGGACAGAGGAGAGTATTCGATGATCAAGCGACCCAAAGGCCTCGGACGCGGCCTCGATGCGCTGCTCGGCGGTGAAACGACGCCGGCGGCGCCGGCTGCCCCGGACACGCTGCCGGTTTCGCGGCTGCGGCCGGGCAAGTACCAGCCGCGCACGCAGATGAACGCCGAGGCTCTGGCAGAGCTGGCGGATTCGATCCGGGCGCAGGGCATCATGCAGCCGATCCTCGTGCGTCCGGTTGGAACCGATCAATACGAGATCATCGCCGGCGAGCGCCGCTATCGAGCGGCGCAGATGGCCGGCCTGAGCGAGGTGCCGGTCCTCGTGCGGCACGTGCCCGACACGGCTGCGCTCGCGATGGCGCTGATCGAGAACATCCAGCGCGAGGACCTGAATCCGCTCGAGGAAGCGCAGGGCGTGCAGCGGCTGATCCGCGAGTTCGATTTCACGCATGAGCAGGCCGCAGCTGCCATCGGCCGCTCGCGCAGCGCGACATCCAACCTGCTGCGCCTGCTGAACCTGGCGGCGCCTGTGCAACAGATGCTGATGGAGGGCGCGATCGACATGGGGCACGCGCGTGCGCTGCTCGCGGTCGACGCCGCGCACCAGATCCAGTTCGGCCACCGCATCAGCGCGAAAGGGCTTTCGGTGCGGGAAACGGAAATGCTGGTCGCCAACGCCGGCCGCAGCCCGAAGGCCGACGGCAAGAAGCGGGAGCGCAGCCGCGACATCGTCCGGCTCGAAGAGGAACTGGCCGACGATCTCGGCGCTGTCGTCAAGCTCACGGCCGGCGCCGGCGGGCGCGGCAAACTTGTCATCGAGTTCTCCAGCCTCGAACAACTCGACGGAATCGTCGAGCGCTTGCGCCGCGCCCGAGGTTGAGTCAGCTCCTGCACGCGCCTGTCGCGCCGCAGCACGAATTTGATAGAATTTCGCGGTTTTGGCGAACACGGACGAGTTGGCGAGGACGGAAGACGTTCCGCCGGGGAGCGTCTGGAGCGGCACCATGTTCCGGATCGTTTTCCTGCAGATCCTTACTACGCTAGTCGTCTCGCTCGCGGCCGCTGCCATCGGGGGAGTTCATGCGGCCGTCTCTGCCATGCTGGGCGGCGCCGCCTGTTTCATTCCGAACGGGTTGTTCGCGCTGAAGCTGGATGCGGCCGGCCGGCGCCCGCAGGGCACGAGTCCCGCCGTCTTCCTGGTCGGCGAGTTCGTCAAGGTGGTTTCGACGTTGGCGCTGATTGCGCTGATCGTCGCGACCTACAAGGATCTGGTGTGGCTGGCGATGCTCGCGTCGATCATCGTCGTGTTGAAGAGTTACGTACTGGCGCTGCTGTTCAGATAAGAGACAGGGAACAAGATGGCTGCGACCGGCCAGGCACAGACCGCCACCGAATACATCGTCCACCACCTGACTCACCTGTCGACGGGCAAGCAGAAGTCAATCATCGACTTCTCCGTGCTCAACCTCGACACGATCGTTTTTTCCGTTCTGGTTCTCTGCTGCGTGCTGCTGCTGCTGTGGCTGGCGGCGCGCAAGGCGACTTCCGGCGTGCCGGGGCGCTTCCAGGCTGCGGTCGAGGTGCTGGTCGAGCTGGTCGAGGAGCAGAGCAAGTCGATCGTCCACGGCGACCGCACGTTCATCGC
>DAINBQ010000238.1:0-5113 GCA_036732825.1 Burkholderiaceae bacterium | reverse complement strand
GAAGGGCAGCACTGGGTCGCGCTGGGCCCGCGTCTCCATAGACTCGACGCGGCCAATTGCAGGCGTTCCGTCAGTTGGGTGTATCGCCCGATTGCGGACATCGTCAACTAGAGCGCACTTAGCCAACGGTCTGCTCGCCGCCGGCCATAAGCCGGCACTGGTGGACGTGAAAATCATGAAGGAGCATGGATTCGTGCGCAACACCTCGCACCGGCGGGCTGACGGCATCGCCGGACGTGGCGCGCCATCGTTAGCGCCTGATCAGCGCGTACGGCGCGGTTCGCTCTTTCCTCGCAGTTGGGCGCCCGTGCGCGCGTTGCCACGCGTCGCGGGCTTGTCGGCCGCGCGCTTCGCAGGCTTGACGCGGCCGCTCGCCGCCGCGACGGCCACCGTTTCGTACTCGGCAGCGTAGTGCCTGCGCATGCGCACGATCTCGCGCGTGTACTTGCGGGCAAGCTGCTTCTTCTTGGTCGCCGACAGCAGGCGCCCGGCGACCTGGAAGAACTTCGACTCCTCCTCCTTCAGGTGGTGGCGCACCTTGAAGCTCAGCTTCTTCGCGGTTGCGATCCAGCCGGCCTGCTTCTTGTTGCGCACCGACAACTCGTCCAGCAACTCGTCAACCTCGTGGTGCTCGTGCAGCGCATGGCGCGACGCGTCGAGGCCGCCGTCCTCCATCAGCAGCGGTACGTACAGGTGGCGTTCCTCGGCCGCCGCGTGTGCCATCAACTCAACCTTCAACTGCAGGAAGAGCACCTGACGCGCAGCCATATCGTGGCGCGATGCCGTGAGCTTGCGGCACAGGTCGCGTTGCAGGTCGTGGCTCTCGCGGATGGCATCGAAGATCATGTGGCAGCTCCCGGATCACGTCGTTCGGACCCCGCATTGTGCTCGATCAGCGACGCTCCGCTGCGGCGCACGCACGGCGCACGCGGTAACTAATCCCGCAGGCTGCGCCGCACGCCGCGCGCCGCTGCCGTGAACGCGCCACGCGAAACCGCGCTCGCCACGACAGCTTCCTGGCGCGGCCTTGCACTCACAGGGCCGGCCAAGATCGGTCGCTAGGATCAAGCAACTAAATCGCTTGTAAGCGGACATTCGGTAAGTACTGAAACGGGTCTGCGAAGGTGACATCGACAACGGACCCTGGGTTTCTCACGCCTGTTCAGATTCCATCAGCTTGGGCTTGGCGTCGATTGGTTCGTAGCCGATGCGTTCGTATTCGGCAATGACCTGCGCGCCGAGCAACAAGACAATTGCGCCGATCTCGACACTTAGTAACACGGCGATCGACGTCGTCAGCGATCCGTAAACAAGCTGAATTTGCGAAATGGTCGAGTAGTACCAAACGAGCAAGTGCCGCGTGATTTCCCACAGAATCGTCGCGGCCGTGCCGCCGATCAGGGCGTGACGAAGCGACAGGCGCCCGACTGGCATCACCAGATATATGGCCGTTAGAAGAAAGACCTCGCCCGCGACGCCGAGTACGTACAACAATCTGGACGAAAACAAGTCGAGCAAATAGGGGTGGCCGAGTATTACCAGGGAGCGCGTGCCCAACTGGTTAATCGCACCCGAGACGATGGTGACGATCAGCAGGCCAGCGGCCAATGACAGCATGAATAAGTACGGCATTACCGCCGAGATCAGAAAGCGGCGCCGGCGCACGGGCACTCGATGAAAGAAAATGACCGACATCGCGCTCTCCAGCACAGCGAACGCGAGAGAGCTGAAAAACAGCATCAAGGCCAGCAGTAGCCAGCCGACGACTTCCCGATGCGCCAGGAAAGTGCGCAACTCTCCGACCAGCGCCTTTGATTGGCCGGGTACGACGAATTCCAGGCCGGCTCCAATCGTGCCAAGGACTTGGGCTTCGTCGAATATCTGAGTCAGCGCGAGTACGACCAGGATCAACAAGGGCACAAGCGATAGCAGCGCGTAATACGCAACCGCGCCCGCCAGCAGCAGGCCCTGATTGGCGCGAAATTGCTTGATGACTGCGAGGGCAAACGCGGCTGGATGGCGAAGCGCCTTCCTCGCATTTCGGCCGAAAACTTGCATCCAGAGTCGCTTCCACTCTCATCCCAATACGCCCACACTGTAGCGCTAGGCGGACTCATTCACGCCTGATTGAGCTCGCTGTGAGACGGCGCCGCTCGACGACAGCGTTGAGCGACACAAAAGAAGTCGTCGCAATTGCGACCACGCCCAGCGGCAGTGGCGGGGAATATGACCTTAAGCGCGCTTCTAGCTGGAACCTCCTCGGTCAATGACGGCCAACTCCGGTCATCTCTAACTGCCGTCCGATTCGCCTCATTGAAGACATTTGGAAGTCGGGCACGATTGACCTGTGAGGCTACGACTCGCGATTCTCGTCAGCGTTGTTGCACTCTTTGCGGTGGTACTGCTCGTCTGATTCAAGGGCCGGCAAAGTCCCGCCGGCCATGGCGTCGTTTCTTCGGTGACGTCAGAGACCATCGAACGACGGGGCTTTCCGCCCGCACTCGCGTGAGCAACACATTGCTCACCCGCCGAACCGACAGCGCATGCAAATGCGCTCCGTCGCGAGATTGGCCTGCCCAACCTGGTTACTTACTGCGGCAGCAGGCTCTTTCGATTCAGCGGTCAGGGGAGTGCGCGGTTGCGCCGGAGATTGCCACCAGCATCATCGATACGAACGTAAGCGCTCTCATCGTCATCTCCTAATTTCGGGAGCACTCACGATGAATACTCTCCTGATGACTAGATCGCAGTTCATGGCTTAAACACGACACGGCGGCCGATGAAGATCCCGCGTCCTCCTCAGCTTGCGGCCAGCGCCCGTGCTGCCCGGGTCAGCTTGTGCTCTTCTCCCAGCCCGTACGTCAGACTGCGCGCCGCACTCTGGGCGGTCTGGGCCGCCTCGCCTGTTTTGCCGAGCGCGCGTTGCGCCTGCGCGAGCAACAGCAGGGCTTCGCCCACATCAGCGCTGAATGTCGGATCGCGTGCAGCAAGCTCGGAAGCGGCGCGTGCGGCGGCAGCGAATACGAGCGCGCGATTCGCATCGTTGGCTGCCAAGTAGACTCTTGCCGCCACTCGAAGCGCGGCGGCCCGAACGATCGCGTTTTCACCGGGCGTTTGGCGTATCCGCTCAAGTTCCTCTTCGATCAGGTGGGCGGCTTCCGGTGCATTGCCCTGCGCTAGATGCAGAGTCGCCCGCACCGTTGCCGGAGTATTGAACGTGTAGCGGCGCGTTGCGGAAGTTCGCTGCGATTCGACGCTGGCAAGCAAGCGTTCCGCATCTTTGAATTGTCCCTGCTGCACGTAAACCTGCGCCAACGAGAACTCTGCGACGGCTGCGCGGTCGGCGTTGCCCTGAGATTGATATCGGCGAACGGTCTCCTCCAGCAGGCGTCGTGCTTCGTCGAGTTCGCCGAAGGTCAGCATCAACCGTCCACGCGACTGTCCCAACCAAGGCGGTGCGGCATCGTCGCCAGTGACTTCACGCCAACGGGGGGCGAGTGAGTCGAGGATCGCGCGCGCACCGCGATACTCCCCCATGGCTGCCAGCAGCACTGCGTCGTTGCGGCGCTCGAGCAGGAAGTCCACCGTTTCGGTTCGCCCGGATTCCTCATCCAGGCGCTGAAGCCGCCTCGAAACGTCGTAACTGGCCGCCAGTTCGCCGCGTCGAAGATGCAGCGCGCTAAGGAACGAGAGCAGCCTTGGAGAATCGTTGCCACGGGTCTCTCCAACTCGTTCAACACGAGCTATGGCATCCGTGACGCTCTTAAGCGCGCGGTCCAAGTCGCCCTGCCCCTGAGCAATCTCGGCGTCGGCCTGCAGGCAAGCGCTCGTTGTTCCCACGTCGGGACGCGTGATCTGGTCGAGCGCCGCCAGGCCAATGCGCAATTGTTCCTCCGCAAGCGCCATCTCGCCGCGGCGCATTCGCGTCTCAACGGTATTGCAAGCGACATCCGCAATCAGCAGCGGATCACCGGTGGCTGCCGCAATCACGCTGGCACGCTGCATAATGGCGAGTTCCTTTTCTACTTCGCCCAAAGTGTGGTACTGGCCGGCGATGGGCAGCAACAGGTCAACGGCAATCCGAGGGTTCCGTGTGAATTGCTTCTCGACCAGAATGACGCTGCGATCCAGAATCTCGCGCTGAGTCAGCGGTCGATTGGTGTCACCCATCGCGCTAAGCATCAGGCTTACAAGCTCGCCTTTGGCGAGCGCACGCTCCGCTTGAAACCGCGCCTCGTCTCGCTCGTGCCGTGCCTCGATGGCTTGCCAAGTTGTCCCGACCACGCCGGCAGTCAACGCCAATAGCGTCGCCGAAGCCGCGCCAACCGTCAGCCGATAGCGGCGCACGAACTTGCTAATCCGATAGCCCACGGTGTCCGGCCGCGCTTCAACCGGCTGGTCGTTCAGATAGCGGCGCAGGTCCTCTGCGAGTGCGGCTGCGTTCGGATAGCGCTCGGCCGGTGCCTTTTTCAGCGCCTTGGCGACGATGTTGTCCAGATCACCGCGCAGGTCACGCGCGAGCCGGGGCGGAGTCGTCGCGCGCGCCCCGGCAGCATCGACAGAGGTTCGCCGCGCGACTTCGGAGAGTCGCTGCGGCTCGGTCTCGAGCACAGAACGCAACTGGTCGACTGCGGCCGTGTTAGCTCTGGCCGTCGGATGCTGCCCGCCGAGCAACACGTAAAGCAGCACGCCGAGCGAGTACACATCGGTGGCCGTCGTGACGTCCCTTCCCTCCACCTGCTCTGGCGCCGCGTACTCTGGCGTGAAAGCCCGCCCCGCGAGTTGCGTCAGTTCGGTCGCGGCGGTCGGGCGCCCGGGATCCTCGATCAGCTTGGCAATGCCGAAATCGAGCAGCTTCACGCGGCCGTCGCTATCGACGAGGATGTTCGATGGCTTGAGGTCGCGGTGCAGTGTCAGATTGTTGTGTGCATGCGCGACCGCTGCCAGCACGTCCATGAACAGGCGGATGCGCGCGTCGACGCCGAGCGCCTGCGCGTCACACCAGTGATCGATCGCCTCCCCTTCGACATACTCGAGCACCAAGTAGGGCTGACCCTCGGCGACGCCGGCATCGATCAGGCGCGCGATGTTCGGGTGGGTCAGGCGGGCCAGG
>DAINBQ010000237.1:0-5131 GCA_036732825.1 Burkholderiaceae bacterium | reverse complement strand
CCCGGGTCTGCAATGACGTTGCCGCCGGCCGCCTCGCGGATGCCGGTGACCGGGCGCCAGTACTGATAGAAGTACTTCGACTCCCAGATTGCCAGGCCTGCGTCCGCCATCGCGATATTGATGAGCGCCAGCAGGCGCGCCAGTTCCAGGGTACCGGTGTGTTGCGCGGTGGCAATGCGCAATGCGATCTGGTTATACAGACGTGGCGGTGCGCACAAGTTCGGCATGCCGTCGTAAGCCCAGTAGATGCCGATCTGCTTTTGCGCTTCCGAACGTACGGTGGGCGTGATGACGCCGTCGCCGCCGAGCCGTTTGGCTTCGTCGAAGGCGATTGCGTATTCGGCGCTGTCGAGCGCGGGCGGCTCCGGCGCGCGAAACTGGTCGGCAGAGGTGAGCACAAACGGCTTGACCTGTGCCCAGGCCGCACCCAGCGCGAGCGGAATCTGGCTCACCGGGTCGGGACGCCATTTGCCAGGCGCGGTGCTCGGGACAAAATTGACCGCAGGATCAGTCCCAACGAAAAGTTCACGGTGGTTGGCACCGTCGTTCGCGCGCAAAGCCAGGATCGCTGCCGCCGCACTCGCACCTAGTTCGATGCCGCGTGCCCTGGCTGACAGGTCGCGCACCCCAGCCAAATCCTGTGCCAGCGCCTCGTCGAAGGCATCGCGCTGCGAGGGAAACATCGCGGCCAGCGTGTCGTGGCCCGCTTGCGCGATGGCTGCATCAATCGACGTGCTCCGTGGCGCCGCGGCAAGATTGGTGTAGCCGCGGTAGCGCCGCTCGATCGCATTCATCGCATCGAACATCGCGATGTGCACGATCGCCAGCGCTCGACTTGAGCGGCCTGGGCCGAGTTGTTCGCCGAACGTGCGGGTATCGCCTGCCGCTACGGGGGTGTGGTCGATCCCGGTGGCTTCCAGCGCCACCTCGTTCCACTCCAGCAGGGTGCTCTTAGCGCGGTTGCGCCCCTGGCGCACGCGCCGCCGGTCGCCCGCTCGGGCAACAGGGGCGAAGTGCGCGCCGTATGCCTCTCGTGCGCCGCCGCTAAACCCGTGCGCCCAGCTCGGCACACTTGGGGCCAACCCCAGCGATGTCGCGGCCAGCAACAAAAATCGCCGCCTGATGTTCGCGTCCATGCTTGCTTCCAACGTTCAGTAGCGCGTGGCATGCCGACGTTGGCCGCGACGCGCAAGCTATGCGAATTTGGATTCCCATTGCAATGTGCTCGACTGGACCGCGCGTCGCCATCGTCCATTCGGTGATACCAGTACCCGATCAACAGGCTACGCATTCCTGTGACACACCGATCACGTCGGGGGATCGTCGCGCGAACCGCTGGCGGCGGAGAAGGACTACCGCGGTTGCTAGCGTGCGAGCCACGCCAGCACGAGCACTGCGGCCAGCGCCAGCGCGAAGGCCGCGGTCGCGGCCGTGAACACGAGCTTGCCGGTTTTCATCGGAAGTCGAAGCGCTCGAAGTGGATGTGCGGCGTCGTCACGCTGCGCGCGTTCAGCTGTTCGACGACGGCGTCGAGCAGCGGCGGCGGCCCGCAGACATAGACCTCGCGCGCATCGAGCGGGCCGATGCTGTCGAGCCATTGCCACAGCCGCTCGAGATCGGTGCCGGTGACAAACGTCACCAGCTCCAGACCGGGCCGCGCTTCGGCCGCCGCGATCAGCTCGTCGATGTGCAGCGCGTCGTGGCCGGCGCGGAAGAGGTACGCGAGCTTGATGTCGACATCGGGGCCGAGCTTCTCGAGCTGCGCGAGGAACGGCGTGACGCCGATGCCGCCCGCAATCCACAGCTGCGGCGTCGTCGCGGTTGCCGTGTCGAAGAACGCGCCGAACGGGCCTTCGACGCGTGCCGCGAGACCGGTCGATAGCCGCTGCATCTCGAGCGTGCAGTCGCCGAAGGCCTTGATCGTCAGCGTCAGCCGGCCGCCGCGGATCGCGCTCACGGTGAACGGGTGGTACTCGTTGCAGCTGTGATAGGCCTGCCCGCTGTGGAAAGCGACGAACACATACTGGCCCGGCTTCACGTCGAGAGGGCGGTCGAGCGGTTCGAGCTCCACTTCGACGCAGGCGTTGGCCGGATGTTCGACGCGGCCGACGACATAGCGCCGCCCGGCATCGCGCCGATAGACCCAGACCCGGAACGCCAGCGCAACTGCGCCGGTCAGCACGATCGCCCACCAGCCGCGCGTGCCCCAGCCCGGCGTCATCGCCACATGCAACGCAGCGAAAGCGAACGCGAGGGCGGTGATCCGGTGCCAGCCCAGCCATTGCCGGAAACCGATCGGCACCCAGAAGGTCACCGCGAGCGGCAGCAGCAGCAGCGCGAGCGCGAGCCAGCCGGTGAGAGACGCGCTGCCGCGCGTCCACGCAAAGAGCACGGTGCCGAAGTCGCCGGCGACGAGCCACGACCAGACCACCGCGAACGGATGCGCGAGTGCCAGCAGGTAAGCCGCGAGGCCGAGCATGTGGTGCCACGCGTATTGATGGTCGAGCCCGCCGAAGCGCGCCGCGAGCAGCGGCAGGCGCGCGGTCAGTACCAGCGACACCGCGAACGCGATCCATGCCAGCCAGCCGATCGCGGCGGTTGGCGCGCCGATCTGCGGCAGCGCGAACGCGCACAGCAATGCAACAAGCGCGACGCTCAGCGCCGGACCGATCCACTGGCCGGGCTGGCTGACGCTCGAGGCAAGGGCTGCGCGCAGCGGGGAGGCTGATGACATATGGCGACACGCTTTGGAAGGCCCGAACTCTAGCAATCACCTGTGACTCGGCCTCAACGCATAATGCCGCGATGATCCTGCTGCTCTATGCGCATCCTCATCCGCAGCGCTCGGTGGCCGGCCGCGCGCTGCTGTCGGCGGTCGCCGACCTGCCTGACCTGACATTGCGCTCGCTGTACGACGTGTATCCGGATCTCGCGATCGACGTCGACACCGAGCGCGCGCTGCTCGCCGCGGCGCGGCTCGTGATCTGGCAGCACCCGCTGCACTGGTACGGGCCGCCGGCGCTGCTCAAGCTCTGGTTCGAGGACGTGCTGGTGCGCGGGTACGCCTATGGCGATGGCGGGACCGCGCTCGCCGGCAAGGACTGCCTGTGGGTCACATCGACCGGTGCGACCGACGGCGACTACGCGCCGGCCGGCAAACACGGCCATCACTTCGCGTCCTTCGTGCCGGCGGTCGAACAGACGGCGCGCTTCTGCGGCATGAACTGGCTCGAGCCGATCTTTGTGCACGGCGGGCACTACATCGGCGCGGAGGCGCTAGCCACGCAGGCGCAGGCCTATCGCGCGCGCCTGCTCGCGTGGAGGCAGGCACGTGACTGAGCCCGGCTTCCTGCGCGACGCGCTGATCTACCTGGGCGCCGCGGTCGTCTGCGTGCCGCTGGCGAAACGGATCGGCCTGGACTCGGTGCTCGGATACCTGGCGGCCGGATGCCTGATCGGGCCGTCGGTGCTGGGGCTGATACGCGATGTCGACTCGATCCTGCGGTTCTCCGAATTCGGCGTCGTGCTGATGCTGTTCCTGATCGGGCTCGACCTCGAGACGAAGAAGCTGGTCGAGATGCGCCGCGCGGTGTTCGTCGGCGGTGGCCTGCAGATGGCGCTCTGCGGAGGCGCGCTCGCAGTGGCGCTGATGCTGGCGGGACTCGCCTGGCAGGCAGCGCTGGTCGCCGGCCTCGCGCTGGCGATGTCATCGACCGCGATCGCGGTGCAGTCGATGACCGACCG
This sequence comes from Burkholderiaceae bacterium, assembly GCA_036732825.1. Classification (GTDB taxonomy): domain Bacteria; phylum Pseudomonadota; class Gammaproteobacteria; order Burkholderiales; family Burkholderiaceae_F; genus DAINBQ01. The sequence goes on along the minus strand of DAINBQ010000237.1, from coordinate 1,387 downwards.
CAACCTGTTGAACGCGCCGATCGGCCGCTCCGCACTGGGCATCCTGCTGTTCCAGGACATCGCGGCGATCGTGCTGATCGCAGCAGTACCGCTGCTTGGTGCGCATGACGCAGCCGATGCGCCGAAGTGGATGGATGCTGTCATGGCCTTCGCCGCGGTGGCCGGCGTCATCGTGGTAGGCCGCTACGTGACACGGCCGGTGATGCGCCTGATTGCAGCGGCACGCGTGCGCGAGATCTTCACCGCGTTCGCATTGCTGCTGGTGTTCGGCATCGCCGAGCTGATGCACCTGGTCGGTCTTTCGATGGCGCTCGGTGCCTTCGTCGCCGGCGTGCTGCTCGCAAGCTCCGAGTTCCGCCATGCGCTGGTGACCGACATCGCGCCCTTCAAGGGGCTGCTGCTTGGGCTGTTCTTCATCGCGGTCGGCATGTCGATCGACTTCGGTCTCGTCGCGCAGCAGCCGGTCACGCTGGCGGTGCTGCTGCTGGCGCTGCTGCTGATCAAGGGGACGCTGCTGGCACTGATCGCGCCGCGGCTCGACGTGCCGAAGGAGCAACGCTGGCAGTTCGCGGCGCTGCTCGCGCAGGCCGGCGAGTTCGCATTCGTGCTGTTCAGCGTCGCGCGCAGCGCACGCGCATTGCCCGAGGCCTGGGATGCGCTGCTGAACGCGGCGGTCGCGCTGTCGATGGCGCTGACACCGCTGCTGCTGCTGGGCTGCGATCGGCGCGATGTTCGAGGCGCACGTGCCGCGCGCGAACCCGACCGGATCGATGACGACAGCGCGCCAGTCATCATCGCGGGCTTCGGGCGTTACGGGCAGATCGTCGGGCGGTTGCTCTTCACACAGGGCGTCACCGCGACCGTGCTCGACCACGATCCGGACCAGATCGAGGCGCTGCGCAGGTTCGGCTACAAGGTCTTCTACGGCGACGCGACGCGACTCGACCTGCTGCGTGCTGCGGGGGCGGACACGGCGCGGTTGCTGGTCGTCGCGATCGACGACGTGGATGAAAGCCTGGCGCTGGTCGACCGCGTGCGTGCCGAGTTTCCCGGGCTGCGCATCATCGCGCGCGCGCGCAACGTGCGGCACTGGTTCGAGCTGGTGGAACGCGGCGTCGAGCAGATCGAGCGCGAGACTTTCGAGTCGGCGCTCCGTTCGGGCCGCCAGGTGCTGGAAGCGCTCGGCGCCGACCCGTACGAGGCGCGCCAGATGGCCGATCGGTTCCGGCGCGCGAATCTCGCGACGCTGCAGGCAATGCAGCCGCACTTCCGCGACGAAGGCAAGATGGTGGCGATCGCGAAGAGCGGGCGCGAGGAACTCGAGGAGAGCCTGCGGCGCGACCGAGCGGCGCGGGGGCAGGGCGACGACCCCGCCGGCTGGCACTAG
>DAINBQ010000236.1:0-5151 GCA_036732825.1 Burkholderiaceae bacterium | reverse complement strand
TGACCGCCAGCGACGAAGTGCTGGAGAAGCTGATCGAGGTCGTCGACCGCCCGCTGCCCTCAGCTGCCGCAATGCCCGCTCGCGACGCCGCGGCCGCCGCTAGTAGTTAGCCCCGGGCCGCTCGCCCGGCCGCCCGAAGAGCGGCCCGCTAACTAATCGGAGCAGGTGCACGTGCATCGGCGCAGCCGATGCGTACACCTGCGACGCCCGTTAGAAATGTATCCCCCGCATCAGGTTCGCGAACGCGATCTGGTCGGCTGTGGCCTTCGGCTTCTCGCCTTCCTTCGGGGCCTTGGCGGCGTCCGAGTCCGGGAACATGCGGAACGTGGTGTTCATCACGATCTGCGCTATGCGCGGCGCAACCGCATGCAGCACTTGTCCGAAGACGCCGAGGCGGGTCGCGATGCGCACCGGCTTGTAGACGATCGCCTGCACGATCAGGTCGGCGGCCTCTTCCGGTGACAGCGTCGGAACGTTCTGGTACAGCTTCGTCGGCGCAATCATCGGAGTGCGCACGAGCGGCATGTTGATCGTCGTGAACGTGATGCCGACGTCGATGTACTCCGAGGCCGCACAGCGCGTCCACGCATCGAGCGCCGCCTTGGACGCAACGTAGGCCGAGAAGCGCGGCGCGTTGGTCAGCACGCCGATCGACGAAATGTTCACGACATGGCCCTTGCGCTTGTTCGACATGTGCGGCAGCAGACCCATCGTCGTGCGCAGGCAGCCGAAGTAGTTGAGCTGCATCGTCCGCTCGTAGTCATGGAAGCGGTCGTAGCTCGACTCGATGCCGCGCCGGATCGATCGGCCCGCGTTGTTGATCAGCACATCGACGCCGCCGTAGTTCTCGATCAGCCACGCGACCATCTTGTCGCAGCTCTCGATGCTCGCGAGATCGGCCGAATAGGTCACCACCTTGCCGCCGTTGCCCTTCGCGGTCTCGTGCGCCTTGATCGCGTCCTCGATCTCCTTCTTTGCGGCGTTCAGCTTGTCCTGCTCGCGGCCGACGATGACGGTGATCGCGCCGGCCTGCGCGATCTTGTGCGCGGCGGCCAGCCCGATCCCCGACGAGCCTCCGGTCACCAGCACGACCTTGCCCTGTACCTGGCCCTTCAGCGTGCGGTCGATGAAGAGGTCCGGATCGAGGTTGCGTTCCCAGTAGTCCCACAGCCGGTACGCGTAGTCATCGAGGCGGGGCACGCTGATGCCGCTGCCCTTCAGCGCAGCCGTCGTCTGGCGCGCGTCGAAGCGGGTGGGGTAATTGACGAAGGTGAGGATGTCGTCGGGCACCCCGATGTCCTTCATCACCGCGTTCTTGATCCGGCGCACCGGCGTCAGCGACAGCAGGCCCTTCTTGACGCTGTTGGGGATGAAGCCCACCAGCGCCGCGTTCACTCGCAGCGAGAACTGCGGTGCGTGCGCTGCCTTGGCAAAGATGTTCAGGATGTCGCCGACGCGGTACGGCGTCGGGTCGACCAGGTGGAACGCCTTCTTGTTGCCCTCTTTCTGGTGCGCGATGTGATCGATCGCGTCGACGACGAAGTCGACCGGCACGATGTTGATCCGGCCGCCTTCGATGCCGATCGCTGGCATCCAGGGCGGGAGCATCTGTCTCATGCGCTGGATCAGCTTGAAGAAGTAGTACGGGCCGTCGATCTTGTCCATCTCGCCGGTCTTGCTGTCGCCGACGACCAGGCCGGGGCGATAGACCCGCCACGGCATCTTCGTCTCCTTGCGCACGATCTTTTCCGAGTCGTGCTTGGTCGCGAAATACGGGTGGTCGAGCCCTTCGGCCTCGTCGAACATGTCCTCGCGGAACACGCCCTCGTACATGCCGGCGGCCGCGATCGACGACACATGCTGGAAGATCCCGGCGCCGATGTCGTTCGCCAGCTCGACCGCGTTCTTCGTGCCATCGATGTTGGCGACGATCTGGCTCTCGGCATCGGCCTTCAGGTCGTACACCGCAGCCAGGTGGAAGAAGTGCTTGATCTTGCCCGTGAGTTTTTTCAGGTCCCCCTTCGAAACGCCGAGCTGGGGTTTGGCCAGGTCGCCGACAATGGGAACTGCCCTCTCCTCGTCCACGCCCCAGTACTCGAGCAGCTCGGGCAGCTTGTCGAGGCTTTCCTTGCGCACGAGGAAGTACACGACGGTGCCGCGCCGGGCGAGCAGTTTCTTGACGAGACGCTTGCCGATGAAGCCGGTGGCGCCGGTGACGAAGTAGGTCATTGGAGTGTCTCCTCCAGGCTGGGCCCGGGATGGCTGTTGTTGCGCTGTTGTTGATCTTGCGGCGAGTTTAGCGCCCGATGGCCGCTCGCTAGAGCCGCCGTTCTACGGTTTGGCTTGTCCCCGCTCTCGGCGCACTCCTAGACTTTCGCCATCGAGATATTCGATCAACGACTCAAGGAGCCAACAATGGTCAAGAAGCTCAAGGCGATGGCGCAAAGCTCGCGCGGCGACAACCAGCTGAAAGGCGCGATCAAGGATTCCGCGCAGGAAATCTGGCTGGCCGGCCTCGGCGCATTTGCCAAGGCGCAGGAAGAAGGCCAGAAAGTCTTCAAGGCTCTGGTTCGTGAAGGCACCTCCATTCAGAAGCGAACGATGAAAGTCACCGAAGACAGGGTCAACGACGTCACCGCCAAGGTCACGAAAGTCGCCGCCGGGCTGCAGAAGCAGGCCAACGGCACCTGGGACAAACTCGAAACCGTGTTCGAGGCCCGCGTCGAGCGCGCACTGACCCGCCTGGGCGTGCCGACCAACAAGGAAATCACGGCGCTCACCAAACGCGTCGAGGAACTCACGAAGAATGTCGCAACGCTGACGCGCGCCAAGCCTGCCGGCCGGGCGGCTGCAAAACGCACGACCCGCACGGCGAAGTCAGCCTGACGAGTGATTCTTCCGCCGCCGCCGCGCTCTGCCGTGGCGGCGGATTGCCATGAAAGTGCTGACCGTGCTGCTCCGCACGCGTTGCACCGGCTGCCGCCCGCACTGGCCGCGGCCACTTCCCCCACAAAATGGCTGCACGTCCTGCAGCCGGCCTGATTCTCGACAGAGTTGATCCGGGCGGCTGAGCTAGTCTTTAACAATGGGTGGAATAAATCTCCGGCCTTCGACTGCGCGCACAGCCGGACGCGCAACGCGCTCCCGCATCGGACTCGCCCTTGCCGGCGGTGGCCCGCTGGGTGCGATCTATGAAATCGGCGCGCTTGCCGCGCTGAACGAAACGCTGGCTGGGCTCGACTGCAACGACGCCGATGTATATGTCGGCGTCAGCGCGGGCGGGTTCATCGCGGCCGGCCTGGTCAACGGATTCACACCGCACCAGATGTCGCGTGTGTTCATCGAGGGCGAGAAGTCCAAGGACCGTTTCGAGCCATCGGTGCTGCTGCGCCCGGCCTACAGCGAGTACACGAAGCGGCTTGCCTCGGTCCCGCCGCTGCTCGTCAGCGCGCTGTGGCACTACGCGCTGGGCACGAGCACGATGATGAGCGCGTTCGAGCGACTGGGTCGCGCGATCCCGACCGGAGTGTTCAGCGGCGAGGCGGTCGATAACTACCTCGGACGCATCTTCTCGCAGCCGGGCCGCAGCAACGACTTCCGCCAGCTCACGCGCAAGCTCTACCTTGTCGCGACGGACCTGGACACCGGTGAATCGGTCTCGTTCGGCGCGCCCGGCCTCGACCGCGTACCCATATCGCGCGCGGTGCAGGCCTCGGCCGCACTGCCCGGACTCTTCCCGCCGGTCGAGATCGATGGCCGCTACTTCGTCGATGGCGCCCTGCGCAAGACGCTGCACGCGTCGATCGCGCTCGACGAGGGGGTCGACCTGATGGTCTGCATGAATCCACTGGTGCCGTACGACTCGCGCCGGCACCACCCCACGCGCGACCGCGAACACCATCTCGACAAGCTGGTCGAAGGCGGCCTGCCGGTCGTGCTGGCGCAGACCTACCGCTCGATGATCCACTCCCGACTCGGCGCCGGGCTCGAGCGCTACAAGACCGCGTACCCGGCCACCGACATCGTGCTGTTCGAACCGAACCGTGCCGACGCCGACATGTTCTTCACCAACCTCTTCTCGTACTCGAGCCGCCGGCGCCTGTGCGAGCACGCCTACCAGAAGACGCGCGAGGAGATCTGGAAGCGGCGCCACGAGCTGGCGCCGTTGCTCGCGCCCCACGGCATCGAGATCCGGACCGATGTCCTGCGCGACGAATCGCTGACGCTGGTGAAGAGCCTGAAGAAGAGCAGCGGAAAGTGGCGCGAGACCGCGAGCACCGCGGCCACCCGGCTGCTGACGCACACGCTCGACGACCTCGAGCGCTGGATCCGCCACTCCACCGCCGTCGCGTAGCGCAGATTGCTGATCCGCTGCGGTATTCTTGCCGCAGCCTGCGCCGGGCGTTCCAGTCCGGCCCGCGCCTGCGAAGACACCCATGGAACGCAAGCCTCCGCGCCGCACGCGAGAACGCATCCTCGAGCTGTCGCTGCGCCTGTTCAACGACTTCGGCGAGCCCAACGTCAACACGACGCTGATCTCCGAGGAGATGAACATCTCGCCGGGCAACCTGTACTACCACTTCAAGAACAAAGACGACATCATCAACTGCATCTTCCAGCAGTTCGAGCGCGAGATCGACAAGCTGCTGGCGGTGCCGGCCGACCGCCAGGCCAACGTCGAGGACGCCTGGCTGTTCCTGCACGTGCTGTTCGAGCTGATCTGGAAGTACCGCTTTTTCTACCGCGACCTGAACAACCTGCTCGCGAACAACCGCACGCTCGAACTGAAGTTCAAGCAGCTGTTGACGCAGAAGGTGAAGGTCGCGCGCGGGCTCGCCGATGGGCTCAGGAGCACCGGCGACCTGAAAGCGGATGAACGTGAGCTCGAGGCGCTCGCGACCAACATGGTGGTCGTCGCGACCTATTGGCTTTCATATTCGTATGTGCTTGACCCGCGCCGATTCAACGAACCTGATGTCGTCGGCGCCGCGCTGCAGCGCGGCTGCTACCAGGTGCTGTCGCTGATGGCGCCCTACCTGACCGGCGACTCGCGCGCGCTGTTCGAGCATCTTGCGGCCGAATACCTGTAAACACGAAGAAGGAGAAGAAGATGGCGAAGGCGTGGGCCAAGTTTCCCTACCCCGACAAGAA
>DAINBQ010000235.1:0-5159 GCA_036732825.1 Burkholderiaceae bacterium | reverse complement strand
TCGCGTCCGGCTTGTAGTTCATCACCAGGAAGATGCCGGTGACGATCTGGATCACCAGGACGGTGATCGCCAGTCCGCCGAAGATGTACCAGAAGTTGAAATTCTTTGGCGCGTAGTACTCGGACAGGTGCTTCTTGTATTCCGACATCAACGTCGGCATGCGCTCGTCGATCCAGCCGAGCAGTCCGGAGTAGGTGGTCTTGTGCTCTGCCATTGCGCGTCCCGGATCAGGCCTTGGAGTCGTCGCCGACCAGCACGACGGTGTCCGACACGTACTTGTGCGGCGGCACGGGGAGGTTGTCCGGCGCGGGCTTGTTCTTGAAGACCCTTCCCGCCAGGTCGAACGTCGAACCGTGGCATGGACAGACGAACCCCTGCGCGTTGCCGAGCTGCGCGTTGACGCCACCCGGGAAGGGCCCCGTCGGAGAACAGCCCAGGTGCGTGCAGATGCCGACCGCGACCAGGTATTCGGGCTTGATCGACCGGAACTCATTGCGCGCGTATTCGGGCGTCGGGTATTGCGTACGCACCGATTTCGGATCGGCCACCTCGCCGTCGACCTTCTTGATCGACTGCAGCATCTCCGGCGTGCGCCGCAGGACCCATACCGGCAGTCCGCGCCACTCGAACGTCTTCAGTTCGCCCGGGCCGATCGTGGACAGGTCCAGCTCGACGGGGGCACCGGCGGCCTTGGCGCGCTCGGAGGGCGCGAAGGAAGCCACGAAAGGCACGGCGGCCGCGACCACTCCGACTCCGCCGACTGCCGCTGCTACCGCGATTGCTTTGCGTCTTTCCTCGTCGACCGGCATGGCTACCGGTCCCTGGCCACTCGGAACTGAGGCGGACGTGGACATGAAAACCCCAATAGAAAGGAAGGAGGCGCGCCGCGGCGGACGGAACTCTGGCGATTTGAACGCCTGAATCCACACGCCATCCGGACGGCAGCCCGCGATTCTACTTGATCCGCATGCGGCGGCCCGGTGCGCGGCCCACTGGCGGAATGTGGGCCCGGACATCGCAAGCGACCCGCTAAACTGACGGCCAGAGGGGAAACTTGGTCACCGGAGGGGGATTGTGATGAGCGTACTGAAGGAGTTTCGCGAGTTTGCGGTCAAGGGCAACGTGATCGACCTCGCTATCGGCATCATCATCGGCGCGGCCTTCGGCCGGATTGTCGATTCGCTGGTCAAGGACGTCGTGATGCCGCTCGTCAACGCTCTTTTCGGCGGCGCCGTCGATTTCAGCAACAAGTACTGGGTGCTGTCTGGAACCGTGGCGCCCGGCGCGCCGCTCGATGCCGCGCAGAAGACCGGCGTGGTCTTCGCCTGGGGCAACTTCATCACGGTGCTGCTCAATTTCGTCATCCTGGCGTTCGTCATCTTCTGGATGGTCAAAGCCGTCAATCGCGTCAAGAGCCGGCTCGATGCCGCGGCCGCGCCCCCGCCCGAGGACGTGCTGCTGCTGCGCGAGATCCGGGACGAACTGAAGAAGCGTTGATCGGCCGCGCACCCCCGCGAGTTGCTGCGCGGATGACCGTGCGGCAACCGGCCTCCCGTTTTGGGGAATAATTCCCTCCCCGCGCTCCTGTTGCGCCCCTTCCTGTCGCGGCCTGCCCGGCCGCCTGGTGCTTTCTGATGTTGCGTCGACTGTGGCTGATCTTCGCCCAGGCCACCACGGTGGGCCTCGCGCTCCTGTTCATCGTGTCGACCTTGCGGCCCGAATGGCTTTCGCGCTCGACCCCGCCGCGCCCGACCGCAACCACGACCGGCCTCGCGATCAAGCAGGTCGCCGTCGAAGGACCGCGCGCCGCCGCGCTCACGTCTTATGCGGACGCGGTCAGGCTGGCCACACCCGCGGTCGTCAATGTGTACACGACCAAGGAAGTGGATCGCCGCGGCGCACCGGAAGATCCGCTCTATCGCTACTTCTTCGGCGACCCCCGTGGAGGTGCCGACAAGGTCGCCAGCCTCGGCTCGGGTGTCGTGGCCACGGCCGACGGCTATGTGCTGACCAACAATCACGTCGTGCAGGCGGCCGACGAGATCGCCGTCGCGCTGGCCGATGGCCGCCAGTTCGAGGCGACACTGGTCGGGGCCGATCCCGAAAGCGACGTCGCGGTGCTGAAGATCGATGCGCGCGACCTGCCGGCAATCACATTCGGGCGCTCCGAATCGCTGCACGTCGGCGATGTCGTGCTGGCGATCGGCAACCCGTTCGACGTCGGGCAGACCGTGACGATGGGTATCGTTTCCGCGCTCGGTCGCACCAACCTCGGCATTAATACGTTCGAGAACTTCATCCAGACCGACGCGGCGATCAACCAGGGCAACTCGGGCGGCGCACTCGTCGACGCCAGCGGCAACCTGGTCGGCATCAACACTGCGATCTTTTCGCGCACGGGCGGCGGTTCGATCGGCATCGGATTCGCGATCCCGGCTGCGCTGGTCACGCAGGTGATGGAACAGCTGATCAAGACCGGCAAGGTGGTGCGCGGCTATTTCGGCGTCGAACCCGAGGACATCACGCCCGAGACCGCCGAGCTCCTGAAGTTGCCGCGCGAAGACGGCGTCGTGCTCAAGGGCGTGCAACGCAGCAGCCCGGCCGGCAAGGCGGGTCTCGAGCCGGGCGACGTGATGCTGACGATCAACGGCCAGCCGGTGTCGAACAGCCGCGCGATGCTCAATCAGATCGCGCAGTTGCCCCCCGGGTCGAACGCGCAGGTCCGGGTCGTTCGCGGCGGCAAGGAACTCGACCTGCAGGTCGGAGTCGGCGAGCGGCCGACGCCGCGCGCGCGCTGAGGAATCGGCTCAGCGCGGCAGCAGTTCCCGCATTTCGCGCGCCTTGATCGCGGCCGCGGGATCTCCGCCGGCCGCGGCCCGGCTGTACCAGTACCAGGCTCGCGTCGAGTCGCGCGCGACCCCATCGCCCTTCTCGTACAGGCTGGCAACGATATAGGCGGAGCCTTCATCGCCCTGCTCGGCGGCCCGCTCGTACCAGTGTGCCGCCCGCTCGTAATCGCGCGGCGCTCCCCGGCCCAGGAAATATTGGGTCGCGAGACTGACCTGGGCATCGCGGAAACCCTGTTCTGCAGCCCGATGAAACCAGGCAGTGGCCTCGGACTGTGACCGCGCCAGGTGCTCGCCCCGCTCGTAAAGGAGCGCCAGAGCGAACTGCGCCTGCGGGAAACCGAGGTCGGCCGACTTGCGCAACCACACGACACCCGAGGCCGGATCCGCCGCGGTTCCCTCCCCGCCGAGCAACATGACGGCGAGATTGAACTGTGCAACCCGCTGATTGCGGTCTGCGGCGCGGCGATAGTGAACCAGCGCCTGGCTGAAGTCATTCGCGCGATACGCGGCCCAGCCGGCGGTTACGTCGGCATCGTCGTCAGGGACGATCTGCAGCCGGTTCGCCGCCGCAGCACCGAACGCCAGCAGCAGGCAGAAGACGACGGCAAGACGTGCGCTCATCGCGGCCTCCGCGCGGCCTCAGGAGGCCTGTTCGGTTGTGGCCTCTTCGTCCGGCTTCGGCTTGACGAAAAAGCGCGACAGGAAGATCCCGAGTTCGTAGAGCACCACCAGTGGAACCGCGAGCAGCAACTGCGACAGGACATCGGGCGGCGTGAAGATTGCGGCGATGATGAATGCGCCGACGATCACGTAGGGGCGCGCCTGCTTCAGCTTCTCGACGCTGGCGAGGCCGAAACGCGCCAGCAGAACGACGACGATCGGCACCTCGAAGGTCAGGCCGAACGCCAGGAACATGCCGATCACGAAGCTGAAATACGCCTCGATATCGGGCGACACGGAGACCGAGGCCGGCGCAAATCCTGCGATGAAGCGAAACACCAGGCCGAAGACGATGAAATAGCAATACGCCATGCCGGCGAAGAACATCATGACGCTGGAAAAGATCAGCGGTGCTGCGAGCGACTTCTCGTGCTTGTAGAGGCCGGGAGCGACGAAAGACCAGACCTGCCAGAGCACGTAGGGCAATGCGATCAGGAACGCCGCGAACAGCGTCACCTTCAGCGGCACCATGAACGGCGTGATGACGCCGGTCGCGAGCAGCTTCGAACCGGCCGGCAGCGCCGCCATCATCGGCTGTGAAAGCTGGTCGAAGATCTCCTTCATGAACGGCGTCAGCGCGAGGAACACGATCAGGATCGCGACCGCCGCCCGCACGATCCGTGTCCGCAGTTCGACCAGATGCGACAGGAAGCTCTGTTCCTGGCCCGGCTCTTCGGTCTCGGTCGTCATCGGGATCGTGCAGGAGTCAGGCACGGCCGTGCACGGGCCGCCGTGCCGGGTCGGGATTGGACGTCGGCACCATGGCGCCGCAGCGACCTCACCGACGGATCCTCGGCCGGTTCAGTCGGGCCCGGGGCGCGTATTTGTGGCGGGGATGGCCGGTCGTTTCCGGCAGCGCGAGCTGGCGTTTCACCTTGGCGATCTCTTCCGCCAACTCATCGACACTGGGGCCGGGCCGGTAACGGCGCGAAAAGCGCGTCTTGGTCCAGGGATCGGTCGTTTCCCAGGAGTAATCGTCGGCGGGCGCTGACTGTGCGCTGGCCGGATCCTCGAACCCGGACTGCAGTTCATTCGCCGTCGATTGAAAGCCTGATTTCAGGCTGGAGACGTTGTCCTGCACCGAGGTCTCGATCGAGCGGGCGACATCGCGCGCCTGCTCCTGCAGCTTCTTGAGTTCCGAAAGCTCGATCTCGCGGTTGATGTCGGCCTTGACCTGACTGACGTAACGCTGCGCCTTGCCGGCCCATTCGCCCACGGTGCGCGCGACCTTGGGCAGGCGCTCCGGTCCGAGGACGATCAGCGCCACAGCGCTGATCAGCGCGAGTTCACCGAAACTGAAGTCGAACATGCGTCAGTAGGCAGCGCGCGGTGGGCCGGCGCACCCGACGGGAAGCCGGCTTCCCGGCTGGGCGCGGATCAGGACTTCTCTTTGGCCTGGACGTCGATCGTCTGGCCAGCGACCTGCTTCGGCTCCTCGACTTTCTTCGCGACTTCGTCGGAGCCTTCCTTGATTCCTTCCTTGAAACCCTTGATCGCACCGCCCATGTCTTTGCCGATGTTCTTCAGCTTGGCGGTGCCGAACACCAGGATGATGACCAGCAGGACGATCAGCCAATGCCAGATCGAAAA
>DAINBQ010000234.1:0-5185 GCA_036732825.1 Burkholderiaceae bacterium | reverse complement strand
TCCTGCACGAAGGCGATCACCGTCGTGCCGCCCTGCACCGGGCCTGCAGCGCGCGTGACCGTCCCGCCGGCGGCCTTGATTCGCTCGCAGGCGGCGTAGGCATCGTCGACGCTGATCGCGACATGCCCGAACGCGGTGCCCAGTTCGTAGCGGTCGACCCCGTAGTTATAGGTGAGCTCGAGTTCCGCGTGGTCCGGGCTCGAACCGTACCCGACGAAGGCCAGCGTGTATTTCTGCTCGGGGCGATCGGTCGTCCGCAGAACCTTCATGCCGAGCACGTTGGTGTAGAAGTCGATCGACCGTTGCAGGTCGCCGACGCGGAGCATCGTGTGCAGGATTCTCATCGTGGGTCTCAGGGTTGGGACGGTCTGACCGCCCGCGTTGCGATGTAAGTCGGAAAGTATTGCGAAGGCGCGTAATCGGAGTGTCGGTCTTCGTACATCGCCGTCAGCAACAGGCCCGCATCGAGCTGGCCGCCGATCTGCTCCGTGAGCGAATGACTGAACGTGTACGTCTCCTGCTGGAGGATCCGCTGCTCGCGCTGCTCGGGCGATAAGTCGCGCGGCTCCTCGTAAGGCAGCGGGTACCGGACCAGCAGCTCGCCGCGTTCGGCGGCTTCCTCGTCGAAGATGAACAGGTCCGGATTCAGGAAGCCGGCCAGCAGCACGCCGCCCGGACGCAACACGCGAAATGCCTCGCGCCAGACCGGGCGAACATCCGGCACGAAGACATTCGAAACCGGATGAAAGACGAGGTCGAAGGCGCTATCGGCCAGCGGTTCGAGCCTGGCCATGTCGCCTTCGATCGTCGTCAGCGATAGCTCTTCCCGGTCCGCGACGAGGCGATCGCGCGCGAGCTGCGCCGGCGAGTTGTCGAACACGGTGACGCGCGCTCCGGCGGCTGCGAGGATCGGGCCCTGCTGGCCACCTCCGGAAGCAAGGCACAGAACATCGCAACCCTCGAGCGGCGGGAACCAGTCCGCGGGCACCGGTTTGTTCTCCGTCAGTTGCACCGACCAGCGGCCGGCGCGTGCGGCCGCGATCACCTCCGGCCCGACCGGCTGCGTCCACCGATTGCCGCGCTCGACTTCGCGATCCCAGGCGGTGCGATTGTGGGCGCGGATTTCCGCGGGCTTCAAGGGCTCCTTCATACCGGCAGCGCTCCGATGTCGACCTGGCGGATCTCGTCGCGCGCGGCCTCGAATCCGGGCAGCAGCTTGCCGACGGCGTGCCAGAAGCGCGGACTGTGATTCAGCTCGCGCAGATGCGCCAGTTCGTGCGCGATCACGTAATCGATCACCGGCAGGGAAAAGTGCACGAGCCGCCAGTTCAGCCGGATGCGGCCATCGTGCGTGCATGAGCCCCATTGCGAGCGCGCCGAGGAGATCTTCCAGCCCGCGAAGCGCGCGTCGATACGGTCCGCGAAATGTGCGATCCGCTCGCCGAACACGCGGCCCGCCTCGGCCTGCAGCCAGGCCTGCAACGCATCCCTGACCTGTTCGATGCCCGCCTCGCGCGGCAGCGCGAGATGGACTTCATTGGCCGTGTCGTTCAGTCGCGTCGCCCCGGCCACTGCGATCAGCCTCAGTGTCACCGGGCGTCCGAGGTAAGGCAGCACACCGCCATCCGCGAACACGACCTGTGGCAGCCGGCGCTTCTCGCGCCACTCGCGCCACTCACGGTGCTTGTTGCGGATCCAGCGCTGCTTTTCCGCGATCGCGGCTTCGATCTCGCGCAGCGTGACCCAGCGCGGCGCGCTGATCGTGAGCCCTTCATCGTCGATCTGGAATCCGATCGTGCGCCGGCGTGCGCGGCGCAGCCGGTAGCCGATCACATCATTGCCGACGACGGCGCGACGCGTTCGGACATCGGGCGCCGGGGCAGCGCCCTCGACCGCAGACGAAGGCGGATCGAGCGCCAGTGCCAGCTGCTCGCCGTGCGATGCGCTGAGTTTCTTCAAGCGGAACTTGCGGCGACGGCATCCGCACGGTTCAACGGCACGTAGGGGCCGTCGTAGCGATGCGGAGCCAGCCGTCGCATCTCGGTTTCGATCCACGATTCTACGAGCGCGCCGACTTCATCGGCGGTCCTGCCGCGCGGGTCGATCGGCGGTCCGATCGAGACGGTGACCGTTCCCGGCGCCTTGATCATCGGTTGCCGCGGCCAGAGTTCCCCGGAATTGACCGCAATCGGGACCGCGAACGCGCCAGTGCGCGCCGCAAGACGCGCACCTCCGGTCTTGTAGCGGCGGGTCGAGCCCGGTGGCGTGCGCGTGCCTTCCGGAAAGATCACGATCCACCATCCGCGCGCCAGTCGATCTGCGCCCTGCTCGACCACCTGCTCGAACGCGTCGCGGCCCTTGCTGCGGTCGATGCTGATCATCTGCGTCGAAGCCATCGCCCAGCCGAAGAAGGGCACCAGGTGCAGCTCTCGCTTGTAGACGAACGTCAGGTCGCGCGGCATGTAGCTCGGCAGCCAGAACGTTTCCCAGGTCGACTGGTGCTTGGGCAGCAGGATCGCCGGGCCGTCCGGCAGGTTGTCCCAGCCTTCGACTTTCCACTTCACGCCGCCGATCACGCGCGCGCCCCAGATCGCCATCCGCGTCCAGCAGGTGCACAACCGGTAGCGCGTGTGGACCGAGAACGGCAGGCCGGCGAGCACGACGAACGACCACGGAATCACCGTGACGAGCATGAATGCCAGGCAAGCGAGCGAGCGCAGCCTCGTCACGGCTACTACCCGCTGAGCCGGGAAATGTCCGCGACCCGGTTCATCGTCGTGCGCAGCGACGCCAGCAGCCCGAGCCGGTTGGCGCGCAGCTTCGCATCGTCGACGTTGACCATCACTTCATCGAAGAAGCGGTCGACCGGCAGCTTCAGCGGCGCCAGCGACTTCAGCATCCCCGTGTAGTCGCCGCCTGCATAGAGTCGTTCGGCCGCGGGGCGTACCGCGCCATAGGCCTCGGCCAGCGATCGCTCGGCCGGTTCGAGCAGCAACGCGCCGTCGTAGGAATCCGGGACCGTGTCGGCCTTCTTCAGGATGTTGCCGATGCGCTTGTTCGCGGCGGCCAGGCTCTCGGCCTCCGGCAGTTCCATGAACGCCCGTACCGCGGCGAGTTGCTGCGGCACGAGGTCGATTCTCTGCGGTCGCTGGCCGACGACGGCCTCGACCTCGTTGGCCGTGTAGCCCAGTTCGCGCAGCAGGCCGCGCAACCGCTCGAAGCAGAATTCAGCAAGATCACCGTTCGCGTCCTTCACCGCAGGCGTGCCGACGAATGCCTCGCGACCGATCGCGAGCAGCCGGTCGAGGGGAAGTGCCCAGCCGCCCTCCATCAGCATGCGCAGCACGCCGAGTGCATGCCGACGCAACGCATACGGATCCTTCTCGCCGGTCGGCCGTTCGCCGACGCCGAACAGCCCGACCAGCGTCTCGAGCTTGTCGGCCAGCGCCACGCAGACTCCGACCGGGGACGCGGGCAGCGCATCACCGGCGAAACGCGGCTGGTAGTGCTCGCGAATCGCATGCGCGACATCGGCCGGCTCGCCATCGTGCAGCGCGTAATACGCGCCCATCGTTCCCTGCAGTTCAGGGAACTCGCCGACCATCAGCGTGCGCAGGTCGGCCTTCGCCAGCCGCGCCGCGCGCTCGACGTGGGTCGGATCGACGTCGATCTCCTTCGCGATGCCGACCGCGATACCTGTCAGGCGCTCGACGCGTTCGAGCTGCGAGCCGAGCTTGCTGTGATAGACGACGCCTGCCAGTCCGGGAATCCGGCTTTCGAGGGTCTGCCTGCGGTCCTGGTCGTAGAAGAACTTCGCATCGGCCAGGCGCGCGCGCACGACGCGCGCGTTGCCGGCGCGGATCGCCTTGCCGCCGTCGCTCGCCTCGATCTGCGACACCAGCAGGAAGCGGTTCAGCAGTTTTCCGGTCTCGTCCTTCAGCGCGAAGTAGCGCTGGTTCTGCTGCATCGTCAGGATCAGGCACTCGGCCGGAACCTCGAGGTATTCGGGGTCGAATGAAGAGTCGTAGACGACCGGCCATTCGACGAGCGCGGTCACTTCGTCGAGCAGTTCGTCCGGCATCACCGGCTCGGCGTGCAGTGCAGCGGCCTCGTTCCGCAGCAGCCATTCGATGCGCTCGCGGCGTTCGGCGAACGAGGCGATGACACGGCCTTCCTCGCGCAGCTGAGTGACGTAGGTATCGGCGCCGTGAACCGGCAGATCGCCGGGCGCGATGAAACGATGTCCATGGGTCTTCGTGCCGGCCAGCAGTCCCAGCGCCTGGATCGGCACCACCGCGTGCCCATGCATCGCGACGAGGCGGTGTGCCGGACGCACGAACTGGACTGTCGTTGTCCCGTCGGCCAACTGATAGTTCATCACCTTCGGAATCGGCAATGAAGCCAGCGTTTCGTCGAGGGATTCCTGCAGGCCGCGAACCAGCGGCAGGCCGACGGCGACGCCCTGCAGGAAGACTGCATCGGACTTGCCGTCGTTTTCAACCAGCAACGTGTCCGGCCCGTCGTGCGACCCGACGGCAACGCCAGCAAGATGACCGCGCCCCAGCCCATGGAGCTTCTTGACGAACGCCGCGGTCCAGTTCCTGGCCTTGTCCTGCGCCACCGAGAGCGGCATCAGCTTCTGCTTGAACGGCTGGTCCGGCGACTTGGCGGCCACGTGGCTGATGTGCACTGCCAGCCGGCGCGGTGTCGCGTACGCAGTCGTCGTCGCTGCCGGCCCGAGGAAGCCGCGCGCCTGCAGCCCCTTCGCGATGCCCGCCGCGAACGCTTCCGACAGGGTTTTCAGCGCCTTGGGTGGCAGCTCCTCGGTGTGCAGCTCGACCAGCAGCGACGCTGTCATGGCGCTCCCTTGGCGCTACGCGCCGTCCCTCCAAGAGGGAATTCGCCCTTGGGGCGGCCCTGCGGGCTCATGCCGCCTCCGAAACCGCGCGGTCGAGCATCGGGAATCCGAGCCGCTCGCGCGACTCGTAATAGCTCTGCGCGATCGCGCGCGACAGCGTGCGGATGCGGCCGATGAAGGCTGCGCGCTCGGTCACGCTGATCGCGCCGCGCGCATCGAGCAGGTTGAACGTGTGCCCGGCCTTCAGCACCATCTCGTAGGCGGGCAGCGCGAGCTGCAGCTCCATCAGTCGCTTCGCTTCGCTTTCGAACAGGCTGAACTGCGCGA
>DAINBQ010000233.1:0-5209 GCA_036732825.1 Burkholderiaceae bacterium | reverse complement strand
GCATATTCGCAAGGCGAGCGACAAAGCAATCGGCCGGCCCGACCCGCAAGGCACTACTGAATTGGCTGTTACAGGCCACTAAACGCCGCCCTCATACCTGAGCTGGCGCCAGGCTTCGAACACGACGACCGCGACTGCATTCGACAGGTTCAGGCTGCGATTGCCGGGGCGCATCGGCAGTCGCAGCTGCCGATCCGGCGGGAATCGGCCGCGTATTGCGGCCGGCAGACCGCGTGTCTCGCAGCCGAAGACGAACCAGTCACCGGCACTGAATCCGACCTCGGCAATCAATCGTTCGCCACGCGTCGTGACGGCGAACATGCGGTTCGTGGCCGGTTGCTCCGTCTCCAGCAGGACTTCGAAACTCGGGTGCACCCTCAGCGTCGCGAATTCGCGATAGTCCAGCCCGGCTCGCCGTAGCTGCTTGTCGCCGATGTCGAAGCCGAGCGGCTCGACGAGGTGCAGTTGGGCGCCGGTATTGGCGGCGAGCCGGATCACGTTGCCGGTGTTGGGCGGGATCTCCGGCTCGACGAGAACGATGTTGAACACTGGAAGCTGCGACCCAGGGCCTCAGGGCGTGCGGGCGACGACGAGATTGTGGACACCGGCGGCGCCGGCCTGCCGGAGGATGCGGGCGATCTCGTTCAGCGTACTGCCGGTGGTCATCACGTCGTCGACGATCAGCAATGTCCTGCCGCGCACATTACCGGTCACTTCGAACGCTCCGCGCACATTCCGATGCCGCTCGTCGAACTTCAGGGACTGCTGGGGCAGCGTGTGCCGAATGCGGCGCAGAAGGTCCGTCGCCAGCGGCATGCGACGGGCGCCGCAGAACGCGCGCGCGATCAACTGCGACTGGTTGAATCCGCGTTCGGCGACGCGTTCGAAGGCCAGCGGAACGGCAGCGACAATCTCCGCTGCGGTGGGCGGAGCTCGCCGCGCGAGGAGTTTTCCGAACACGATCGCCAGGTCGAGCCGCGCCGAGAACTTGAGTGCGGTCACCATGCCGGCAATCGGAGGAACGTAGTCCGCGAGCGCAGTGGTCGAACCGAAGTGCGGCGGATCCGCGAGACAGCGTCCGCAGACCGCGGTTTCAGGCGACGGCAGCGGCAGCGCACAGCGCGCGCAGCGTGCGCGCGAAGCGGGGAAGAAATCCGCCTCGCAGTCGGCGCATAAGGGATCGCCGGCGGTGAGTGAACACGCAGCGCAGCGCGGTGGCAGCCAGCGTCGGAGCAGGTCCTGCAGCATCGTGGTCACAGGCAATTCGAGGGTACGCCACCTATACTGATCGACCCACAGCACACGGCGCAGGAATGTCCTACGAGACGCGGGAGCCCACGGCGCGCGTCCCGACGCGCATCGACACGGTGCAGCGGCAGTTCGATGCGCGTGCCGCGAGGTTCTCGCATCATGCCGCACTGCCGGCGGAGATCGCGCGGCGGATGCTGGATCGCCTCGATTACATCCGGCTGGCGCCGACCCGTGTTCTGGACGTTGGCTGCGGCGCCGGCGGGACACTCACAGCCCTGGCCGCGCGCTACCCGGACGCCGACTGGCTCGGGATCGATGTTTCGGAGCGCATGCTTCGAACGGCAACGACGCGGCTGTCGCCGGTTCGCCGCATGCGACGCTGGTTCGCGGGCCGGCGCGACCTTCGAGTTGTCGGTGACGGCGGCCGAATGCCGCTGGCGGACGACACCGTCGACCTCGTGCTCTCGAACCTGATGCTGCACTGGCATCCGCAGCCGCATCAGGTGCTGCCCGAGTGGAAGCGAGTGCTGCGTGTCGACGGCCTGCTGATGTTCAGCTGTTTCGGGCCCGACACGCTGAAGGAACTGAGGTCGGCGGCGGCAGAAGCGCTGCCGCACGCGCGACCGATGCCCTTTGTCGACATGCACGACTTCGGCGACATGATGGTCGCGAGCGGTTTTGCGACGCCGGTGATGGACGTCGAGGTGCTGACGCTCACCTACCCATCTCCGCGGGCGCTGCTCATCGAGGTTCGGGCACTGGGCGGCAACCCGCGCAGCGATCGCTGGCCGGCCCTGCCTTCGACACGGCAGGCACGCGCGCTGCTCTCGGCGCTGGAAGCGCGCCGCGGCGCCGACGGCCGGATTCCGCTAACCTTTGAGGTCGCCTACGGCCATGCTTGGAAGCCACGGCCGAAGACGGCGGCGACAACGGGAATCCCCCTGGATGTAGTGCGCGCTGAACTGGCGGGACGCCGCCGCTAGACATCGAGTCAACACAGGCCGGGTCGATCATGGCCCGGCAAACCACCGAGGAAATCATGGGACTGATCTCTTTTTTCAAGGAAGCTGGCGAAAAGCTGTTTGGCAAGGAAGTGCAGGCCGCAGAGGCTCCGGGCGTCGATCCGGCCAAAGTCGCGGAGGCGAACCGCGCCGCCGCGACCGCGATCGAGAACTACATCAGCAAGCTCAACCTGACCGTCACTGCATTGACGGTGACCTTCGACGGCGCGACTGCGGTTGCAAAGGTCTACGGCGTCGCCAAGGACCAGGCGACCAGGGAAAAGGTCATCCTCGCCGCGGGCAATGTACGCGGCGTGGCGGGTGTCGACGACAACATGACGGTCGATCTTTCGCAGCCGCCCGCGCAGTACTACACGGTGGTCAAGGGCGACACGCTGTCGAAGATCGCCAAGGAGTTCTACGGCAATGCCAATGAATACGACAAGATCTTCGAGGCCAACAAGCCGATGCTGACGCATCCGGACAAGATCTACCCGGGACAGAACCTGCGGATCCCGCCGAAGTAGCACGGCCTGCGACACGCACGGCGGCGGCCCGCGGACAAGGGGCCGCCGGTTTGCATATAATTCCCGCGGTTTGCGCTGGGTCAACGCTCGATCGAGGCAGCAGAAGTGTCCGAATCGACCTGGTTGATCAAGCGGAACTGTTCGGCCAGTCCAAGGCAGCTGGCGCTCGTGTTCGGTTCGCTGGTTGCCATCTCGTTTGCCTTTGGCGCGGCGTTCGCCGCCCATGGGCTATGGATGGTGCTCCCGTTCGTCGGCCTCGAATTGGTGGCGGTCGCGGCTGCCTTCATCTGCTATGGCCGACGCGCGGGGGATTTCGAACGGATCGAACTGACCGACGGCGGTCTCGTTGTCGAGCAGGTTGTAGGGGGGCGTCGTACCGGCTGGGTGCTTGATCCGCGCCAGGTACGCGTCGAAGTGGAGGGATGCTCCGAAGTGGGCAGCGAAGCGGGCAGCCGGGTGCGCGTGCATCTCAGATCGCGCACCGAACGGATCGAGGTGGGATGCCACCTTCTCGATGCGCGACGTGCGGAGCTGGCGCGCGAGCTGGGCCGGGCGCTCAGGTCGGCGCAGGGCGGAGCGGCATGAATCGGGGCGAGCAGCAGGCAGCAAGGAACCACGGACAGTCAATGACGAACACGATCAACTCCAGAACGACCCTCCTGCGCGCGGCTTGCGCCGGGCTTCTGACGACAGCGGCCGGCGGCGCAGCCGCGATCCAGAGCCGCTTCAACCTTGCCCCGCCGGTCACGCAGATTGCGCGTGACGTGCACTGGCTGCACAACATGATGCTGATCATCTGCGGCCTCATCTTCGTGGCCGTGTTCAGCGTCATGTTCTATTCGATCTGGAAGCACCGCAAGTCGAAGGGCGCAGTCGCTGCCAACTGGCACGAGAACACCACCGTGGAGATCGTCTGGACGGTGATTCCCTTCATCATCGTCATCGTGATGGCGCTGCCGGCCACGAGGACCGTGGTCGCGATGAAGGACACCAGCAATGCCGATCTCACCGTCAAGGTGACCGGCTACCAGTGGCAGTGGGGCTACGACTACGTGCGCGGCGAGGGCGAAGGAATCTCCTTCCTGTCGAAGCTGGCGACGCCGGTCGCGCAGATCGAGGGCAGGGAACCGCGGACCAGCACCTATCTGCTCGACGTGACGCAGCCACTGGTTGTTCCGGTGAACAAGAAGGTTCGCGTCATCACGACCGCCAATGACGTGATCCACGCCTGGTGGGTGCCGGCCTTTTCGGTGAAGCAGGATGCGATTCCAGGCTTTGCGCGCGACACGTGGTTCCGCGCGGACAAGATCGGCACTTTCCGGGGCCAGTGCGCGGAGCTGTGCGGCAAGGATCATGCGTTCATGCCGATCGCCGTCCAGGTCGTTTCCGCCGAGGACTACACGAAGTGGGTCGCGGGCAAGAAGAAGGAGATGGCGGCGCTGCAGGACGATCCGCTGAAGCAGTGGACGCTCCCCGAACTGGTTGCACGCGGCGAGAAGGTCTACCAGACGAACTGCCAGTCCTGTCACCAGGCGAACGGTCAGGGCGTCGCGGGCGCCTTCCCCGCGCTGGCGGGAAGCAAAGTCGTGGCCAGCAAGCCGGATCAGATCCAGATCCTGCTCGGCGGCAAGAATGCGATGCCTTCCTGGAAGGCGCTGTCCGACGTCGAGCTGGCAGCGGTTGCCACCTACACGAGGAACTCGTTCGGCAACAAGTCGGACGAAGTGCAGCCGACCGAATTCAAGGCAGCGCGCAAGTAGGCGCGACCACAGCAAACAGGCAACGAGGAACATCGATGAGCGCAGTCATTCCGACTCCAACAGCAGATCACGCGCACGACCACGCGCATGACCATCCGCACGGGTGGCGCCGTTGGCTCTATGCGACCAATCACAAGGACATCGGCACGCTCTACCTCTGGTTCTCGTTCTCGATGTTCATCGTCGGCGGCGTGCTCGCGCTGGCGCTGCGACTCGAGCTGTTCCAGCCCGGACTGCAGTTCTGGCGGCCCGAGTTCTTCAACCAGCTGACGACGATGCACGGCGTCATCATGGTGTTCGGGGCGATCATGCCGGCGTTCGTCGGGTTCGCGAACTGGATGATCCCGATGCAGATCGGCGCACCCGACATGGCGTTCGCGCGCATGAACAACTTCAGCTTCTGGCTGCTGCCCCCGGCGGCGCTGCTGATCGTCGTTTCTTTCTTCGTCCCCGGCGGCGCGACGGCCGCCGGCTGGACGCTCTATGCCCCGCTCACCGTCCAGATGGGCCCGGGCATGGACCTGGCGATTTTCGCGCTGCACATCATGGGCGCGAGCTCGATCATGGGATCGATCAACATCATCACGACGATCCTGAACATGCGCGCCCCCGGCATGACGCTGATGAAGATGCCGATGTTCTGCTGGACCTGGCTGATCACCGCCTACCT
>DAINBQ010000232.1:0-5230 GCA_036732825.1 Burkholderiaceae bacterium | reverse complement strand
AGACCCATCAGGCGGAGGGAGCGCGCGCGGCGATGGCAGCGACGTCGTGCTCGACGTCGCCGTTCTGGGCGCGATGCAGCAGCACGTGATCGATCAGGACCAGCGCCAGCATCGCTTCGGCAATTGGCGTCGCCCGGATGCCGACGCACGGATCGTGGCGGCCTTGCGTCGCGACGACGGTCGGCTCGCCGGCCCGGTTGATCGAGCGTCGCGGCAGCCGGATGCTCGAGGTCGGCTTCACCGCGATCGACACCTCGATGTCCTGCCCGCTCGAGATGCCGCCCAGCACACCGCCTGCGTTGTTGCCGACGAATCCGGTCGGCAGGAGTTCGTCGCCGTGCTCCGATCCGTGCTGCGTCACGCAGCCGAAGCCGGCGCCGATCTCGACCGCCTTGACCGCGTTGATTCCCATCATCGCGTAGGCAATGTCGGCGTCGAGCTTGTCGTACAGCGGCGCGCCGAGCCCGACCGGCACGCCGGTGGCGACGACGCGCAGCCTTGCGCCGACCGAATCACCACTTCTGCGCAACTGGTCCATCGCGTCTTCCAGCTGTGCGACGACGGCTGCGTTGGGCGAAAAGAACGGATTGCGATCGACCTCGTTCCAGTCGACGAACGGAATCTCGATGGCCCCAAGCTGCTGCAGACAGCCGCGCACCTCGGTCCCGTGCTTCATCTGCAGCCATTTCTTCGCTATCGCGCCGGCCGCGACCATCGGTGCCGTCAGCCGCGCCGACGATCGCCCGCCGCCGCGCGGGTCGCGCCGTCCGTACTTGCGCCAGTAGGTGTAGTCCGCGTGTCCGGGACGAAACGTATCGGCGAGGCCCTCGTAGTCGCGGCTGCGCGCATCCTCGTTGCGGATCAGCAGCGCGATCGGCGTTCCGGTCGTGAGGCCTTCGTACACGCCCGAGAGAATCTCGACCTGATCCGATTCGCGCCGCTGGGTGACGTGGCGCGAGGTCCCGGGCTTGCGCCGATCCAGGTCGGGCTGCAGGTCGGCTTCGGCGAGTGGCATGCCGGGCGGGCAACCGTCCACTACACAGCCGATCGCCGGACCGTGCGATTCGCCGAAGTTCGTGACCTGGAACAGATGACCGAAAGTGGAAGACATGGATTGCAGTGCGACCGTATGACCGCCGGCCCGCATTGTACGAGCCGCGACGCCGCACCCGGCTAAAGATAGCGATCGATGATCTGGACGCTCGACGAGCGGCCTACATGCTCGATGTTGCGCTCCAGCCAGTCGAGCGCGACCGTGCGGCCGAGCCGGAACAGCTGCTGCAGGAAAGACGGGCTCGTGTCGTCCTTGCTGCTGGCGGTGTACTGCCGCAGCGCCTCCTCGCCGTCGATCAGGTGCATGTTGACCTGCTTGTAGTGCTTGGGATCGAGGCGCCGCTCCGCGAGCAGGCGCTGCACGAAGGCCGCCGCACGCAGCTCGAAGAGCAGCGCCGAATTGAAGCTGATCTCGCTGATGCGTTCGACGATCTCCTGTGCCGTGTCCGGCACTTCATCCCGGAACAGCGGGTTGATCTGCACCAGCAGCAGGTCGCGCGTCACCGTGCCGTAGAACAACGGGTACAGCGCCGGGTTTCCCATGTAGCCGCCGTCCCAGTAGTGCTCGCCATCGACTTCGACCGCGTGGAACGCGTATGGCACCGCGGCCGATGCCAGGACCATCTCGAGCTTCAGTTCGTGCTCGCGGAAGATGCGGGGACGCCCGCTGCGGACATTGGTCGCGTTGATGAAGAGCTTGAACGGCGGCGCCGACCGCAGCGCGTCGAAATCGATCAACGACTTCAGCAAGGTGCGCAGCGGATTGAAGTTGAACGGATTCAACTGGTAGGGCGAAAACATCCGCGACATCAGGTCGAACATCAGCGTGGCGGAGTTCTGCCCGCCACCCCCGGGGGTTGCCCACGCGAGCGCCGGCGCCAGCGCGAAACGCGACGGCTGCGCCCCGACCCCGCGCCAGAATTCGGCCAGCAGCGCGCGCGCCGCGGTCCGCGGGTCGCCATCGTCCTGCAGGCCGCGGCGCCAGCCCTCGGCCAGCACCACGGCATTCATCGCGCCAGAGCTCGCTCCGGTGATGGCCTCGAATTCGATGCGACCGTCCTCGAGCAGCGCATCCAGCACGCCCCACGTGAATGCACCGTGCGATCCGCCGCCCTGCAGTGCCAGCGCCACCGGGGGCGTTGCGACCGCTCGCACGGCAGCACGGCGCTTGCGCGGGCGTGCGGTCGGTTTGCCTGCGCTGCGGGCCATCAGGGTTCCTCTCCGCGCAGTTCCCGCACGCGTTGCATCAGAAGTTCCGGGGACGCCTGTTCCGGCGGTACCGGTTCACCGACGATGAATTCGAGCTTGGAGCGAACACCGCGTCGCAGCCGCGATTCGATCGGCCGCGAAAATGCAGCGCCGCCGTAGCGCGAGAAGAACGACCCCCACAGTCCGCGCAGCGCCATCGGGATCACCGGCACCGGATTGCGCTCGACGATGTGCGCAATGCCCCTCTTGAACGGATAGAGCTCGCCAGTGTCCGTGATGCGCCCTTCCGGAAAGATGCAGACCATCTCGCCCTGGTCGAGCGCGGCGTCGATGCGCTCGTTGGCGCGTTCGAGCATGCAGGGGTCTTCCTTGGCCGGCGCAATCGCGATTGCCTTCGCGTGCTTGAAGAACCAGTTGACCAGCGGGATCTTGAATATACGGTGGTCCATCACGAACCTGATCGGGCGCGGGCTTTCGCCCATGATCACCGCTGCATCGACAAAGCTCACATGGTTGCAGACCAGGACTGCCGCGCCGGACTCCGGAAGCCGGTCGGTATTGATCGACTTGATCCGGTACAGCGTGTGGATCAACAGCCAGGAGAGGAAGCGCAGCAGGAACTCGGGCACCAGCCGATAGATGTACATCGCCACCGCGGCGTTCATCAGGGCCGTGACCAGGAATAGCTGCGGAATCGTCATTCCGGCGCTCAGGAGCAGGCCCGCCATCACTGCGGCCACCACCATGAAAAGCGCGTTCAGGATGTTGTTGGCGGCGACGATGCGCGCGACGTGCGTCTTCTGCGCGCGGCTCTGGATCAGCGCATACAGAGGGACCGAATAGAACCCGGCAAAGAGCGCGAGCAGGCCGAGGTCGGCGACGATGCGCCAGGCACCGGGCTGCGCGATGAATTGCCGCAGCGTGCCGGACTGCATCGGCGCGAAGCCGGTCGCGGCGAAGTACAGGTCGATCGCGAACACGGTCATGCCGATCGAGCCGAAAGGCACCAGCCCGATCTCGACCTTGTGCCCCGACAGGCGTTCGCTCAGCAGCGAACCGAGGCCGATGCCGATCGAGAAGACCGCCAGCAGGAAGGTCACGACACCTTCGTCGCCGCCGAGGTCGCCGCGAGCGAACGGCGTGAAACTGGTCAGGAATATCGACCCGAAGAACCACATCCACGAGATGCCGAGGATCGAGTTGAAGACGGCGACGTCGCGATGCGCGATCTTCAGGTTGGCCCAGGTCTCGGTGAACGGGTTCCAGTTGATGCGCAACCCGGCATCGGCCGGCGGTGAATGCGGGACGAACTGGGCGGCGCAACGACCGGCGACTGCGAGTACGAGAATCGTGGCTGCGGTGGCGGTGCCGGCTTCGTCGCCAAACAGATTGATGATCAGCCCGCCTCCGATCGTGCCGAACAGGATCGCGACGAAGGTTCCCATCTCGATCAGGCCGTTGCCGCCGGTGAGTTCGTGCCCGTCGAGATGCTGCGGCAAGTACGAATACTTGACCGGCCCGAAGACCGTCGACTGCAGTCCCATCAGGAATACCGCGGCGTACACGAGCGCGGGCTGGCGCAACAGGAAGCCGGCAGCGGCCAGCGTCATTACCGCGATCTCGGCATCCTTCACGCGCCGGATGAACCAGGACTTCTCGAGCTTGTCCGCCAGCTGTCCGCTGGTGGCGGAAAACAGCACGTAGGGAGCGATGAAGAGTCCGCCGATCAGGAAACCCGCGAGTTGCGGATCGATGCCGCCCCAGCTCGAAGCCGCGTAAGTGGCGAGCAGCGTGAACGCGAACTTGAAGATGTTGTCGTTGGCGGCCCCGAGGAACTGGACCCAGAACAGCGGTGCGAAACGACGCTCACGGAGAAGTACGAACTGGTTTTTCGCGCTCAAGCGACGCCCCCGGAAACGGGCCGGATTATCGCCCGGCGCAGTGTTCTCACTGCGCGATCGTTTCGCCCAGTTCGCTGCCTGACAGATACGCGCCCTCGATGCGCGGTCCGCTGCACCAGTCGCCGACCACGCCGACGCGCAACGCCGGATCCCAGAGGAAGCGGGCGGCGAGCGGGTTGTTCGGAGCGGCATGCAGCCAGCGGTGCGCGGCAATGTGCACCGGCCGGAATCTGAAATTGAAGCGCTCGGCGAAGGCCTGCGCGAGCAGCGCCGCGACGTCCTCGCTTGGGATGTTCAGGTTCAGACGAGACCAGCGCGGAGTTGCGTGCAGTACCCATGCCTCGGCGGGAAGATCTTCGCGGCCCGGTTTTGAGTTTTCGCGCGCGGCCCATGCCAGTGCCGGATGGTCGTTGACGAAGGCGCCGCCGAAGTCGAAGCCGCTCGGCTGGTCGAGCACAATCTGGACCGACCAGCACGGCGACCACTCGACGGAACGGACCTGGTTCAGAAAGGCCGGCGCGCTTTCAAGCAGCCGCAGCGCCGGCACCGAAGGCATCGCGATCACCAGCGCATCGAAGCCGCCGGGCGACGGCAATCGGCCCGCGTCGTCGAGCACCGACCAGCGGCGCCCCTGCAACTGCACGGAGTCGACGAGGAGATCGAGCCGGACATCGAGACCCTGCGCCAGATGGCGCCCAATCGAGTGGATGCCCTCCACGCCCACGTAGCGGGTCACCGATGACGTCTTGTCGGTCGTGACGTCGCCCGCGAGCGCGATGATGCGTCCGGACCAGGGCTGGACAACGCCCGCGGCCGCCCACTGTCCGACGGTGCGCTCGAATCCATGGCTGCGCGCCGTCAGGTATTGCGCGCCATGATCGAAGCGGCCGAACTCGGTCTGCCGGGTCGAAGCCCGGCCGCCCGGCCAGCGGTTCTTCTCGAAAACGGTGACCTTGGCGCCGCGCTCCGAGAGCGCCCGAGCGCAGGCAAGTCCGGCGATGCCGGCACCGATGACGGCAACTCGAAAACTGTCTGGAAGCCCCGGCGCCGGTGCGCTCATCAAACCC
>DAINBQ010000231.1:3102-5269 GCA_036732825.1 Burkholderiaceae bacterium | reverse complement strand
GCTGGCCGAAGTAGCTGTAGGGCCAGCCGTAGAAGCCGTCTTCACGCACCGAAGTCAGGTAGTCGGGCACCAGATCGTTGCCGAGCTCGTCGCGCTCGTTGACGACCGTCCAAAGTGCGCCCGTGTCCGGATTCCAGTCCAGGCCATTCGGGTTGCGCAAACCGCTGGCGAAGATACGGCCGGTGCCCGATGCGATGTCGAACTCCCAGATCGCGGCCCGTCCGACCTCCTCGTCCATTCCGTTCTCGCCGATGTTGCTGTTGGACCCGACCGTGATGTAGAGCTTGCGGCCGTCGCGGCTCGCGATCACGTTCTTGGTCCAGTGATGGTTGCGCCCCGCAGGCAGATCGAAGACGCGGGTGCCGGCGGCGGCGATCTGCACGTCGCCTTCGCGGTACGGATAGCGCCACAACGCGTCCGCATGCGCGACGTAGAGCGCGTTTCCGGCCAGCGCCATGCCGAACGGCGAATTGAGATCCTTCAGGAACACGCTGCGCCGCTCCGCGACGCCGTCGCCGTCGGCGTCGCGCAGCAGCGTGATCCGGTTGGCGCTGGGCACGCGCGCACCGGCCCGGCTCATCACCTTGTTCATCACCCAGCCGCGCAGGGTGGACGGGGGCTCGTTCGGCGGCGCATTGGTCTCCGCGACCAGGACATCGCCATTCGGCAGCACGATCAGCCAGCGCGGGTGGTCCAGGTCGGCCGCGAACTCCGCCACGCGCAGGCCGGCGGCCGCAGTGGGCATCTCGCCCTCGTCCCAGCCTTTCGCGGGCGCGATCTTGACGGTCGGAATCAGCGTCTTTTCGGGTTCGGGAAGTGCCGGGGACGGGCCGACGCCCGCACTGGAGGGAAGCCGCGACGACTCGGCGCAGGCCGCCAGCGTCAATGCGGTGCCGAGCAGGCATGTCCGTGCGATGTTCGCGAGGGTCTTCATACAGACCTCCAATGAATCAGCTGGATGAGATGCAGCAAACCGCATTCCGGGGGAGGGGCCCCGGGCAGGAGAACAGCGATCCGGCTGCGGGCCCGGTTACACGAGCGGCATCAGCTGCACGACCGCGAGCGAAGCGAGCATAAGGACCGTGCTCGCATGCCAGAACAGCACGACGCAGTCGAGGCTGGCGCGGCTTTCCGGGCCGAGGCGGCCGGCGATCGACCGCGCGATCAGGAACATTGCGCAGACTCCGAGCAGTACGGCGTGCAGTGCGCCGACGCCGAGCAGCGCACCGACGGTCGCGCTCCACGCGTTGGCGCTGGGCTCGAGGCCCGAGGTCAGGAAGCCCGCAATCTGCAGCGCCGAGCCTCCCGCCGCGCATGCCGCCGCGACGGCGAGCAGGCTGCAGAACGCCGCGACGCTATGCGGCGCCCGGGCGAACAGGCGCTGCGCCGCGAACAGCGTCGCGGAACCGGCGATCCAGGCCGCCGCGGCCGACACGATGGTCGTCATCGGGGCGGCGGACGTGCCCGGCGGAGGACACGCATCACCCGCCATCGCGACGTGAACATGTGCGAACACCAGCGAGGAGAGTGTCGTCGCGTCGACGACGACGAAGATCAGCGCCGCCCACCACGCGGGCCGTGACAACCCCTGAGCTCCGACCGGAATCACAATGCCTTCGCCGACCTGGGCGAGCGGCTGGAACGGCCGCTGATCGGTCTGCCAGAGCCATCGCAGCGCGGCGACGACGCCGGCGGCGCCCACCGCGAATGCGGCGAACGGCAGTTTCAGCGTGAGCAGGAAGAAGAAGGCCGCCGTCGCCGCCGCCGCGAGGATCGGCAGCGCGCTGTCGCCCGGAAGCATCATCAGATGATGGATGCGCGCGGCCGCGACGCTGGTGATCAGCGTCTCGCGCCCGCCGGAGGCAGTGCCCGGGAGCCAGTGCAGCCCGGCCTGGACCTCGGCCGCCAGGCCGGGCCCGTGCCACAGCGGGTCACGCTCGCCGATCGCCGGGATGCTGCGCGCACCGAACTCCTCGTTCGGCAGCCATTCGAGCGTTGCCGAGTTCCACGGATTGCCATGCGGACGGCGTGCACGCGCCAGGGTCCGGACCAGGTCGAAGAGACACACCCCGACGCCGAGCGCGAAGACCGCCGCGCCGCAGGACGAGAGCAGGTTTGGCGTGTTCCAGCCGACGTCCGCCGGATACGTGTACACGCGCCGCGGCAT
>DAINBQ010000231.1:0-3002 GCA_036732825.1 Burkholderiaceae bacterium | reverse complement strand
AGGCCCCCGACGACGAAGGTCGCGAGGAACCCGAGCAGGAACAGCGCGGACGTCGTCCACTGAAGCCGCCCGCGGGCCAGCGTTGCGATCCAGGCGAAGACCTGCAGCGCGGTCGGTACCGCGATCGCCAGGCTCGCGGCAGAAACCAGCGCGGCCGACAGCGCGCTCAGCCCCGCGGTGAACATGTGATGCAGCCAGAGTGCGAAGCTCAGCGCGCCGGTGGCGATCAGCGCGGCGACGATCGCGCGCTCGCCGACCAGCGCCGACCTCGCCGCGACCGGGAGGATCGTCGAGACGATGCCCGCGGCCGGCAGGAAGATGATGTAGACCTCAGGATGGCCGAAGAACCAGAACAGGTGCTGCCACAGCAGCGGATCACCGCCTCGCTGCGCGTCGAAGAAGGGCCAATCGAATGCGCGTTCAAGTTCCAGCAGCGCGGTACCGGCGATGATCGCCGGGAACGCGAAGACGATCATGAAACCGACGACGAGCATCGCCCATGCAAATACCGGCATGCGACCGAGTGTCATTCCCGGCGCCCGGGTGAACAGGATCCCAACGATCAATTCGATCGCGCCGGCAATCGCCGAAATCTCGATGAAGCCGATGCCGAGCAGCCAGAAGTCCGCACCGAGCCCGGGCGAATACTTCGCGTCGGTCAGCGGCGGATACATGAACCAGCCGCCGTCGGGCGCGACGCCGAAGAAGATCGTGCAGAAGAAGCCCAGCCCTCCGAACGCATAGGCCCAGTAGGCATAGGCCGAGAGCCGCGGAAACGGAAGGTCGCGCGCCCCGAGCATTCCCGGCAGCAGGTAGACAGCGACGGCCTCGACGATCGGCACCGCGAACAGAAACATCATCACCGTGCCGTGCATCGTGAAGAGCTGGTTGTACAGCGGTGCCCCGATCAGCGTGTTCTCCGGCAGCGCGAGCTGCGCGCGCATCAGCAGCCCGAGCACGCCGGCCAGCAGGAGGAACAGCAGCGCCGTTGCGATGTAGAGCAGGCCGATGTTCGTGTTGTTCACCGTCGTGATGAACCGCCAGCCCTTCGGTGTGCGCCATGCGTCCCTGAGCCGCTGCAGTTCGTCGTCGGGGCGGGGCAGGCGGTTCGGAAGCGAAGCGCGCATTGGACTCGTGGCGCTCAGCGCAGCTGTTCGAGATATTCGGCAAGGCTGCCCAGCGTGTCTTCGTCCAGATCGAACGAGGGCATCTGCGCGCCCGGCTTCAGCGCCTGCACGTTTGCGATCCACGCGTGCATCGCGCCGGGTTCGTTGCGCAACACACCCGCACCGATCCAAGGCCGACCCGCGACATGCGTAAGGTCGGGGCCGCGGCTCGCGCCCGCGCTGGCGCCGCGGATCGTGTGGCATTGGCGGCATCCCGATCGCAGGAAGGCCTCCCGCCCCGCGCGGGCACGATCGGTCGCCGGCGCAGCCGCGTCGTCGGCCTGGCCCGCCAGCCAGGAATCGAACTCCGTCGGAGCCATCGAGATCACATGCAGCGCCATCCGCGCATGCGCATCGCCGCAGTACTCGGCGCATTGGCCGCGGAACGTTCCGCTGCGGTCCGCTGCGAACACCAGATGGTTGATGCGGCCGGGGATCGCGTCGACCTTGCCCGCCAGCTGCGGAATCCAGACGCTGTGGATCACATCGCTCGCCGTGACCGCCAACCGGACCGTGCGCCCCGTCGGAATGCGGATCTCGTTGGCGGAGACGATGGGCGCACCGTCACGCGGATCGCGGTAGCTGACCTCCCACCACCAGCGGTGAGCGGTCACGCTGACGACCAGCGTATCGGCCGGCAGCGGCGGATTCGCGTTGCGGGCCAGCGTATATGCCATCAGCGCGGACAGCAGCGCGACCGGGAAGACGATGCCGCCGCCGATCAGCCAGGGTACGGGTCGCACCGTACGGCGCTTCATCAGAGCGAACACGATGAGCGCGCCGATCACCGAAATCACGCCAACGCTGCCGGCGAGCATCGCCCACGCAAGATCGGTCGAAGCCGCAGCCACCGGGCCTGCGGGCGCCAGGATCGAAGGCAGCTCGGATCGAAGCGGTGTCATCGGTGCGGGCCGGTCACCGCAGCGACAGAAGGTACGATGCCATCGCCCGGGCATCGCGCGACGAAACGCCCATCGACGGCATCAGCGTTCCCGGCGAGAGCGCAGCGGGATCGCGGATCCAGGCTTCCAGCAGCGCTGGCGTGTTCGGAATTTCACCCGCGATGTACCCGCGGACCCCGAAACGCTCGAGCGTCGGCCCGTAGCTGCCGCGCGCGGCCCGCACGCCCGGAATCAGGTGGCAACTGCCGCACTGGTACTGGGCAAGCAGCTCGCGTCCGACCCGTGCCGACCCGCCGCTCGAGGGTTCGGTGGTCCCGCCGGCATCGCAAGCAGCGAGCAGAAGGGCGATCAGCGCTGGACCGGCCGCGCGTGCGGCGGCCGGCACGGGGTGATCGCGCCGCTCCCGGCTTCTTCGCGGACCAGTTTCGCAGGGCATCTCCGACGTGTCCTCGTTTCGCAGGCAGAGCGCTTGCTTTCGCCAGGGCATCCCGACCCTCATGGAGGCAGGTTCCGTGCCACTGCGACCCTGGCACATCGCCATCACAACCCTGATCGCGACAGCGGCTTGCGTGCTGGCGGGGGGCTTCGTCGTCGTCGTTGCCGGGCTATACGATGTCGGCGCGACTTCCCAGCACACGCGTCCGGTGTACTGGCTGCTCGACCAGACGCTGCGCCAATCGGTGCGCGTGCGCGCGATGACGATCGACACTCCCGCGCTGGACTTGCCCCGGCTGCGCGAGCGCGGACTTCAGTGCTTCCACCGACACTGCACCAGTTGTCACGGCGCACCCGGCCTGGCGCCGGAGCGCCATGCGCTGGCGCTGCAGCCCGTTCCGGGACCGCTGACCAACGCGCTTTCCGGGTGGAAGCCGCGCGAGTTGTTCTGGATCGCGCGCAACGGCATCCGGATGAGCGGAATGCCGGCGTGGCACGG
>DAINBQ010000230.1:0-5294 GCA_036732825.1 Burkholderiaceae bacterium | reverse complement strand
ACTGGTCCTCGGCATGCCCTGAGATCCTTCACGACCCGCGTCGAAGCCAGGTCGCCCCCAAAGTCCTTGAATTGTACTTCTCAGATGGGTCACTTCAGAGAGAAATCAACCCGCGTTTTCGCGCCCTTGTCCTGGATTCCTTCGGGAGTGAGCTTCGGCTCGACGAGAAACAGTCGCTCGCGGCCGACCTTGCCCTCGTTCTCGAGGTGGTTGCGAACCACGGACGCGCGCTGGTTGGCGAGCGCCCGCAGATCTTCCGGCGCCACCGAGAGATTCGCCAGGATCAGCTGTTCCATTTCCGGCGCGGGGATCGTCTTCGCGAAGCCGATCACGTTGCGCGGCTTGTTCGGGATCTCTTCATCTGAATAGACCGCGGCGATCAGCGCCGGCTTTTCAGCGTCGCTGATCGTGATCTTCGCCGGGTCGATCGAATCGCCGCCGGCGCGCACCGTCTGTCTGACCTTGGCAGCTTTCAGCTTGCTGTCGTATTTCGCGCGCTTCACGCCTTCGGTATCGGCCGCGGGATCGACCCGACCGATGATGTCGAGCCGCAAGGCCGGGCGGTCGTTGAGCGCCTTCGCGAGCGTTTCAAGCCGCTTCTGCTGCTCGGCGGCCAGCACGCTGGAGCCCGGCGCGAATTCGATGTAGCCGAGCTCCTCGCCACCGCCGAAGGCCGCCGCGAGCAGCGCAAACGGCGCGGTGACGATCTTCGTCAGCAGGTTGACGATGACCTGCACGATGATGCCGCCCATCGAGAACTTCGGGTCGTTCAACGAGCCGGAGATCGGCAGGTTGATGTCGATCTCGCCTCGCGTGTTCTTCAGCAGCGACACCGCGAGCAGCACCGGGAGCTTGGTCGCCGTCGGACTCTCGACCTTGTCGCCGAACGTCAGCTGGTCGAGGAACAGGTGGTTCGACGCGGTGAGCTTCTGGTCCTCGACCTTGTACTTCACCTCCATCGAAAGCTTGCCCTTGACGATCGGATAGCCCGCATATTTGACCGAGTAGGGGGTCAGGCGCGGCAGGTCGACGCCTTTCGTGCGCCCTTCGATATCGAGAAAGAGCTTCGGCGCCAGAGGGTTAAGCCGGCCGCTGATTTCCAGCGGCGCTTCGTCGTCGATGCGCCCGCTCAGCGCCAGCGTGGCCGGCTCGGCGTTGTCGGAGGCAAGCGTGCTCATCGTGCCGCCGAGTCCGGTCATGTTGGCCGTGTAGTTCGGCTTGATGAAGTTGTCCGTGAAGTTGACGTTGCCACGGACGAGTTCGACCTGAGCGATGCGGATCGTCGGTCGTGGCTCTGCGCTCTCGGTCGGCGCGACAGTCGACACCGTCGTCTGCGCGGTTTTCGTGTCCGCAACCGCGGTTTCGCGGTCCACCGGGAGCGAGCCCGCGTCCGCGTCCGGCTTCGGAGCTATCGGGGCGTCCCTGCTGGCCGCGGCGGAGTCCGTGGTGGCTTCGCGCTTGACGAGATCGGCCAGGTTGAGCCGGCCTTGCTCGGACACGATCACGCGCGCATAGAAATCGCTGAGGCTCACTTTGCCAAGTTCGACGAACGGTGGTTGCTCGCCCGTCTTGACCGTGATCTTGTCGACATCCATCAGCTGCCACTTCAGCAGGTCGTTTTCTCCGCTCGCGTCGAGCGCGTGCAGATTTCCGAGCCGCGCGCTGCCGTTGAACGCGACGCGCAGCGGCGATTCCTTGCCGGCCTGGCTGAGGTTGACGATGCCTCGGCTCGAGAACTCGGCGCGAGCGAGTACCGCATTCAGGTGCTTGGCGAAGTACGGCCGCAGGGCGCCCACATCGAGGTTGCGAGCGTCGAGCCGGATGTTGGCGGCCAGCGTGTCCCAGCGCGCGCCGCCGCTCGCCGCCAGGGTTCCGCCGCTGCCAAAGCGCGTCCGCAACGTGAACTCGGCGCGCTCGGATCCGTCGCCGACCACGTCGCGCGCCGTGCCGGAGAGCGCGGTCGCCCGCAGCTTGACTGCGGGCTCAACCCCCACATCCTCGAACTGCAATTCCCCCCGCGCGACTTCAGCCTGCTTCAGCCGAACCTGCCAGGCAGCCGGCGCGCTGGCCTCCGTCTGCGCCGTTGTGGTGGCCGACTTCGTATTGACGATGCGGGTCCAGTTGATCACCCCGTCCGACAGCCGCCGGACGACGACGCGCGGTGCGTCGAGCGCCAGCTTGCCGATCGTGATGGTCCTGCCGGGAAGATCGATTTCTCCGCCTTCGAGGCCGAGCGTTGCAATGTCCAACGCGGCGCCGCCGGCCGACGGTCCTCGCACCTTGATCCCGCGACCGGCGACCTTGACCTCGCGCAACGCGAGCCGGTTGCCGCTTTCGCCCGGACCGAACTCGAGCACGCCATCGACATCGCTCTGTCCATCGATAGTCGCATCGACGACCTGCGTCAGGTAACGGGCAGCGACCAGCAGCTTCACGTCGCGCGCCGCCAGATGCAGCCGGCCCGCCACCGGCGCAAGCCCGACCTCACCGACGAGAGCGACCCCGCCGTTGTCCTTGATGGTGGCTGACACCCTCACCTTGCCCGCCGCGGTGGAAGTCGTCGTCAACCCGGTCGCTTCGGCGTTGACTCCGATCAGTTCCTGCCGGAAGCGTCCAATCAATTCGTCGGAGTAGTCGACCCGACCATCGCTGACGGTCGCGTGCCTGATCGTGAGCGCAAACGGACGCGGCGCTGGGCCACCACCCGGGGCTGCGGTGCCGGATTCAGCGGCCGCCTGGCCTGAAAGCGGCTGCTGCAGGAAGCGCGCCCAGTTGATCTGACCCGAGGCATCGCGTTCCAGCCGGACGACTGGTGCGGTGAGCGCGACATCGCCGATCACGGCGCGGCCTGCGAGCAGCCCGATCTCGTCGATCGCGACCCGGAGCGACTTCCATCCGATCAGCGGCTGCGCCGTCGATCCGGCCGGGGCTGCCATTGCCAAGCCGTTGACATCGATCGATCCTGTAACGAGCAGTTGCGCGGGCGTTGCCGGCCGGTCCTCGCGCGCGGGAGCCGCGCGCCGGAACGTGATTTGCAGGTCGGTGTCGAGCGTGCCGCTGCCGACCTCGAAATTCAGTTTCAACGGCGAATACGACAGGTACTTCGGAATATCGAGATCGTCGAGTTTCAGGTTGATCGACGATTCGAGCGTTTCGTGGAATGGGCGCGTCTCGCCCTTGAGTTCGATCGGCGTCCCGTCGATCCGGGCCGCGAACGCCGGCTGTACGGTGATCTCGGAATGAGTATCCAGGCTCGAAATGAAGGGAATGCCGAGTGCAATGTCGGTCAGCGCGTGTCGGCTGTTCAGCACGCGGTCGTCGAGGTCAATTGCGCTGTTGGTGACCTCGATGTTGTAGACGGCAAAGGGGGTTGGTTCGTCGCTCGTCTTCGGTCTTGCGCGGAGACGCTCGATGATGTCGCTGAAGTTGAAGCGCTGCGCCTCCAGTCGAATGAGGTGGGCCGCGAGTCCGTCGATCGACAGCGCATCGATGACGGGAACGAGCCGGAGAGCCGACATCAGCGAAGCATTGACCGTCGCTTGCCGGACCGTCAGCAGCGGCGGCTCACCCGGATGGCCCGCGATCGCCAGCCCATTCAGCGTGACGCGGAGACTGTAAGGGTTGGCGCTGATCTTCTCGACGGTGACTGAGCGGCCCAGCTCGCGCGAGGCGACGGTCTCGATTCCCCAACGTGCGGCGGCCGGAATCGCGAAATAGCCGATGACGCCGAACAGCACGATCACGCCGGCAGCGGCGATGCCGATCGTTCGCCAGTGCGCCTGGAACCAGGAAACTGCGCGGTTGTCGCCGAGTCGGTTCATCGCAATCCTGTTACGCCGCACCGGCTTCGATCACTGTGCCTTGATCAGCGCAACCAGATCCGAAGGAGCTTCGATGATGTGGTCCGCTCCCCATTGCGTGCAGGGTCCGCCGTTGCCGAGGTATCCATATCCGGCAACGACCGTCCGCACGCCGGCTGCGCGGCCAGCCTCGACATCGCGTCGGTCGTCGCCGACATAGAACGCGGCGCCCGCGGCCACGCCGGTTGCATCGAGTGCATGCAGCAGCGGTGCAGGGTGGGGCTTGGGAAACGGTGTGGTGTCGCCGCTGACGACACACGCCGCGCGCTCCGCCAGTCCCAGTGCCGCGACCAGCGGCTGCGTGAAGCGGGCAATCTTGTTGGTCACGATGCCCCAGAGCACGCCCGTCGCGTCGAATTCGGCGAGGGTTTCCGCGACCGAGGGAAACAGTGTGGACTGCACACACAGCGCTGACTCGTATTCGCGGAAGAACTCCTGCCGCAGTTCATCGAAACCGGGTTCCTCCGGAGTGACGCCGAAGGCGCGCCCGACAAGGCCGCGCGCACCATGCGACGCAAGCGGCCGCAATTCGTCGATCGGGAGCGGCGCGATGCCGCGCGCAGAAAGCATTCGATTGACGGCACCGGCAAGATCGGGCGCGGTGTCGGCCAGGGTGCCGTCGAGATCGAACAGCACGAGCCGCACTCCGTTGCTCATTCCGGCCTGCGACACGCCATCAGATAGTTGACGTCGGTATCGCGCCCGAGCGCCGCGGTGCGCGCAAACGGGTTGTAGGTCATGCCGATCACCTCCTGCACTTCCAGCCCTGCCGCGCGAGCGTAGCTCGACAGTTCACTCGGCTTGATGAACTTCGCGTACTCGTGCGTCCCCTTGGGCAGCAGTCCAAGCAGGTATTCAGCGCCGACGATCGCGAGCGCGAAGGACTTCGGATTGCGGTTGATCGTCGAGAAGAATGTCCAGCCTCCCGGCCTGACGAGCGCCGCACAGGCCTGCACGCTGGCAGCCGGGTCCGGCACGTGCTCGAGCATCTCCATGCAGGTGACGACATCGAAACTGGCCGGACGTTCCGCGGCGAGCGCCTCGGCCGAACCCTCGCGGTAGTCGACCCTGGCGCCGGATTCGAGGGCGTGCAGCTGCGCAACGCGCAGCGCCTTGCCCGCAAGATCGATGCCGACTACGTTCGCACCCTTGCCGGCCATTGCTTCGGCCAGCACGCCGCCACCGCACCCGACGTCGATCACGTCGCGTCCGGCGAGAGGCGCCAGCCGATCGATCCATTCCAGCCGCGCCGGGTTGATCTCGTGCAGCGGACGCATCGGTCCCTGCCGGTCCCACCAGCGGGCAGCGAGACCGCTGAACTTGCTGAGCTCGGCCTGATCGACATTCATCACGGTGAATGTTAGCGGGCTGCGCCACGTCTTGCTTTCAGCGGCGGGTCGGCGCAATTGGTTTGACGAGTTTGGCCAAAAAAAA
>DAINBQ010000229.1:0-5333 GCA_036732825.1 Burkholderiaceae bacterium | reverse complement strand
ACGACGATATCCTTGCGCCGGTAGTCGAGCTTCTTGGCAATGATCTCTGCCGTCCGGATTGCGCGCAGGGCGGGACTCGACAGGATCAAATCTGGCTTCACGTCGCGCTTCGCCAGTCGCTCACCCATCTTCGGTGCGTCGCGCCGGCCGCGATCGTTCAATGGCCGGTCTTTGTCGGGCAACGCGGTGTCGTCCCAACTGGACTTGGCGTGGCGAATGAGAAAGAGCGTTTTCATGCCACATCCCGCACCGGCGGGCGCCGCCGCCGCTGATGGTCCGCAATCGGTACAAGTCCGCCCACTGCGGGAATTCGCGTCAGTGAGACGGCGGACGTGGTCCTCGTCAATTCGCACGCCCGACTTACTCAATGGTCGCAGCCGGAACGTCAGCTTAGCGGCGGCGGGAGGTGGCCGCTATTGGTCGGATGTGCTTGACGAGCTCTACGGCGGGTTCTGGCCGACTTCAGGCTACCCGCCGCGTTTGCCGCACAGGTTATTCGCCGCGTATCGTGAAACGTTGGAGCGCCAAACGTCCCCAAATTGATGAGCGACAGCAGCGGCGATTGCGCCGTCCTGATCACGATGCCGCACAGCCACTACGCCGAGAAGGCGCGGTGGGCGCTCGACTGGCTCTCGCTGCCATATACCGAAGACCCGCATGTCCCCTTGCTGCACCGGCTTGCGACCCGCCGACACGGCGGTCGCAGCGTGCCAGTTCTGGTTCATGGTGCTCGACAGTGCGTGGATTCCACCGATATCTTGGTACATGCCGATTCGGTGTGCGGGGGTGATCGACTTTACCCGCGGGATCCGGCGCAGCGGGCAGAGGTCGAGGCACTCGAGGAGCGTTTCGACGAAGTGCTCGGCCCGCACACGCGGCGCTGGGCCTATGCGCAACTCCTGACGCATACGGCCTTGTTACGCAGGATGATGTCGCGCGGCGTGCCGCGGCTCGAAGCGAACCTGCTTCCTGTGTTGATGCCCGTCGTAATCACCGTGGTCCGCAACGCTCTTCGGATCACACCGGACAGCGCGGAGCGTTCACTGCAGCGTGTGCTTGGCGTGTTCGAGGAAGTTGGTGAAAGGCTCAAGGACGGGCGCAGCTTCTTGCTCGGTGAACGGTTCAGCGCCGCTGACATCGCGTTCGCATCACTCGCGGCACCTGTCCTACTGCCCGCAGGCTGCCGCGCCGCCTACCCAGACATCGAGGAGGCGCCGGCGGCGATGCGGGAAGTGATTCTGAATCTGCGGGATACCGAAGCAGGACAGTTCGGCCTGAATCTGTTCGCGCGAGAGCGATCTGCGGCACCGGTGAGCTAGCGTCCGGGGTCCGCTATCGCACTTCGCAACCCAATGCCTTCCCGACAATGAAGTCCGCGCGGACCAACCTCACGCGATCCGCAAGAGCTCCATTGCCTTGTTCGCATCGCCGAGCGAATCAAACGCAATGTAGGCAACGAACTGCGTGCCGATTACGGAGGCCGAGAAGCCGTGCAGGTTGATTCCTCCTTGCGCCAACTTCTGCGTCAGCTCGGCGGCCAGGCCCGGCCGGTCTGAGCCCATAACCCGAATGGAGTGAAGACTTTGCGAGACGTTGAAGCCTACTTGCGCGGCGAGCCGGATTTCCCTGTCGCTCTGTAGCGGAGTCACGAATACGACACCGGTCCCCGGCTTCTCGGGCGCTCGGCGCGCAATGATGAATTGCAGATCCGCACCCGCACTTCGCAGCGCATCCAGCAGTTCCGCGAGACTGCCAGGCTTGTCTTCAATCCTGGCGGCCCAGACATCCGCACGTTCAACCATAAAGTCCATAGCAATCCTCCTTCGTCTTGGTCGTGCGCTTGAAACAAGGCTAGACCGTGACCCGCCGGCAGGCAAATGTCCGTCTTGGCAGAATGTTTTTGCTGGCGATTCGCACGCGGCGGGGTGCATTCCGCTTAAGGACTAGCCGGCACTCATCGCGCGGACCTCAAGGACACGGTGTTGCCAAGCGCCGCGAGGAGATCGATTTAGAACGTTACAACGATAGACCGCGGCCGAAGTTCGGCGCGCATGACGGCTGCATCAGTGCAATTGTGGCTGCTATAGGGACAACCGGGAACATTGACCGAGTGTCCGAGATTGGCCGGGAAACGTCTCGGAGCGTTTAGCGCAGAGATCGATGCCGGCGTCAAGAGAGTAGAACGCAACGAATGCAAGAAGGCCCATGTGCAATGGCGGGGCAGGATTCATTCAGCTGATACGTTTGACGTCTGCGCCCGACGTGGCTCGCCAGCGTGTCGGCGCGAACGCGCTCGTGCCCAGCCAACGCCAGAGTCTGTCCGCGTCGCGCTTGCTACCGTCGACCCGCACTTGGCGCGAAGACAAGGCTGAAGCGGGCGTTCGGTCGCCCGCCCAGATCTCGGTCAACGCGCGGACGGAAGCCTCGACGACGAGTGTCAGTTCGCGTCCGGGATCGTCGCGGCACAAGTCGGCCACGCCGTCCTCGACAATGAGCCACCATTCGCGCTCACCTGCGCGAGCATCGGGCAGTCGGAACTGGATGACAACCGGCCGCGGCGGGAATTCATCGAGTTGCACGAATCGCCTGACGTCCCACATCAGCAGGCCGGCGTCGAGTTCATCATCACGCAGGCGGCTGCCGATCCACTTCGCCCCCCAGTGGCCCAAGCCCATGATGATCGGGCGCAGTTCCTCGCCTGCCTCGGTGAGGCGGTAATCCCAGACTTTGCCGACCGCCGTGCGCCGCAACACTCCGGCGGCCTCGAGCGTCTGCAGCCGGCGCGCCAGCAGGCTGGTCGACATCCGCGGCACGCCGCGGTGCAGGTCGTTGAAACGGCTGCTGCCGCACAACAGCTCGCGCACGATCAGCGGCGTCCATTTTTCGCACAGCACCTCGGCGCCGCGGGCCACTGTGCAGAACTGTCCGTAGCCGTTATCCATGCGACGACCCCGTGTCAAAAGAGTGCTTCCGATTCTGCACTTGTCGGCCGGCGCGCGGGTGGCCAAGCTGCTCGTACCTGAGAGGAGGACGACCCATGATCGATGGCGCAAGGTTCGGACATACCAATCTCATTGCCGAGGACTGGCGCGCACTGGCGCGGTTCTACGAGAGGCAGTTCGGCTGTACGCCGGTACCGCCGGAGCGCGACTTCAAGGGCCGGGATCTCGAGCGCGGCACAGGCATCGCCGGCGCCGAACTGCGCGGAGTGCACCTGCGTCTGCCGGGCCACGGCGACAACGGCCCGACACTGGAGATCTTCAACTACAACTTCCTGCAGGCTCGGCCGGCCACGGCTGTCAACCGACCAGGCTTCGGGCATATCGCGTTCGTGGTGAACGACGTGCACACGGCCCGCGCAGCGGTACTGGCCGCCGGCGGGCGGGCCCTGGGTGAGGTGGTCACGCTGACAAACGCCGCGGGCGCGAAGCTGACCTGGGTTTACGTCACCGACCCCGAAGGAAATGTCATTGAACTGCAATCGCCGGCTCGCTAGCCGTCTCGCTCAGCACGCTCTTCGTGTGGCAGAACAGGTTGTCGGGATCGTATCGACGCTTCAGCGCGGCCAGACGCTGAAGGTTGGGGGCGCCATAGGCGGCCTCGATACGATCGCGCCCTTCGTCCGCGTTGAGGAAGTTGATGTAGACACCGCCGGTCGAACAAGGGCGGGCGGCCTCGAAGCAATCGCGTGCCCATTGAACGTTCATCTCGTCGTCCTCAGGTTTTTCCCAGGACGCGGCGATGTTGAGCACGTACGCCGCGTTACGGTTGCCCACCGGCGAGTGATCGGAAGGCAGATCACCCAGCGCGCCACCGATTTGGAACATCAGGATGGCCGAGTGCGGTGATTTGAAGCGACCGGCGTGATCGATTGCGGTCTCGATCATGCGAGCGTCGACACCGGGCAAGTAGTGCGATTTCCAGTAGTACCGGCGGCCTTTGGGCTGCGTGGCGTCGAGCAGACTCTGCATCTGCGTGTACGGGCGCCGGGTGACGATGTCCGCTACCGGCCGGCCCACAGCGCGCAGGGGTGCGAGCAGCGCCGCGCCCTGCTCAATGGCTCCCGAGTGGCAGACGAAGATGGCGACAATCGGCTTGCCGTGCACCTCCTTCGGCAGCCATGGCGCCGGCGGAGCGATGCGCAGGACGGCCACGCTGGTCAACTCGCGCGGGGCGTTGGCGCTGAAGGCCCGATAGGCCTGGAGCACTTTGCGGCTGTCGTCCGCACTCCAGGCGATCGCGCCGCCCAGGATCTCCGGCCCCACTGGGAAGAGCCGATACTCGAACGAGGTGACGATGCCGAAGTTCCCGCTGCCGCCGCGCAGCGCCCAGAACAATTCCGGGTTCTCGCGATCGGACGCGCGGACGAGCTTGCCATTGGCGATGACCACGTCCATCGACAAGACGTTGTCGCAGGTCCAGCCGTACCGGCGCGTGAGGTAGCCGAAGCCGCCTCCAACCGTCAGGCCTGCAATCCCAGTGGGCGACACGAATCCGAGCACCGTCGCCAGCCCATGCAATTGCGTCTCGCGGTCGACATCGCCCAAGGTGCAGCCCGCCTGGGCCCGGCAAGTGCGGCCGGCGACATCGACCCACACGCCGCGCAGCAGCGACAGGTCGATCATCAATCCACCGTCGCACACCGCCAGGCCGGCGATGTTGTGGCCGCCGCCCCGGACAGAACTCGCGATCCCGTGTTCGCGCGCGAACTGCACGGTGCGCACGATATCGGCGGTGCCGCTGCAGCGCACGATAAGCGCAGGGCGGCGATCGATCATCGCGTTCCAGACCTTGCGCGTTTCATCGTAGAGCGGGTCGTCCGCCACCAGCAACTGGCCGCGGAAGTTGGTTTTGAAAGCCTGCAGCGCGTCGGCTGAAATCTCG
Organism: Burkholderiaceae bacterium; assembly: GCA_036732825.1. Classification (GTDB taxonomy): domain Bacteria; phylum Pseudomonadota; class Gammaproteobacteria; order Burkholderiales; family Burkholderiaceae_F; genus DAINBQ01. The sequence goes on along the minus strand of DAINBQ010000229.1, from coordinate 449 downwards.
ACGCTCGCACCGTCGAGGTGCCTTATGCGAAGGGTCATGCTCGCCTCCGGAGAGCTCAGCGAAAGCCGCAGCACAGGCAGTGCGACGGCCAAGGCCGGGCAGTAGTCAATGCGCAAATCGTGCGCTCGTGAGAACGAGCGGGCTAGTGCAGAATCTGAAGCGTTCGGCGCCAGCCCGTAGCGGGCAAGGGGGAGGCGGGCCCGCGGTACGGCGGAAGCCCGTGTGGGCCGGCTGCTAGGTTTGTTGCGGCTCGGTGTGGCCGCATCGCAAGCCGTAAGTGTCGACTGGTCAGACGCGCAACCGCTCAGAGTCATGGCTGTTTGAAGGAGCCAGCTCAGATCAGAGCTATGTCCGCTCTGCGGACAATCGCGTCAACCCACTTGACGGCCGCTCGTGGCCGAGAGTGTGTGAAAACGCTCTGATCTCTCGTAGAGTACGGCAACGCGTTG
>DAINBQ010000228.1:0-5348 GCA_036732825.1 Burkholderiaceae bacterium | reverse complement strand
GTGGGGTGCCGGATCCCCTCTCGCTCGGCGAGAGTGTCAGGGTGAGTGCCGTTGACATTGTTGCTCGGCCGAGCGCCGGGCCGCCCCAAGCTCGACCGACTAACCCAAGCGCGTGCGCAGCGCGCGTCTCGCCGAGGGTGCACGTGCGATGGCGAAGCCATCGCGTACACCCGAGGCGCTCAATGCAAAGGCGTCGCCGGCCGATCCTCGGCTTCTTCGGGGGGCTCGGCGTGCACGACGTGGCCGGCCGCATTGGGAAACAGCGGCGCGCCGCAGTCGTCACAGAACTCGAGCGGAAAGCGGTGCGAATGGCCGACCGCGTGTCCGATTCCCAGTGTGCGAAGCGCCTTTTCGACTTCTTCCATCGTCTGCTCTTCGTCGTCGCCGAGCAGCGGCCAGACGACACCCTCGACGACCTCGTCCTCGTTCGCGCTCTTGGCGAGCCCGATGCGGACTTCGGCGCCCGACCCGCCGCTTGGATCCTCGAAGGCGCCATAGGCGGCCGAGAGCGACGCCGGCGCGAAGTCATAGGCGAGCTTCAGGTAGGACACGGCGGCTTCGAGCGAGAACTCGCGCAGTTCCCGATCCGCGAATCGCAGTGCGGCGTGGAACGCATTGGGCGACAGCAGACGGAAGCGGCAGCCCGTCAGCACCGGCTGCAGCACGGCAGCCGCCTGTTCACGGAATGCCGTCAACGCAGCGATCTTGGCGTCCGGATCGACGCCGACCTCCTGCCAGTGAAACAGCGGAGCACCCTGCGGTGTCGCGATGGCTGCCAGCACGTAGCGCGTGTCGGCGAGCATTGCGACGGGTTCGCGCAGCTTCTTCGGGTCGACGTGCAGCGTCACCGATTCGACAATCGCGTCGCCGAGCTGCTCGACGAGCTTGCGCACGTCGGCGAAAGCCTCGGGCAACTGATCGATCGAGAACAGGAAGTCGGCGAGGGCGACCCGCGCATCACGCGCCAGCAAATGGCCGCTGCAGTGCGCGCGCAGCGCGTCCACCACGCCGGGCGAAAGGGTCGTCGTCGGCAGCCGATAGCGCGACCATGCGAGCAGCGGCAGCGCCAGCAGCAGGACATCGTGCGGGCGCCCGTCGATCTCGAGCACGGTCGCCTCGGCGCAGCTCTCGGCGAGATCCGCCAGGTCGTCGTAGGCGCGCTGGCTGGTGCGCGCGAGATCATCGAGCGCCGATTCGATCGCGTCGTCGTTGCGGCGAACCAGGCGATCGTTGACCAGTTCGATCAAGCGCCGCTGCCAGAGTTGATCCTCAAGACGGCTGCCTGATTCGGACAGGCGGCGGGCCATCTTGACCAGGGTTTCGGCGTCGGCGGATTGGCGGGCGCGCGAGCTGACGCGGGGTCGGCGCATGAGAGGATTTCCTGCAATTTGAGAAGAAACGAATTATCGCACTCCCGGCGCGTCAACCCCGGCGCCCGACGCGCGCTGTCGGGTCGGGAGCGAGCGGACGCAGTGCCGACTCGGTCTGCAGGAACACAGTCAGCGCGTCGATGTCGAGTGCGCCGCCAGTCCGTTCGGTGCCTTCGCGCAGGACGCGGAAACCGTCGCCGCCGGCAGCGAGAAAGCTGTTGACGGTCACGCGGTAGCGACGGTCGGCATCGATCGCGCGGCCGTCGAGGCGCATCGAATCGGAAACGATCCGGCTCCCGTGCGGGAGACTTGCATCCCAGGTGTAGGTGAAGCCGGTGGACGGCTGCAGGATGCGCACCCGGCCGGGCTCCGTGGCACTCCATTGCTGTTCGAGCAGAAGCTTCAGTTGTTCACCGCTGAGCGTCAGCGTCACCAGGTTGTTGCCGAATGGCTGCGCTGCATAGGCGTCGGCGTAGGTAATACCGCCGTCCGGCGAACTCGCACGCAGATCGGTGCGGATTCCGCCCGGATTGGTGAATGCAATCCGGGCGCCGTTCGAACGGGTCGCGGCGAGATGCGCATCGGCGATCAGGCGACCCAACGCGTGGTCCCCGCCCGCCGACGCGCGCCGATAGAACGGACCAGCGATGCGGCCGACCGGGCGTTGCGCAAGCGGCGCAGCGCGCTCCCGATAGCGCTCGACGATCGCCGCCACGCGCGGTTCGGGCGCCAGCGGCGGATAGGCGGCGCGCAGGCGCGGGTTCCCGTCGAGCCCGTTCGGCACCGGATGATTGCGCGCCCGACTGCGGTCACGCACGACGTCGCCGGTGGCGCGGTCAACCTCGAGGTCGACGACCGACACCAGACGCCCGAACGACGCGCCCTGGATCACGATACGGCCGTCGATGACGCAGTTGTAGCCGCGATGCGTATGCGCAGAGAGCACGATATCGATTGCCGGATCGAGTTTGCGCACGATGTCGAAGATCGCACCGCGCGGATTGCGGCACTCGTTGAAGCCACCGTCCGCATCGCCGCCCTCGTGCACGACGGCGACGATCGCCTGCACTCCGCGCGCCTGCAGCTCGCGCGCGTGGTCGTTCAGCGCCCTGGCCTCTGGCAGGAAGCGCACGCCGGCCACGCCGCTCGGCACGACGATGCCCGGCGTCGAGCGCGTCACAGCGCCGATGAATCCGATCCGGACGCCTCCGATCTCACGTACCAGAGTCGCCGGCATCAGCGGTTTTTCGTCGTCGCGCTTGAAGACGTTTGCCGCCAGGAACGGAAAGCGGGCTCCGGCGTAGCGGCCGACGCCGGCGCACGACTGGCGCTCCGTCGCAGTCGTGTCGCATCCGCCATGCGCGATCCGCAGCAACTGCGCCACGCCGCGGTCGAACTCATGATTGCCGACCGCATTGGCGTCGATGCCAATTGCATTCATCACCTCGATCGTCGGCTCGTCGTGGAACATTCCGGAAACGAAAGGGGAGGCCCCGATCAGATCCCCGCTCGACACGACGACGGCCGCTGGGTGCTCCGCCCGAAGCTGTGCGATGCGGGTCGCGAGATGGGCGGCGCCGCCGCTGCGCAGTGACAGCGAGCGGCCCGGGTCCGCCGGATCCGGAACCGCGACTGCGTTGTCCCCCGCCTCGAGATGTCCGTGGAAGTCGTTGATCGCGATGATGCGCATCGCCACGTACGGAGACTGTGCGTGTGCGATGGCCGGGCCCAGCAGGCCGGCGACGAGGCATAGGACGGCAGTTCGCATGGTTGCTCCGGTCGGCGATTATCGCGCCCCCTCTGATACATTCGCCCGACACCCGACCTCCGACCGATCCGGTTCATGAGTTCGCTCGCTTCTCCCTCCGCCTCGCCCAGCCCGGTTCACCACGACGCCGAAGTCATCGGCCTGGTCGGCCTCGCGCACGGCACATCGCACTTCTTCCATCTGATGCTGCCGCCGCTCTTCCCGTGGCTGATGAAGGACTTTTCGCTGACGTACACGGAGGCTGGCCTGCTGATGACGGTCTTCTTCACGATCAGCGGCATCGGCCAGGCGGCAGCGGGATTCGTCGTGGACCGTATCGGGGCGCGGCCGGTGCTTTTGTTCGGCATCGGCATGCTCGCGATCTCCGGTCTCGTGGTCGGAGCGGCGGGCAGTTATCCGATGCTGATCCTGGCCGCGGCCGTGGCGGGCCTCGGCAACAGCATCTTCCATCCCGCCGACTTCACGCTCCTGAACCACCGCGTCACGCAGGCGCGGCTCGGTCACGCGTTCTCTGTCCATGGCCTCTCGGGGAACCTCGGGTGGGCCGCGGCTCCGGTCTTCATGGCGGGAATCGCGGGTGTGGCGGGCTGGCAGGCGGCCGGGTACTCCGCGGCTGTAGTGGGCCTGGTCGTCTTTGTAATCCTCTGGAGCCGCCGCTCGGTGCTCGGTGACGTCGCCGCAGAAGCGGTGGTTACGCACTCCGCGCAGGCCGCCGCTGCCCCGCCGAATCAGTTCGCATTTCTCGCATCCGGTGCCGTCTGGCTCTGCTTCGGATTCTTCTTCCTGACGACGGCGGCATTCGGAATCCTGCAGAACTACTCGCCGGCGATCCTCGGCAACGTCTACGGCGTCTCGCTCGCGCTTGCGACCGGCGGGCTGACCGCCTATCTGCTCGGCAGCGCGGCCGGAATGATCACCGGTGGCTTCGTCGCGGCGCGCAGCAATCGCAACGACCGTGTGATTGCCATTGCGCTCTCGCTGGCAGCGCTGATGGCACTGCTGCTTGCGTCCGCCGCCGTGCCGACGATCATGCTGCTGCCATTGATGATCGTGATGGGGTTCGGAGTCGGCCTCGCCGGTCCGAACCGCGACCTGCTGGTGCGGCGTGCCGCCACCAGCCAGTTCGGCAAGACGTCGTTCGGCCGAGTCTATGGTTTCGTCTACTCGGGGCTCGACGTCGGGCTGGCGGCATCGCCTCTGCTGTTCGGCCCGCTGCTCGATGCCGGCCGGTTCAACGCCGCTCTGATCGCCGTTGCAGTGCTGCAGGGGGCGTCGCTGCTGACCGCGTTGCGGGTCGGCACCACGGCGCGTGCCACCGCGATTGCGACCTAGCGTGAAGATGAAATCGCCCGCGACGTCGGATCTGTGCGATGCGCATCCGGAATTGCTCGCCGACGGCAGCGTCGCCGTGCTGCAGCCGGGCCTGATAGCGCTCGGTCGACACGCGGCGTTTCACGGCCCGGTCGTGACACTCAAGTTGTTCGAAGACAACTCGCTGCTGGCAGACATCGTCAAGACACCGGGCGGCGGGCGCGTGCTGGTCGTCGATGGCGGCGGCAGTCTGCGTTGCGCAGTCCTGGGCGGCAACCTCGCGGCGGCGGCGGCGAACAATCAGTGGGCCGGTGCGGTCATCCATGGTGCCGTCCGCGATGCCGGCGAGATCGACGCCTGCGAGATCGGGGTGCGGGCGCTCGGCCTGGATCCGCGGCGGTCCGTGAAGCGCGGCGCCGGGGAATTCGATGTCGCAGTCAGCTTTCTTGGCGCAACGATACGGCCTGGCGACTGGCTGTATGCGGACGGCGATGGGGTTCTGGTCAGCCGGAAACGGCTCGATTCAGGCGGTTAGCTGTTGGCCAGCACCAGATCGTAGGCGCCGAACACTACGCTGCCGCAGAGCAGGAACAGCGCGAACGCGCGCCAGCCGTGCTTCGAGAAGCTCGCTCCACACTCGGTCAGCAGGAATCCCGAAAACGCGCCGACGATGAACGACAGCGACGCTTCGCTGGACCACGCGGCGTGGGTCAGCGAATCGATGATCTCGACCAGCGCGACGACTGCCAGCGTGAATCCGAGCATGCGTAGCAGGCCTGCAAGCGACGGAGCGTTCAGTTCGATTCCAAGAAGTCTCATCCGGGTTTCATCCTGCTGGTTGTTGCGCCGTTCAGAAGCGCCGTTCAGAAGTCGACGCGTCGCATTCTCGGCGCTGAACG
>DAINBQ010000227.1:1932-5352 GCA_036732825.1 Burkholderiaceae bacterium | reverse complement strand
CGACTTCGACATCTTCTCGTCGCCGACCCGCAGCGCCGCGCTGTGCATCCAGATGCTCGCGAACGGCTGCTTGAACGCGCCCTCGCTCTGCGCGATCTCGTTCTCGTGGTGCGGGAAGACGAGGTCCGGCCCGCCGCCGTGAATGTCGAAGCTTCTGCCCAGCAGTTCGCTCGCCATCGCCGAGCACTCGATGTGCCAGCCGGGTCTTCCGGCGCCCCAACGTGACGGCCATTGTGGCTCGCCCGCCTTCGCGCGCTTCCACAACACAAAGTCGAGCGGATCGCGCTTGGCGCGATCGACCGCGACGCGCTCACCGGCCCGCAACTCGTCGAGCGACTTGCCGGACAATTTTCCGTAGCCGGGGAATTGTCGAACCGCGAAGTCGACGTCGCCGTCTTCGGCCTGGTACGCCAACCCGTCCTCTTCGAGCAGCTCAATGATGCCGAGCATCTGCGGGACGTAGTCCGTCGCGCGCGGCTCCTGGTCAGGCGTCGCGCAGCCGAGCGCAATCAGGTCTTCCTGCATGTATTGCGTGTACTGCTGCGCCAGCTCGGCCGGCGTGACGCCTCGCTCGGCTGCGCGCTTGATGATCTTGTCTTCGATGTCGGTGATGTTGCGCACATAGGTGACGTGATATCCACGCGCGCGCAACCAGCGTTGCGCAACGTCGAATGCGGCGAATGTCCGGCCATGTCCAATGTGGCAGTAGTCGTAGACGGTGACACCGCAGACGTACATCCGCACGTGCCCAGGTTCGAGCGGGACCAGCGCTTCCTTGCGCCGCGTCAGCGTGTTGTAGATCTCGATCGTCATGGGAACACCACCCCGGGTGAGGCGTCCGCTGAGGCGGACGGGAAATGCGAGCGCAGGACCAGACCGGAAGCGAGACGGGTCAACAGCGCAGGTCGGACATTTCGAGGGGCAAGCGCTTCAGAATAGGCGAGTTGTAGAATCGAACGCAGTATATCAGTGGCCATCGAGCGGAATCACTCCTGCATGGCCGCACTTGCCGGTCCAATGTCATTCAATTCACTTCTGTCCGCTGCTGTGGCAGCCCTCGCGCTTGTCTGCGCCGTCGGCAGCGTTCGGGCGCAGTCGCCGGCACAATCGGTCGGCGACCTGATGACGCCGCAGGCTACTCCGGCCCCGCTCGAGGAGGTACAGAAGCTGCTGTCGTCCGGCCAGCCGCAACAGGCGCTGAGCCGCGCCGATGATCATCTCGCGAAGAATCCGCGCGACGCGCAGATGCGTTTCGTGCGTGGCGTCATCCTGACCGAACTGAAGGACCCCGCCGCTGCCCGGTCGGTCTTCCAGCAGCTGACAGAGGACTTCCCCGAGCTGCCGGAGCCCTACAACAATCTCGCGGTGCTGTACGCCGCCGACGGGCAGCTCGATCGCGCGCGCGCTGCGCTGGAGATGGCGCTGACCGCTCGACCCGATTACGCGACGGCGCACGAGAATCTCGGCGACGTCTATCTGCAGATGGCGGCGGACTCCTACCAGCGTGCTGCCACGCTGCAACCCGGCAACCGGGCGCTGTCCGCCAAACTTTCACTCTCGCGCGAGCTTGTCTCCAAGACACGCTCCCGCTGAAAACTACCTGCGAGGAGCTCGATGAAGGTCATTCAATCCATGCTTGCCGCCGTCGCTGCACTGGCGATCGGGAGCGCCGCGGGGCAGGACGCGCCGCGTGTTGCGCTCGAGACGAGCGAAGGCTCGATCGTCATCGAACTGGCGCCGCAGAAGGCGCCCAAGACGGTGGAGAACTTCCTGGCCTATGTGCGCGCCGGCCATTACAACGGCACGGTCTTCCACCGTGTGATTCCGACCTTCATGATCCAGGGCGGCGGCTTCACGGCCGACATGACCGAGAAGCCCACGCGCGGGACGATCCCGCTCGAAAGCCAGAACGGGCTCAAGAATGAGCGGGGATCGATCGCGATGGCGCGCCGTGGCGATCCGAACTCCGCAAGCGCGCAGTTCTTCATCAACGTCGTCGACAATCCGCGACTCGACTATCCGAGCCCCGACGGCAACGGTTACGCGGTGTTCGGCAAGGTCGTCTCGGGCATGGACGTCGTCGACCGCATCAAGGCGGCGCCGACCGGCACCCGCGGCCCGTATCAGAACGTCCCGCTGACGCCGGTCGTCATCAAGACCGCGCGCGTCGTCAAGTAAGCCTCAATCCTCCAGGAGCAGGAATGATTCGCCTCTACACGAACTTCGGCCCGATTACGCTCGAGCTGGATCATGAACGCGCCCCGAAGACAGCAGCAAACTTCGAGGCCTATGCCGGCCGGGGTTTTTACGACGGCACGCTGTTTCACCGGGTCATCAACGGCTTCATGATCCAGGGCGGCGGTTTCGAGCCGGGAATGCGGCAGAAGACGACCGAGGATCCGATCGACAACGAGGCGCGCAACGGTCTGCGCAATGCCAAGTACACGGTCGCGATGGCCCGCACCAGCGAACCGCATTCGGCCACGTCCCAGTTCTTCATCAATGTCGCGGACAACGACTTCCTGAACCATACGGCGCCGTCGGCGCAGGGTTGGGGCTATTGCGTCTTCGGCAAGGTCATCGAGGGCTTCGAGACCGTCGACAAGATCAAGGGGGTCCGCACCGGCCGCCACGGCGCGCATCAGGACGTGCCCGAAGTCGACGTCCTGATCGAACGAGCCGAGATCATCTAGTGTCATTGCAGGAACCGCCGCCGGCGCTGGCGGTCGCAGCGACGATTGCACCGCTGGCGGATCCTGTATTCATCTCCGACCTCCACCTGACGAGCACGCGGCCGCGCACCGCGCAGCGCTTCCTGCGCTTCATGCGCGAAGACGCGCCGCGCCACCGCGAACTCGTGATCCTCGGTGACCTTTTCGAGTTCTGGATCGGCGACGACGCGTTGCCGTCGGTGCAGCCGGTCGTTGCGGCGCTGGCAGGCGCGACCTCGCGCGGGCAGCGACTGCTGCTGATGCATGGCAATCGCGACCCGCTGCTCGGGCATGACTTCGCACTGGCGACCGGCGGAACTTTGCTCGCGGACCCGATCGTCGTCGAGGTCGCCGGCGAGCGGACACTGCTTTCGCACGGCGACGCCTGGTGCACGCGTGACGTCGCCTACCAGCAGTTCCGGGCGATGGTCCGCAATCCGGAGTTCCAGCGCGATTTCCTCGGGAAGACGCTGGACGAGCGGATCGCGGTCGCCCGCGGCGCACGCATGCAAAGCGAAACGGAAAAGTCGGTGAAGGCGATGGACATCATGGACGTCACGCCGGAAGCCGTCGACGCCGCGCTGCACGCGACCGGCGTGCGCCGGATCATCCACGGTCATACACACCGCCCGGCGGCGCATGTTGTGTCGATCGATGGCGGGCTCGCCGAGCGCTGGGTGCTGCCGGACTGGGACCTCGACGATGCCGC
>DAINBQ010000227.1:0-1832 GCA_036732825.1 Burkholderiaceae bacterium | reverse complement strand
CCGCCGAGCGTCACGCCCTGGTAGATCGTCGAGCCGTCACCGATTTCCGCGGTCTCTCCGATCACGATTCCCATGCCGTGGTCGATGAACACGAAGCGCCCGATCCGCGCGCCCGGATGGATCTCGATGCCGGTCAGGAAGCGCGACAGGTGTGAAACGAAGCGGCCGAGCCAGCGCATCCCGTGGTTCCAGCAGGCATGCGCCAACCGGTGCATCCACAGCGCATGCAACCCCGGATAGCAGGTCAGCACCTCCCAGCGCGATCGCGCGGCGGGATCTCGCTCGAGGATGCAGTCGATGTCTTCGCGCAGGCGGCTGAACATGGGAATCGCAACGATCGGGGCCGTCGCGGCATGACGTTCGAACGATTGTAATGGCGTCAGCCCGACTTCCTTTTGCGCCCGGCGCGTTCGCTGCGTGATTCGATGATCGCCGCCGCGATTCCGCGCAGCACGTCGAGTTCGGTCGGCGTCGGCCGGGCGCGATTGATCAGCCTGCGCAGCCTCGCCATCAGGCGCTTCGGCTCGGCCGGATCCAGATACCCGATGGCGGAGAGTGCCTGCTCCAGGTGGACATAGAAGCCTTCGAGTGCATCGACCGGCGCCGGCAACTCGTCTGCCGCGAACCTGCGCTGTCCTGCGTGCACTTCGGTGCCCCTGAGCGCAAGCTGGCATTCATAGGCGGCAACCTGCACCGATTGCGCGAGATTCAGCGATGAGAACGCCGGGTCGGCCGGAATCGCGCAGCAGACCTGGCAGCGCTCGATGTCTTCATTGGCCAGGCCGGCGCGCTCGGTTCCGAACACGAAGGCGACTTCGGCGCTGCTGCCCGCCTCGAGCTGCTCCGCGGCGGCGCGAGTCGCGCTGCGCAGGTCTACGAGAATCGGGCCGAACTGACGGTCGTAGCCGGTCATCGCATAGGCGGTCGTCACGCCCGCGAGCGCCTCGACCAGCGAATCGCAACTCGCGCTCGCGGCCAGCACGTCGGCCGCACCGGTAGCCAGCGCAATCGCGTCCGGCTGTTCACGGAAATCGCGGTGGCGCGGCGCGACGACCACGAGCCGCCGGAACCCCATCGTCTTGACGGCGCGCGCCGCGGCGCCGATGTTGCCCGGATGACTCGGCGCTACCAGCACGAAGCGGACACGTTCGAAGGAGCTTGACGACACGTTGGGCGGCGGGCAGGTGGCGTTCGACTAAACTTCGCGATTAGTCTAATCGCCGCCGGTCACGCCGATCCGCGCGCCTCCCCATGCACCCGATGCTGAACACGGCCGTCAAGGCCGCGCGCAAGGCCGGCGCGATCATCAACCGCGCCAGCCTGGATCTCGAACTCGTGCGTGTCGCGAGCAAGGGCCGCAGCGACTTCGTCACCGAAGTCGACCGGGCCGCCGAGCAGGCGATCGTCGAGCTGCTGACGAAGTCCTATCCGGACCATGCGATCCTGGCCGAGGAGTCCGGCGCGAGCGGCAAGTCCGAGTACACGTGGATCATCGATCCGCTCGATGGCACGACCAACTTCATCCACGGCTTTCCGCAATATGCGGTGTCGATCGCGCTGCGCCATCGCGAGCACATCACGCAGGCCGTCGTCTACGACCCGACGCGCAACGAGCTGTTCACGGCGACGCGCGGCCGCGGCGCGTTCCTCAACGAGCGGCGGATCCGCGTCTCTAAGCGCGACCGCCTCGCGGAGTGCCTGATCGGCACCGGCTTCCCGTTCCGCAGCTTCGAGCACCTCGATGAATATGTCGGCATGTTCAAGAGCGTCACCGAACACACGGCGGGCATCCGGAGGCCGGGCGCAGCCGCGCTCGACCTCGCCTACGTGGC
>DAINBQ010000226.1:0-5379 GCA_036732825.1 Burkholderiaceae bacterium | reverse complement strand
GTCCTGGGTCGACGAAGTGCACCGTGACGTGCTTGTTCGAGGCCGACAGAGCGATGGCCTGCCAGAGATTCGTCTTCTCACATCTGGCGTGGCACGATGGGCACTCGCTCACGGCTTGCGCGAGCAGTGTGCGGCAGCTGGTGCATCGCGATCCGACCTCGCCCCTGTCGGACTCCATGACGACACAGCCTGAGTGTCCGATCTGGTCGTTCTCAATCGCGTCGATGACGGCCTGCGGGCCGGTCGCGATCTGGTGATCTTCCAGCAGCCGCCGCTTGATGTCTTCGAAGAGTCGCCGCTCCTGGTCGCGTAGCGCCTCCGCATGGATCGACTCGATCTTCGACACGAGCGGAGTCTGGCGTCCGACCCACGCGTGCGGCGCCTCTCCAGCCACGCGCGACCCCAGTGCTTCTGGGAGATACGTGCGAAGTTTCTCCAGCACCTCATGTTCGCCGAGCAGCACGATGCCGTCGTACCGTTCTTCGGGCCATGCACGCTCGATCTCGCTTGCGAGACCTTTGAGGTAGTGCGCGATGTGGTCCTCGCGATGGCGCGCGATCGTGGCCTGCTGCTTCCCCCACAGCTCGCCCGCCGCGCGGTGCCGCTTCGGAACAGGCTCCTCGATTTCCTCGATCATGTGCACCTCGCCCGGAACCGCGGTGTAGAGCCGGCCCCGATGCGTATCGGTGTGCACGACCAGATATCGGCGCTGTCGATGGAGCAGCTCGAGAAGCGGAACCAGATATGGCTCTTCGTCGATGACGAGCCGGTTCGGCACCACTGAGGCGAGGGCGTATGCCTGGAGAAGGTTGCGCTGAGATGCCGCAAAGATCGCCATGCCACGGGCGCTCACCGTGCGGCGGCTCGACAACACGCCTTCGATCGCGGCGATGTGTCGATGAAACGCGTGGGTCGCTGCAGGATCGCCCGACAGCGTCTCGTCGATCCGTTTCACCTCGTTCTTCAGATGTTCGTGCCAGAGCGGGCGTATTCCAGACGGTGATGTGTCGGCATAACAGCTGACGACCATGCCTTCGCCTCCGGCATGGTCCGACAACCACTGGGCGTCCTTGAAGGTCGGGTTCACCACGGTCGTCGCCACGGTTGCCTCCCTGCGTGCTGCGGCGTAGCCGCCGGGCTGCGGCCAGCGTATGGAGCCAGTGAGGCAAGGGAGGTACCAGCATTCGAGGGAGTCGACGCGAGCCGAGAAGACGCGGGCATTACGTTCGCGCTGGGGAATTCTGCCCAAGCCCTGCGAAAAATTCAGACGTTGTCTCCGACATCATCGAATCCTAAACAGTCGGCGGCTATTCACATCCACCGTACCTGGTATGCCAATTGCCACCCCGTCAGGGAGAAAGGAGCCAGCCATGACGTTCACCAATGAAGGCACATGGGATCGCGTCATCAGGGTTCTCGTGGCCCTTGCCCTCGGGTATGCCGCGTGGGTGACCTGGCCCGGAACAGTCAGCATCGTCTTGCTCGTGATTGGAGCGATAGCCCTGATCACTGGACTCGCGGGCTGGTGTCCGGCATACGCCATCTTCCGCATCTCGACCAGGAAGAAAGTCGCTGCGTGACGCTGACGCAGGTCGCGTGAATACAGGTGGACTGGGAAGGAGTAGGAGCGATGCCAACCCAACTGCGGACGGTCGGATGGGGCACGTGGACCATGCTCTTCGTGGTGCTGATCCTCATTCTGGCCATGGTGTACCTCGCGTATTAGCTCGCATACAGAGCCTGGAGTCGATGCCATGCGTTTCAAGAATCGCGAGGAGGCGGCGAAACAACTGGCCGGACGGCTGGCCGCGTACAAGGGCCAGAATCCTCTGATCCTGGGTGTACCCCGCGGTGCGGTGCCCATGGCTCGGATCATCGCGGACGCGCTCGAGGGCGAACTCGATGTCGTGCTCGTGCGAAAGCTGCGGGCACCAGGACAACCCGAGCTGGCGATTGGCGCCGTGGACGAAGCCGGATCCATCCTGAAAGGCAGCTACTTCGACGTTGCGGATGAGGAGTACCTGCGGGACGAAATCCGCACGCAGCAAGGCGTCATTCGCGCTCGGCGCGAGATGTACACGCGCGCCCAGAAGGCCATCGATCCGGCTGGCCGTATCGTCGTGATTGTCGATGACGGGATCGCCACCGGATCGTCGATGCTCGCGGCGATTCGGTCCGTACGCGCACGCAAGCCACGCAAGCTCATCGTGGCCATCGGCGTCGCGCCTGCTCAATCACTTAGGCAGATCGAGGCGGAAGCGGATGAGGTGCTTTGCCTGCATGCCCCGGCTGACTTCTACGCCGTTGGCCAGTTCTTTGACGACTTCTCTGAAGTTACAGACGACATGGTTGTGATGGCTCTGTCGCGCGCAGCCCGCGCGGCATGAAGTCCGCTCAGGCGCCAGCAACAGAGCCGTCATTCTGTGCACGTGGACTCTCTCGGTCCAGTCGTCGTGGTCGCGAGTGAAGTGGTTCGCGATGCCGTCCGCTTCATGCGCAGCGCTGAGCCCAGCGCGATTGCGTATACGTTCACCAAGGCGAACGGGTCGCCGGTTACGGTAGCGGACTTCGTCGTACAGGCGTTCGTCGCATCACGACTCGCGCGCCATTTCTCCGGGGATCCGCTTGTGGCTGAGGAAGACGCGAGCGTACTTCGAGGCGATGCGGTGAGCCAGGTCCGCGAGCAGGTGCTGCGGCTGGTTGGCCAGATGGTACCACGCACTGACGCCGAGAGAGAGCAAGTGTTGGCATGGATCGATCGTGGACGCGGTGCCTGTGCCCGCCGTTTCTGGACGCTCGATCCGATCGACGGCACCAAGGGACTCCTGCGTGGTGGGCAATACGTCATCGCCTTGGCACTTGTCGTCGGCGGGACAGTCGAGATCGGTGTCGTCGGATGTCCACGCCTGTCAATCACCACAGCGCCAGCCTCACAGGCCGATGTTTCGGACCACGCGGTCCTGGCTGCGGTGGAAAGCGACGCGGCCGGCGGAGTTGCGATCGCGGTCAGGAATCGAGGCGCATGGTGGATGCCATTAGACAGCGGCCGACTGACGCGCTTGTTAGTCTCCACTGAATCCAATCCGGCAAAGACACGGGCGTTGCACTCCCGCGAATCGCGTCACAGCGACGTCGACGAACTTCACCATGTTCTTGGCGCGCTCCGCAGTGCTGCGTCACCTGTTCTGATGGACGGTCAAACGAAGCAGGTGCTGCTCGCCGCTGGCGCTGCCGAACTTCTGATGCGTATTCCGATCGATCGGGAGTATCGGGAAGCGATCTGGGATCAGGCTGCCGGCGCGCTGCTCGTCGAGGAAGCCGGCGGACGTGTGACCGATCTTGACGGTCTGCCGCTCGACTTCACGACTGGTCGTCACCTGTTGCGAAACAGAGGACTGATCGCGTCCAACGGCCTGCTCCACGATGCAGTGGTCAACGTGACGCGCCGGCGAAGCCTCCGGTAGCGCAATCCGCGGCCAGGGATTCCACCGAATGCCACGGTGGGAGAGCCCGACACATAGTGGCGCGTGCTCAGCAGGCAGGTCCAGGAAGTGCATGCGCCTTCTGCTGCTGGCGATGCTGTCGGCGAACAACAGCGAGGACACTCATGGCGCGCATGAGCGGCACGATCAAGCGGCTGGTCAGAGATAAGGGATTCGGATTCATCGGCGCAGACCGTGGTGCCGAATATTTCTTCCATCGTTCCGCATGTCCGGGCGACACGTTCGATCGGTTGCGAGAGGGACAATCCGTCAGCTTCGACGTCGGCGAAGGGCCGAAAGGGCCGCGCGCCGAGAACGTCAAAAGCGAGGATTGATTCCGCTCCAAGGTTGAGTTGGACATTTTCCGGCGTGTGCGCCGAGAATTCCGCACGAGCTGGCAGTTGGCGAGTCGACCTATCGCAGTACTGCTCGCGGAAGTCCTCCGACAACATCGCGATCTCAGAGGGAATGCCTGTTGCTCTTGCTGCCCGGTGCCCTGAAACGGAGCCACCGGAGAGCAAGTCACGTCGAATCGCTTCATCGTACAGCGAGGACAGTCATGAACAAGACCGCCGCAATCGAGGCCGTGGAGGTTCCCGCCGGCGCCGACACGTTGAACGCCGATCTGCGCGTGCCGGCAGGCGCGAAGGGACTCGTCGTCTTCGCGCACGGCAGCGGCAGTAGCCGCTTCAGTAGCAGGAACCGTCAGGTCGCGGAGTTTCTCGGCGAGCGCGGCTTCGCAACGCTGCTGCTGGACCTGCTCACAGCGCAGGAAGAGGCCATCGACGAACGGACGGCGGAATATCGATTTGACATCGCACGGCTCGGACCGCGTGTGAGCGCCGCCGCCGACTGGGCGGCGACCAGGGCGGATATCGGGAGGCTTCCGATCGGGTGCTTTGGCGCGAGCACTGGTGCCGCGGCGGCGTTGATTGCGGCGGCCGAGCGGCCGGCCACCATCGCAGCGGTCGTTTCGCGTGGTGGCCGTCCGGATCTCGCTGGTGAAGCGCTTGCCCGCGTCAAGGCGCCGACGCTCCTCATCGTCGGGGGCTACGACGAGCCGGTGATCGAACTCAATCGCGAGGCGATGCGTCAGATGCGCGCGCACGTGGAGCTCGAAATCGTGCCCGGTGCCACACATCTCTTCGAGGAGTCAGGCACGCTCGACCAGGTCGCGGATCTGGCCGCGAGTTGGTTCACGCGGTACCTCCGCGCCGCGAGCTCCAAGCGTGCGTGAGGCGCGGGAACTCAGGAAGAGGAGGTGGCGCCATCGTCGTGTAGATTCTCGATCCGCCATCAGCGGATCTAATTCGATGCAGCGAAGGAGGTTCCATGGCACCCAAGAAAGAGACCGAGCTTGTTCCAAGCCGCTTCTTCGGCGATCCGTTCGCGTTGATGCGCGAGATGACATCCGAGTTCGACCGGTTATTCGGTGAGCCCGCGCGGCCGTTGTTCCGCTGGCCATCGCTGCGGAGGCGAGCCATCTCGGAGGTCGGCTGGTACCCCGAGATTGACGTCTTCGAGAAGGAGAACCGCCTCGTGACGAAGATCGACTTGCCTGGGATGAAGAAAGAGGACGTCAAAGTGGAGGTCACCGACGGCCAGCTCGCGATTTCCGGGGAGCGAAAAAGCGAGGCCGAGGAGAAGGGGGAGCGGTTCTATCGGTGCGAGCGCGAGTGCGGGAGCTTCTACCGGAGCGTCCCGCTGCCGGAGGGCGCCAAGATTGAAGACGTCAAGGCCACCTTCACGGATGGCGTGCTCGAGGTGAGCGTGCCGTTGCCCGCGCGAACCGAAGCGAAAGTGCGGAAGGTCGAAATCCAGGAATCGGCCAAGGCCAAGACGGCGGCGTAGGAGGAGCGCATGAAGATCAAAGAGATCATGACAAAACAGCCGAAGA
>DAINBQ010000225.1:0-5404 GCA_036732825.1 Burkholderiaceae bacterium | reverse complement strand
CAGCGCGTACAGGATGGCGACGTCGCGCGATGAGCCCTCGCCGTGGCGACTCGCGAACATGGCTGTAACCGTGTTGGGAATAGTGTGCGGCCTCGAGCGGGGCGCCGAATGTGCCGAATTCGTGGACAAAGCCTTGGTGCACGCCGCGGCGATGCCTTCGGGGGCGGCCAAGTCGCGGACGATGGGGATGCTGCGGCTGGGTGAGGTACACGTTTTGATCCTGCAAGGCAGGACTGACGAAGCCGAGGCGCTGGCCGCTCAATTCCTGATCGAACCTCTTTGTTGCGAGCTGACGTTACGCCTTGTCCGAAGCTGGGCCCTGCGCCTCGGCGGGCGCGACGACGAAGCGGCACGCGCAGCCGACCAAGCGCTCTCGGTGGCCCCTGCGAAGGGCGGCCTCTTCGACCAGCAGCCTTGGCTGCTGGCCTGGCGCGGGTTGGCCGAACTCGATTCGGAGAGACCCGCGCAGGCGCTGGCTTCGGCCGAGCAGGCGATGTCCTTGATGACTAAGGCGCAGCTTTCCACCATCGAGTCGGCCGATGTGTATCTGGCCTACGGACGCGCGCTGCTCGCCAACGGCCGCGCGGCAGAAGCACTCGAGCCGCTGCGCCAGTCCTATGGCTTAAGGCTCGGGCGCGACCCGAAGAGTGTGTGGGCGGCCGAGGCCGAGTACTGGTTCGGGCAAGCCTACATCGCCAGTGGCGAGGTCAAGCGCGGGCGCTGGATGGTGGCTGAAGCGAAGCGCGCGCTGGCCAAGTCGCCCTACAAGTTGCACCAAAGGCTCGTCGCCGGCGCCTCGAAGGTCGCCGCGGCTGCTGCGCCGTCCACACGCTGAGCACTGATCGCAATGCGAGGGCCGCCTCCGCGCGGCACTTTCGTTATCGTATCTAGTGCCAGGAATACGTTGCACGCAGATAAAACAGACGCCCGAGCGGGCTCGCAATCTGCGGGTTGTAGCCGGCCTGGAAGAAGAATGGCTGGTTGGAAGCAGGCGGGTCGGAATCGAAGAGATTGCGAATTCCGGCGACGAATTGCCAGCCGCGAAAGCCGCTGTAGGTGCCTTGCAAATCCCAGGGCGCGAAGGCACCGACCTCATGGGGCTCGCCCGATGGACCGGGCGCAAAGTCGGTGTAGCCCGCGGTGTAGGTCTGCGCCAACGTTGCGCCCCACGGGCCGTTGTTCCAGTTCAGCGTGAGCTGGCTGCGCCAGCGCGGAATCGCAGGGTTCGCAGGGCCGTAGGCGTCGGTGCCGACTTGCGACACATAGACGACGCCATCGAATTGCGTGTCCCACTGCATGACATAGGTTCCCTGCAGCGCGACGCTGACGCGACCCCAGTCCACGCGCGGCGCGGTCCATGCGAGGGAAACGTCGATTCCCGACGTCTGGGTCGTGCCGAGATTCAGCAACCGGTTGTCGAAGCCGATGATCGGTCCAGGAAGATTTGGATAGTTAGGGTCGACCGGACCGCGAATGAAGCGGGAGCCGAACTTGTCGTAGTGCACAACGGCGTTCCGGGCGCCCAGCGCACCGATGACGTTCTTCTGTTCAATGTTCCAGTAGTCGACGCCTAGCGTCAGCCCCCGCGCCGGCTCCCATACGATGCCGGCGTTCCACTGAGTCGAGGTCTCCGGCCGCAGGTTCGGATTGCCGCCTTCGATTACGTCGAAGAAGAAGACGTCGCAATCGTCCGGTAATCCGGTGACGGGGCATCGCGCAGGGTCGCTGATGGCGTCGCCGCCACCTGTGACCGGCGGTTGATGAAGGTCGTACAAGGGCGGAGCGCGAAATCCGGTTCCCCACGAGCCCCTCAGAAGCAGAGACGGCAATGGTTGCCACCGCAACGCGACCTTCGGGTTGGTCGTCGCGCCGAAATCGCTGTAATCGTCGTAGCGAACCGCGAGTTGCGCATCGAGCCCGCGGACGATCGGAACGTTCAGTTCAGCGAAAAGCGCGTAGACATTTCGGCTGCCGGCGACTGACAACGGCGTGTCGCTGGTGCCCTGTCCCGATAGAAGGATCGGCTCCCAATCGAGGGCCAACTTTTCGCGACGTGCTTCGGCGCCGAGCGCAAGCAGGAGCGGGCCGGCGGGGATCGTCGCAATCTCCCGCGAGGCAGAGGCATTGACGAGCGAAGTCGTGCCTTCCGACGACGTCAAAGTTCCATGGAATAACGTCGAAGCCAGCAACGCCTGTCCCTCCGGGCCCGATGGGCCGAACGGATTGATGAGGCCGGTCGCCATCGCCGGAATCAGCTTGCTGGCGTAAAGGTAGCCGTTCGCGTATTCGTTCGTCTGCGTATTGCGGCTGTAGACAGCAGCAACGTTGTAATCCCACCCTCTGGCGACCCCTTCGACGCCGATCGCGTAGCGCTGCGCATCGCTGTCGACGTCATTGATGCGCGGTCCGAGCTCCGTCGCGCGATAAAACAACGCCAGGTCGCCTGACAGGCCATTGGCAGCGGCAAACTCGCTCGGATAGTAGGGGCCGCCGGCCGGATACAGGACCGGCCCGTAGATCGTAAAGGGCGAAAGGGGAGACGGCGCAACGGTGGTATTGAACTGGTTACGCGAGTAGAGCGCTTCGGCAAACAGATCCGCGTCCGCACTCAATCTCAGCGTACCGCGCGCCAGCACGCTGGCCCGTTCGACCGCGGGCAGGATGTCGATCGCGGTCACGGTGTCGTAGCCGCACGCCGCAGGTGGAAGCGGCAGGCTGGTGGGCGGAGTGCAGCCCTGCGGGTAGGTTGGATTGAGTAAGTCGCGTCCATCGAGAATATTGGCCGGGAACGTCCCGACGCTGAGCGATTTGAGTCCGATCTCGGGTCGGTACCCCGTGCGCGCGAAGTCGCGATCGATGGCTTTCAGCGCCTCGTCTTTCTGGTAATTGGCCGACAGAAACACGTTGTAACCATCGCGCGCCGGGTCGCCATGGCCAATGCTGCCGACCATCAGCCCGCTGTTGCCGCCGCCGTGTTGCGTCAGCGCGCCGTAGGCCGTCAATTCGGCGCCGACAAAGTCGCGGCGCAGGATGAAGTTGACGACGCCGGCGATCGCATCGGACCCATAGATGGCGGAAGCGCCATCCTTGAGAACCTCGACCCGGTCGACCGCCGCCAACGGGATCGAGTTGAGGTCCACGGTGGAGCCCTCGAAGGCATAGTTTGCGAGGCGGCGCCCATTCAGTAGCACCAGGGTCGACCCCGAGCCAAGGCCTCGCAGGTTTGCTGACGACAGGCCCGGGGTGTCGCTTCCAATACTCATTGCCGCGTTGATACCGTTCAAGTTACTCGGGATGCGTTCGAGCAGCTGCTCGACCGTCGTAACGCCGCTGCGGTCAATCTCCTCACGGGTGATGACCTGGACCGGCAGCGCGGTTTCGGCTTCGCTGCGCGGGATGTGCGAGCCGGTGACGAGGACCCTGTCGAGCGTGAGCGACGGGGACGTGCCGGCCGCCGGGGTCTGGGCAAACGTCGGCACGCTGATCAGGACCGGGCCGATCAGATTGACGACCGGCAGCCAGGCCGGAAGGTGCCGGCCATGCTGCTGAAGGTGTCGTTGCAAGGGAGCCTCGAAATCTTTTCTAGGTGATTCAAGGGCCGGCGACCTGCGGAGTCGTTGTAACCTCCCCCTACCGGCTCCACAATCCCGCCGGCGACCGGTGCAACCGGTCGGCGCGCGTGCTCCCACCAGCACCGCCCGCAGGTGGCGGTCGTCCTCGCCCAGCGCCTCCAGCCACGCCCTCGCGCTCCAGCCCCTGCGCCAGCAGCCGGTTCAGCCGCAGACTTCAACGGTCAGCGCGGGAGCAGTGGACATCATCAGCGCGAAGCTTCCACTTGAACAGACGGAATCCGCCCACCGAAGCGGACATCGATCCCGGCAGCAATCGGGCGGCTGTCGTTAACCAAGCCTCGCGGCGCAGCCGGCTTCCTGACATGGCGAGAACCGGAGCAGGCCTTCCATAGCCGGCTGCGCGTCGGCGCAAGGGTCTGCCGACGCGCCGCGCGGTTCGGACTTGCCGTCCTCGCCGCCGAACCCCCGGGTTGCCGCGCCCCGCCGTATCCTGCCCGCAGTTTGTGCACTAGCATCGGCGAACCGGCGAGGCCAGATGAGCGACATCACCGTGCTGCTGCGCAAGGTCGCGGACGACGACAAGTCCGCAATCGATGCGCTGTTCGAACTGTTGTATTCGGACCTGCACCGGATGGCGCACGCCCGCCTCGCCGAGAACAGCCCCAACACGCTGCTCGACACGACCTCGCTCGCCCACGAAGCCTACTTGCGGCTGCACAACGCCGGCCGCATCGACCTCGACAGCCGCGGCCGCTTCATGGCGTACGTGTCGCAGGTGCTGCGCGCGATCATCGTCGACTTTGCGCGCGCGCGGACCGCCGCCCGCCGCGGCGGCTTGCAGCAACACGTCACGCTGAACACCGAGGTGGCCGAGCAGGTCGCCGACGGCGACGACGAGATCGAACGGATCAACGATGCGCTGATCGAGCTGGACAAGACCGACCCGCGCCTGCGGCAGGTGGTCGAGATGCGCTACTTCGGCGGACTGACCGAGCAGGAAGTGGCTGAAGCGCTGGGCATCACCGACCGCACCGTCCGGCGCGACTGGGAGCGCGCCCGGCTGCTGTTGTCGGTGTGGCTGAAGCGCTGATGTCCGGATCGGCGAGCTGAGCCTGCGGCACTGATTCGCCGGCCGGGCCGGCCACGCGCTGGCGCTGAACGCAGCGGGCATGTCCGCTTTTGCCGACCGCTACCGTCCTCTCAAGTAGGAGCGAACGAAATCGAGGTGCGCTCCGGAGTCCACCGACTATGCAACCCGATGAGGAGCCCTCCATGAATGCCACCACCCTGCGCAACACGTTGTCCGCATTGATCATCAGCGTGGCCTTTGTCGGCACCTCGCACGCTGCCTACCTGTGCGATGACCCGCCGAGCCCGGTCGACAAGCGCGCCTGCGAAGCCGCCGAGCAGGGACCCGACGTCCTGCGCCGCTTCATCGAGCGCATCAAGCCGGTCCACAACCTGTACTTCTTCGACTACGTCAACGAAGCACGATTGGTCGCGTGGGATGCCAGCGATGCGCGTGCGCGGGCCCAGAAGGACGCGGCGAAGACGGCGAACGCGGCAACCAGCACCGAACGCCGTTGATGCAAGGAAAAGGGACAGGCGGCCTCTGTCGCCTGCCCCTGCTATTGCAAATGCCGACCCCTTGTCAGGGCCAGTTGCGCGATGCGAGGTTGACGCTGACGCGCGCCTGTTCTTGCTTCGGAATGCGATCTCCAACACATCGCGCGCCCCGCCGCCGCGGCGCTTACCCGGCGGCGGACTTCGGCAGCGACTTCAGGTAGAGGTAGAGCGCCTCGACGTCGGTGTCGCTCATCTGCTTCAGCGAC
>DAINBQ010000224.1:0-5503 GCA_036732825.1 Burkholderiaceae bacterium | reverse complement strand
AACTCGGTGATCAGCATGGGCGTCTATATCGGCCAGAGCACGAAGATCTACGACCGCGCGACCGGGGAGGTCACTTACGGCCGGGTCCCGGCAGGTTCCGTCGTCGTCTCCGGCAGCCTGCCTTCCGCCGACGGCAAATACAGCCTCTACTGCGCGGTGATCGTCAAGCGGGTCGACGCTCAGACGCGGGCCAAGACCAGCATCAACGAACTTCTGCGCGCCTGAGCGCGGAGCGCGTTTCGGGCTTGAGCGCCGCGAGCGGATGTGCTCCGGGCGATAGACCTGCCTTTTCATCCGTTCGGCGGTATTCGCAATCCCATGTCCCGGGTCGTATGCTTGGTCACCGAGTTTCACGTCCGCTCCCGCAGCAACTCCGGAAACGCCCATGTCGCTTGATCGCATGTTCAACCTGATGTCGGAGAAGCAGGCCTCCGACCTGTTTCTGTCGGTCGGCTCACCGATCACGATCAAGATCAACGGCGTTTGCGTCCCCATCAACCAGGACCGGCTCGCTCCGCAGGCCATCGTCTCGCTGCTGGCCGAGCGCCTGACCGACGCGCATTTCCGCGAGCTCGAGGATTCGCGCGAGCTGAACATCGGCCTTCCGGTCCAGGGAGTCGGCAGCTTCCGCCTGAGCGCATTCCTGCAGCGCGGCTCGATCTCGGCCGTGATCCGCTTCATACCGCACGACATCCCCAAGCTCGATGCGCTGCAACTGCCTGAAGTCCTGAAGGACCTGATCATGGAGCGGCGCGGCCTGATCCTCGTGGTCGGCGCGGCGGGCTCCGGCAAGTCGACGACGATCGCCTCGATGCTCGATCACCGCAATGAGCTGGTGACTGGCCACGTGCTGACGTTCGAGGACCCGATCGAGTTCCTGTTCCGCAACAAGAAGTCGATCATCAACCAGCGCGAGATCGGCTCCGATGCGCGAACACTGCAGGCCGCGTTGCGCAGCGCGATGCGGCAGGCGCCGGACGTCATCTTTATCGGCGAGATCCGCGACCGCGACACGATGAGCGCGTCGCTCGCCTACGCGATGTCCGGACACCTTGTGGTCGCAACGCTGCACGCCACCAACAGCTCGCACGCGCTGAACCGTGTGATCAGCTTCTATCCGCCCGAGACGCGGCAGGCGCTGTTCCAGGACATGTCGGTGGCGGTGAAAGCCATTGTGTCGCAGCGGCTCGTGCGTTCCAAGCGCGGCGGCCGCGTGCCTTCGGTCGAGGTGCTGATGAATACCCGTCACATCGCCGACCTGATCGAGCGCGGCGACGTGCAGGCGATCAAGGAGGCGATGGAGCAGAGCCTCGCACCCGAAAGCATCTCGTTCGAACAAAGCCTGTACACGCTGATCCAGGCCGACCAGATCACGCGCGAAGACGCGCTGGCGGCTGCCGATTCGCAGAACAACCTGCTCTGGTTCATCAACAATGCGGGCAAACCGCTGTCACAGGCCGAGCGCAAGCAGCGCGAGGAATCCGGCGCCGACGCATCGTTCTCGGAGTTCACGCTGAACATCTGATCTGAGGCAGCGCTACGCTGCCTTACAATCGGCGCCGCTCTCGCGGGGCTCCTGCCCCACTGCGCCGATGAACCCCACACTCCAACTCGCCCAGCAGCTGATCGCGCGCCGGTCCGTCACGCCCGAGGATGGCGGCTGCCAGGCGTTGATCGCCGATCGTCTCCGGACTTCCGGGTTCAAGGCGGAAACCATCGCGGGCAATGGCGTGACGAATACCTGGCTGCGCCGCGGAGCCGCTACGCCGGTCTTCGCATTCGCCGGGCACACCGACGTCGTCCCGCCGGGGCCGCTCGACCAGTGGCGCACCGACCCGTTCCAGCCTTCGGTCAGCGACGGCATCCTCTATGGCCGCGGCGCCTCCGACATGAAGAGCTCGATTGCTGCGTTTGTCGTCGCGGCCGAAGAGTTCGTGCAGCAGCATCCATCGCATCGCGGATCGGTGGCGCTGCTGCTGACTTCCGACGAGGAAGGACCGTCCACCGACGGCACCGTGCGGGTGGTCGAAGCGTTGCAGTCACGCAATGAGACGCTCGACTTCTGCATCGTCGGCGAGCCGACCTCGGTCGACGCGCTCGGCGACACGATCAAGAACGGTCGCCGCGGTTCGCTGTCGGGCCGGCTCACGGTCGCCGGAATCCAGGGCCATGTCGCCTATCCGCAGCTCGCCCGCAACCCGGTGCACCAGGTCGCGCCCGCGCTCGCGGAGCTGGCCTCCGAAACCTGGGACCATGGCGACGAGTTCTTTCCGCCGACCACTTTCCAGGTCTCGAACATCCGCGCCGGCACCGGCGCGCTCAACGTCATTCCGGGCAGCTGCGAAATCGACTTCAACCTGCGCTTCGCTCCGGTATCGACCGCGGATTCACTGAAGCAGCGGATCGAAGCCATCCTGCGCCGTCACGGACTGCTGTTCAACGTGCAGTGGACTCTCGGCGCTCAGCCCTTCCTGACGCCGCGGGGGGAGCTCTCGGCCGCGATGACGCGGGCGATCCGCGAGATTGCCGGGCGCGAAACACAGCTGTCGACGACGGGCGGCACGTCGGACGGCCGCTTCATCGCGACGGTCTGCCCGCAGGTCATCGAGTTCGGCCCGACCAATGCGACGATCCACAAGATCGACGAAAACATCGCGGTGGCCGACCTGGAGCCCTTGAAGAACATCTACCGCCGCACGCTTGAACTGCTGCTTGCCTGACCGCCGCCCTCGATGTCGATCGACGCCCAAGCCAACCTGCGGACCCTGCGCGACGTCCTGCGCTTCGCGGTGACCCGCTTCAACGAGGCGGGGCTGGCATTCGGCCATGGCCAGGCCGATGCTTTCGAGGAGGCGGCCTTCATCGTGCTGCGCACGCTGAACCTGCCGCTCGAGCGGCTGGAATTCTTCGCCGACGCCTACCTGACGCACGGCGAGATCAACGAACTGCTGCAGACGATCGACCGCCGAACGAAGAAGCGGGTGCCGGCGGCCTACCTGCTGAACGAATCGTGGCTGCAGGGATACAGGTTCTACGTCGACGAGCGCGTCATCGTTCCGCGCTCGTTCATCGCCGAACTGCTGAAGGACGAGCTGCGGCCGTGGATCGATGATCCGGACATCGTGTCCGATGTGCTCGACCTGTGCACCGGATCGGCCTGCCTCGCGATCATGGCCGCTGATCTCTTCACGAAGGCCCGTGTCGATGCCGTCGATTCATCGGCGGAAGCGCTGCAGGTCGCACGCCGCAACGTTGGCGACTATCACTTCGAGGACCGCATCTCGTTGATCAAGTCGGATCTGTTCGCGGCCGTGCCGACGAAGCGCTACGACCTGATCATCTGCAATCCGCCCTATGTCACTGACGCGGCGATGGCGAAGCTGCCCAAGGAGTATTCGCACGAGCCGAAAGCGGCGCTGGCGGGCGGAGTGGACGGGATGAGCCTGGTGCGGACGATCGTGCGACAGGCGCGCGGACACCTGAAGCGCGGCGGCCTGCTGATCGTCGAAGTTGGCGATGGCCGCGCGGCTGTCGAGAAGGCGCTCGGTGATATCCCCCTCACCTGGCTGACGACGAGCGCCGGTGATGACATGGTGTTCCTCGCGCGCCAGGAAGAGCTTCCGTAGGCGATCGACGCAAAGGCGCCGGCGCTCGGGCGGCCGGCCCGGCGTGAAACTGATACTGGACTGCATCGCTGACGCTCGGCACGCATGCTCAGACTGATTGATGTCGCCGTCGCCCGCGGTGCGCGGACGCTCTACCGCGGTGTGTCGCTGATCGCGCCTCCCGGGGAACGCATCGGCCTCGTCGGCGCCAACGGCAGCGGCAAGTCGACGCTGTTCGCCGCGATACTGGGAGAGCTCGGCATCGACGCCGGCACGATCGAGGCGCCGCCGCCGGCCCGGATCGCCCATGTCGCGCAGGACATCGATGCGGTCGATCAACCGGCGCTGGATTACGTCCTCGGCGGGCATGCGCCGCTGACCGCCGCTCGCGCCGAACTCGGGCAGGCGGAGATGCAGCACGACGAGATGCGGCTCGCTCATGCACACGCGGCGCTCGCGGAACTGAACGAAGGCGCGATCACGGCCTCTGCGATGGCGGTGATGCACGGGCTCGGCTTCGCCGACTCCGACCATGCGCGCGCGGTGTCGTCGTTTTCGGGCGGCTGGCGCAATCGGCTTGCGCTGGCGCGCGCGCTGATGCGCCCCGCCGACCTGCTGCTGCTCGACGAGCCGACGAACCACCTCGACCTCGATTCCGTGGTCTGGCTGGAATCCTGGCTCAGGCGGCAGCCGGCGACGGTGCTGGTGATCTCGCACGATCGCGAATTCCTCGACCGCATCTCGGAAACCACCTGGCACATCGCCGACGGCTCGATCCGCCGCTATGCCGGCAACTACACGGCGTTCGAGGCCGCCTATTTCGAGCAGCAGCGGCAGCAGGACGCGGCGGCCCGGCAATACGAGCGCACCGCAGCCCATCTGCAGAAGTTCGTCGACCGCTTCCGCGCGCAGGCGACCAAGGCGCGGCAGGCGCAGAGCCGGCTCAAGATGCTCGAACGCCTGACTGCGATCGAACCCGTGCGTGCGCGGCGCGAATGGCGCTTCGAGTTCCTGGAGCCCCTGCGTCTTCCCGAGCGCCTGCTCGACGCCGACGACATGGCGCTCGGCTACGGCGAGCGCCATGTGCTCGAGCACGTGCAGTTTGGGGTCCGATCGGGAGATCGCATCGGGATCCTCGGCGTCAACGGCGCCGGCAAGTCCACGCTGGTCAAGGCGATTGCAGGCGAACTCGCGCCGCAGGCCGGCGAACTGCGGCGCAGCCAGGGACTCGCGATCGGCTATTTCGCGCAGCACCAGCTCGACCAGCTGCGGCCCGACGAGACGCCGCTCGCGCATCTGCGGCGGCTCGCTCCCGCCGCGCGCGAGCAGGAGCTGCGCGATTTCCTCGGCAACTATCGCTTTTCGGGTGAAATGGCGACCTCGCTGATCGGTCCGATGTCCGGCGGCGAAAAAGCACGTTGCGCGCTGGCGCTGATCGCGTGGAAGCGGCCGAACGTGCTGCTGCTCGATGAACCGACCAACCATCTGGACATGGAAACCCGCGAGGCGCTGACGGTTGCGTTGTCGTCCTATGAAGGGGCGCTGCTGATCGTCTCGCACGACCGGCACCTTCTGCGCGCGACCGCCGATCAGCTGTGGCTGGTGCACGACGGCCGCGTCGGTCCGTTCGACGGCGACCTGGACGACTACGCGTCGCTGGTGCTCGCGAGCCGGCGGGAACGATCCAGCAACGACGATGGCGAGGGCGCGACGCGGCGCGACCAGCGCAAGCAGGAAGCGGCCGAGCGCCAGCGCCTGGCCGCGGCGCGCAAACCCCTGCAGAACCGGCTCGCGAAGATCGAGAGCGAACTGGCCAAGGTCGCCGACGAGCTGCGCGAGCTCGACGCACGACTGGCGGATCCCGACTTCTACCATTCGGGGGCACCCGATGAGGTCGC
>DAINBQ010000223.1:0-5509 GCA_036732825.1 Burkholderiaceae bacterium | reverse complement strand
GATCACGCTCGCGAACTACATCGGGCTGTATTCGCTGGTCGCGCTCGGACTCGTGTTGCTGACCGGCGTCGGCGGCCTCACGTCGTTCGGTCAGGCCGCGTTCGTCGGCCTCGGCGCGTACACGACTGCGGTGCTGACGACTTCCACCGCGCTTCCGGCACTCGGCTGGCTCGCGGATTCGCCGTGGCTGACGCTGCTTGCCGGCCTGCTGCTGACCCTCGCAGTCGCCGCCGTCCTCGGCTCGCTGACGCTGAAGCTCTCGGGGCATTACCTGCCGCTCGGCACGATCGCCTGGGGAATCAGCCTGTCATTCCTCTTCGGCACTTCGGAGATGCTGGGCGGGCACACCGGTCTCACCGGCGTGCCTCCGATCGAAGTGTTCGGACGCCGGCTCGAGAGCGGCCGCGAAATCTACTATCTGATCTGGCTCTTCCTGATGGCGGGCGTGATCACGACGCGCAACCTGCTCGACTCGCGCGAGGGCCGTGCGATCCGTGCGCTGAAGGGCGGCATGGTGATGGCCGAGTCGATGGGCGTGAACACTTCGGCGTCGCGCATGGTCGCCTTCGTGCTTGCTGCGCTGATGGCATGCGCTTCGGGCTGGCTCTATGCGCACATGCAGCGGTTCGTGAATCCGACGCCGTTTTCGCTGCCGGTCGGCATCGAGTACCTGTTCATGGCAGTGATCGGCGGTGCCGGATACGTCTGGGGCGCGCTGCTCGGTGCTTCGGTGATCACAGTGTCCAAGCAGTGGCTGCAGGACCTGCTGCCGCAGATCGTCGGCCAGGCCGGAAATTTCGAAGTGATCGTGTTCGGCGTGCTGATGATCATCATCCTGCAGCGAGCCCCCGAGGGCCTGTGGCCGGTGCTGACGAAGCGTGTGCCGGTGCGTGATCGACGCCGGGTGATCCGGCCCGAACTGCCCCCGCTGCAACGCCGCCCGGTGCCGGCCGCCGGCGACCTGCTGCTCGACGCCGGCGGCGTCACGAAGCGCTTCGGCGGGCTGGTCGCGGTAAACGACATGAGCCTGCAGGTCCGCGCCGGCGAGATTGCAGCACTGATCGGCCCCAATGGCGCCGGCAAGAGCACGATGTTCAATCTCATTTCGGGCGTGCTCGATCCGACCGGCGGAGCAGTGCGCTTTCGGGGGCGCGAAATCGCCGGACTGCCGGCGCGCGACATAGCGCTGATGGGCGTGAGCCGCACGTTTCAGCACGTTCGCCTGCTGCCGCAGATGAGTGTCGTCGACAACGTCGCGATCGGTGCGCACCGGCGCGAGTACCCGGGCCTGTTTGCCGGCGTACTGACAGCGGCGTGGCGCCTCGATCGCCACAGCGAATCCCGCCTGCTCGCGGAAGCCGCGCGGCAGATCGAAAGGGTCGGCCTTGCCGATCACATGTTCGATCCGGCCGGATCCTTGCCGCTGGGCAAGCAGCGCATCATGGAAATCGCGCGCGCGCTCTGTTCGGACCCCTGCCTGCTGCTGCTCGATGAGCCCGCTGCCGGATTGCGATACCTCGAGAAACGGGCGCTGGCGGATCTGCTGCGCAAATTGCGCGCCGAGGGCCTGTCGATCCTGCTGGTCGAACACGACATGGACTTCGTGATGGGACTCGTGGATCGCGTGACCGTGATGGACTTCGGCCAGAAGATCGCCGAGGGCCTGCCCGAGCAGGTGCAGCGCGATCCGCGCGTGCTCGAGGCCTACCTCGGCGGCGTCGAGGAACAGGCCGCATGAGTGAAGAACGCGTCCTCGAAGTGCGCGACCTGTCGGTCGCCTATGGCAAGGTCGAGGCACTGACCAACGCGAACCTCGCGGTCGGCGCCGGGCAGATCGTCACCGTCATCGGCCCCAATGGCGCCGGCAAGACGACACTGCTCGCCGCGGTCATGGGTGCGCTGCCCGCCAACGGCAGCGCGCGCGGCGTCGTGCGTTTCGGCGGCGAGGAGCAGGCCGATGCTTCGATCGAACGTCGCGTCGCACACGGCATGACGCTGGTTCCCGAGAAGCGCGAACTGTTCGCCGAAATGAGCGTCGCGGACAATCTGCTGCTCGGTGCGTTCCAGCGCTACCGCTCGGGGCACCGCGACCACGCGCAGACGATGGGCGAGGTCTATGCGCTCTTCCCACGGCTGAAGGAGCGCAGCGAGCAGCTGGCAGGAACGCTCTCCGGCGGCGAACGCCAGATGCTGGCCGTCGGCCGCGCGCTGATGGCAAAACCGAGGCTGCTGATGCTCGACGAGCCTTCGCTCGGGCTGGCGCCGCTGATCGTGCGCGAGATCTTCCACATCATCGTCGAGCTGAGGCGGCGCGGGGTCTCGATCCTGCTCGTCGAGCAGAATGCGCGCGCAGCGCTGCAGATTGCAGATCATGCCTATGTGCTGGAGACCGGCGAAGTGGCCCTTGAAGGACCGGCACGAGAGCTCGCGAACGATCCGCGCGTGATCGAGAGCTACCTCGGGCTCGGCGGCCAGCGTTGAGGTCGCTGCAATCCCGCACTGCGGCCGCGGCGACTGAAGCCGACGCGACCCGCTTGGAATAATCCGACCATGGATTCCATCGATACGCTGGTCGTCGGCGCCGGTGTCATCGGGCTGGCCTGCGCCGACGCGCTGGCGCGCACGGGTCGCGAGGTCGTCGTCATCGATGCCGAACCGCGCTATGGCAGCGGGATCTCCTCGCGCAACAGCGAGGTGATCCATTCCGGTATCTACTACCCGCCGGGTTCGGCCAAGGCGCGGCTGTGCGTTCGCGGCCGGCGACTGCTGTACGACTTCTGCGCCGAGCACGGCGTCCCGCACCGGCGGTGCGGAAAACTGATCGTCGCGACCCACGCAGGGCAGATCCCCGATCTGGAGAGACTGCTGGCGCGTGGTCTGGCGAACGATGTCGAAGCGTTGCGCCTGATCGACCGCGCGGAAGCGCAGCAGATCGAACCGGCACTCGAATGTGTCGCGGCGATCCACTCCGAATCGACGGGCATCGTCGACAGCCACGCGCTGATGACTGCGTTGCTCGGCCGCGCTGAGCGGCACGGCGCGAGCCTCGCGCTGCAGACGCGCTTTGCATCGGCAACGCAGGTCTCCGAAGCTGACGGGGGCTTCGTCGTGCAACTGGCTGATACGGACAGCACGATGGCTTTGCGCGTGGCGAACCTGGTTGTCGCCGCGGGCCTGCACGGCCCGTCGACGACGGCGCGCATCGACGGGTTCCCGGCCGACCGACTGCCGATGGAGCGCTACGCCAAGGGCAACTACTTCGCTCTGCTCGGCCGTTCGCCGTTTTCGCGGCTCATCTATCCGATCCCGGAAAAGGACGGCCTGGGCGTGCATCTGACACTCGACATGGGCGGACAGGCCCGCTTCGGGCCCGACGTCGAATGGGTCGAGTCGCCCGACCCTGCGGTCAACGCGGCGCGGATGCCGGCGTTCTACGGCGAGATCCGCAAATACTGGCGCGGACTGGCAGATGGCCAGTTGCGTCCGGACTACGCAGGCATCCGTCCCAAGATCTATGCGCCGCACGAACCGGCGGCCGACTTCGACATCGCTGGTCCGGCCGAACACGGCGTTCGCGGTCTCGTATGCCTGTTCGGCATCGAGTCTCCCGGCCTGACGAGTGCGCTGGCGGTGGCCGATGAGGTGACGACCGCGCTGGCGCACTGAATCGGCGATACGATGATCGACCGGGGCGAAACCGATGCAGGGGAGTTGACCGTGAAAACGTGGGCGATCGCGAGCGTATGTCTTGGTTTCTGGTGTGCCGGCATGTTGGCCGACGCAGCAGCTGCGGCCACGAAGGCGGCGCAGCCGGCCGCTGCAGCGACGCCGGACGCGACAGACACGGGCTGCAAGACACCGCTCGATCAGTGCACGCGCGACCGCATCGCGACGCTGAAGGCGCAGAGCAAATCGCTGACCGCGGCCTACCGCATGAAGCCAACGGCAACGCTCACGACAGAGGAGAAAGCCAAGGTGCAGGAGTACGACCGCTGGCTGCGGAAGCAGAGCGACCGGACGCGGGAGCTGGCCGAGCGGGGCGGGGCTGCGACGACCAAGACGATGCAGCTGAGCTTCAATCAGCAATACCTCGCGCTGCAGAGCCAGATGCAGGCCGAGAACCGGCGGTACTCCGCGATTTCCAATATCATGAAGACAAAGCACGACACGGCGAAGAACTCGATCAGCAACGTCCGCTGACGGGTTCCAGCCGCGAATGGCGTTGGGGGTACTGGGTCGCTGTTGCTGGCGCCGGTTGAGAAACACCCCGGGAACCTGAACCGGTTAACACCGGCGGAGGGAAACGCAAGGGCAGGACTTCGTCCATGCCTGTCCGTTGGCTCTCCGCCCCGCTCAAGGAGAGCTGCATGAATGCCCGCCTGGAATTTCGCGCTGATGAGGCGCACGTCGACGAGGCCGCAGTCCAGCCGCTTCCGCGCTCGCGCAAGGTCTATGTCGAGGGTTCGCGGCCCGACATCCGCGTGCCGATGCGGGAGATCAGCCAGACCGAGACGCCCGCTGCGATGGGTGCGGAGGTCAATCCGCCGCTCGCCGTGTACGACACCTCGGGTCCGTACACCGACCCGGCGGTGCAGATCGACATCCGCTCCGGCCTGCCGGCGCTGCGCGCGGGATGGATCGCGGAGCGCGGCGACACCGAGGCGCTCGCAGGGCCGACCTCGCGCTTCGGCGTCGAGCGCCTGAACGACCCGAAGCTCGCCGAGCTTCGTTTCAACCTGCACCGCCAGCCCCGTCGTGCCAAGGTCGGAGCGAACGTGAGCCAGATGCACTACGCACGGCGCGGCGTCGTGACGCCCGAGATGGAGTACATCGCAATTCGTGAAACGCAGCGCTGCGAGCAATTCTCTGAAGTGCTGCGACGTCAGCATCCGGGGCAATCGTTCGGGGCAGCGCTGCCGCGTGCAATTACCCCGGAGTTCGTGCGCGACGAGGTGGCGCGCGGCCGCGCGATCATCCCCGCCAACATCAATCACCCGGAAACCGAGCCGATGATCATCGGCCGTAACTTCCTCGTGAAGATCAACGCCAACATCGGCAACTCCGCGGTGACCTCGTCGATCGGCGAGGAAGTCGAAAAGATGACGTGGGCGATCCGCTGGGGCGCCGACACGGTGATGGATCTGTCGACCGGAAAGCACATCCACGAGACGCGCGAATGGATCCTGCGCAACAGCCCGGTGCCGATCGGCACGGTGCCGATCTACCAGGCGCTGGAAAAGGTCGACGGCAAGGCGGAGGAGCTGACCTGGGAGATCTTCCGCGACACGCTGATCGAGCAGGCCGAACAGGGCGTCGACTACTTCACGATCCACGCCGGCGTGCGGCTGCCGTACATCCCGATGACCGCCAAGCGCATGACCGGGATCGTGTCGCGCGGCGGTTCGATCATGGCCAAGTGGTGCCTCTCGCATCATCGCGAGAGTTTTCTCTACACGCACTTCGAGGACATCTGCCAGATCATGAAGACGTACGACGTCGCCTTCTCGCT
>DAINBQ010000222.1:0-5513 GCA_036732825.1 Burkholderiaceae bacterium | reverse complement strand
TGCAGCACCTTCGGCAGCGACGAGCGCATGCGCTTGCCCTGCCCGGCGGCGAGTATCACGATGTTCATGGCGCGCGGAGGTCCTCGATTGCGCTCGGATTCTAGTTCACCGAACCTTGTTTCCCGCGGTTGGCGCCTGCTGGCGCTGGCAGCCTTCGCGCTCGCGCTCGCCGCCTGCAGCACGGTACGTCTCGGCTACAACCACGCCGACACCTATGTGCTGTATTCGCTGAACGACTACCTCGACCTCAGCGACGAACAGCAGGAACTGGCGCGCCAGCGCGTCAGCTCCCTCCTGACCTGGCATCGATCGACGCAGCTGCGCGACTACGCGGCATTCATCGAGACCGCGCGTTCACGGCTCGAAGGGCCGGTCTCCGCAGACGACGTGCTCGAGTTCAACTCGGAGCTCAACGCACGGTTGATCGCGCTCGGTGACCGACTTTCTCCCGACTTCGCGCAGCTGGCGCTGAGCCTGAAACCCGAACAGATCGACCGGCTCGCGAAGCGCTTCGGCGACAGCGCGAGCAAGGCGCGGCGCGAACTGGTGCGCGCGAACCCGCGCGAGAACCTCGACGAGCGCGTTCAGAAGACCGCCGAGCGCGCCGAATACTGGTTCGGCGCGTTGACCCGGCCGCAGATGGATGCAGTGCGCGCCTCGCTCGCAAGCCGGCCGGCGAATGACCACTGGCGGCTCGAGGAGCGTGAACGACGCCAGCGCGACCTCGTCACGTTGCTGCGTCGGATCCAGACCGAACGGCCGAGCGAAGCGGTCGCTGCGCGCTGGATCCGCGGCTACTTCGCGCAGATCGCGCTGCCGCCCGAGCCGGAACGACGCGCACAGATCGATGCCTTCCGGCGCGGCAACGCGGAGCTGATTGCGCAGCTCGTGAACCGCTCGACGCCGGAGCAGCGCGCCGCGCTGAGCCGCAAGCTCGGGGGATTTGCGCAGGATTTCGTCGCGCTCGCGGCGCAGGCGCCCGGCAGCGGCTGAAATCGTCCGCAGCAGGGCGGCTGGGAGTGTGCGCGGTCAATGGCGGGCCGCGGGGCGCTCACCGTGCGAGTGCACGCCGTGCGACACGATGCGGGCGCGGTGCGCGACGTTGCCACGCGTCGGCGCGACCGATCCCGTGACCATGCCGAGCGCGGCCATGATGAAGCCGCCGAGCACCGACGGAAACACCTCGCCCAGCGGCGTGAAATCGAGCAGCGCCCAGGTCGACATGCCGAGCACGATCGACCACACCGCTCCCTGTGTCGTCGAGCGTTTCCAGTACAGGCCGCAGACCAGCGGCCAGAACGCGCCCACGACCGGAAACTGGTAGGCCTTGGACACAAGCTCATAGATCGGCGTGCCTTCCATCCGGATGCTGTATGCGAGCACGCAGGCGGTGAAGACGACGACGGTCACTCGCATGTAGCGCAGCGCCTGCTTGTCGCCCATGCGCACGAAATTCTTCAGCACGTTCTCGACGAAAGTCGTCGACGGTGCCAGCAGCGTCGCCGACGCGGTCGACATGATCGCCGACAGCAGCGCGCCGAAGAAGGCGACCTGCAGCCAGACCGGCATCTTCTCGAGCACCAGCGTCGGCAGGATCTTCTGCGAGTCCTCCTTCAGAAGCTCGCCCGCGACCTCCGGCATGATCAGGAACGCTGATGCACCGATGAAGATCGGCACCAGCGCAAACGCCATGTAAGACAAGCCGCCGATGATCGGGCCCTGGACCGCGATATCCGCGCTCCTGGCCGACATCACGCGCTGGAACACGTCCTGCTGCGGGATCGAGCCGATCATGATCGTGATCGCGGCAGCGATCCAGAACAGCCAGTCGTGCAGCCCGCCGTCCGGGAAGAAGTTGAACATGTCGCGCGATTCCGCGTATTCGATCACGCGCGCGGCGCCGCCCGCGTGGTCAGCGGCAAAGACAGCGATCAGCGTCAGGCCGATGACGATGATGATCATCTGGAAGAAGTCGGTGAGCGCCACCGACCACATGCCGCCGAACAGCGTGTAGACGAGCACGACGACGGTGCCGATCGTCATGCCGGTCGCGACTGTGATCGCGCCGGCAGAGAGCAGGTTGAACACGAGCCCGAGCGCCGTGATCTGCGCGGCGACCCAGCCGAGATAAGAAATCAGGATCACGATCGAGCTGAAGATTTCCACGCCGCGTCCGAACCGCTTGCGATAGAAATCGCCGATCGTCAGCAGGTCCATGTTGTAGAGCTTGCGCGCGAAGAACATGCCGACCAGCACCAGGCACAGGCCGGCGCCGATCGGGTCCTCGACGGTCTTCTGGAATCCGCCCTCGACAAACTTGGACGGAATGCCGAGCACCGTTTCGGAGCCGAACCAGGTGGCGAACGTCGTCGCGACGATGATGTAGAGCGGCAGCGCTCGGCTCGCCAGCGCGTAGTCGGTCGTGTTCCGCACGCGGGTCGCGGCGTACAGCCCGATGCCGATCGAGACCAGCAGGTAGAGAACGATGAATCCGATCAGCGTCATGGCGAGTCCGCGCGCAGCGGCCGGCGAAAACTGGCGCGGATTATGAAGCAAGCCAAGGCGCGCACTTCAGCACTACACGGGCGCGTCGCAGCGCTGCCTAACGATCCTCTGTTCATGCCCGGCCAACACCCGAATCGGGCACCCGGGATCGACCGCCGGCGGTCGATGCGGACGAACCCGGCGCGACTAGCGGCCGACGCGACGCAGGAAGCGCTCGTTCGGCGTCCGGTGCCCGTGGCCGTACGAGCCGGTGAGCGCGCGCATCAGCAGGCGCCGGTCTTCTTCAGGTTCAAGCTGGATGCGCTGTATCGAGGCGAGGCCGCCCGGCGGCGCCGGCACCAGGAGGTTACTTGCCCAACTGTCGCCGACCCGCATCGCGATCGGCGGAGGCAGGTTCGTCACCGCATTCGCATCCGCCTGCAGCACCCAGGGCGCGAGGTTCTGCAGCACGAGTGTCGCGCGCGGCTTGATCGAGGCCTCGCCGATGCGGCCGCGCTGGCCCCAGCGCACGATCAGGGTCGAACTCGTCGTCGTCGGCGTGATCTTGTCGGTGATCGCAACGTCGCGCCGGAACGTGTGATTGCGAAACATCAAGAACTCCTCGAACACCATTGCGAGGTCTTCACGGAATTTCGTCCCATCCTGGGACGAGTAGTTGTATTCGTCGGTCGCTTGATCGCCAGAGAAGAAGGTCCCAACCTGCGTCGGCGTGTAAGCGCGCTGAGCGGCGTCGGCGGTGGCGCCCCAGAACTTGACTTGCGCCAGGCCCTTCATCTCCGCCGACATCAGCGGATAGGTTGCGGTCAGCAGATCCGACGGCAATTGCCCGTTCACGTAGCGCGGAGCGACGTTTCCCCATGCCGTCTGCGTCAGGTCCAGCCCGGGCCGGACCGCGGGCGGCAGGAAGTCCGAAGCGTGCGCCAGCTCGTGATAGAGCAGCCAGCCGGCCTCGGACAACAGATACGTGATGTCGCGCGGAATCCTCGAGTCCGCCGGGAACGGGAGGAAGATGTTCAGATTGTTGAACGTGTAACGCCAGACGCCGGAATACTGCAGATCGCGATCGAAGTCGGAACGAAAATCCGGCGTCTCATTGATGACATCGCGCTGGGCTGCCGTCAGCCAGAAGTTGTCGGCGTCGAGGTAGATCGCCCCCGTCAGCGCGTAGTAGAAACTCGGCCGCACCTGCGCGCCGATGACGATCGCAGTGACGCCGTTGAACAACCGCAGCAGATCCTCGTTGGCCTGCGTGCGCAGCAGCTGTTCGAACACATCCCCCATCCAGTCGTGCGAGACGACGACGCGGTCCATGATCTGGTCGACGGTCGGCACCGCACCCGCCGTCGTCGTGTGCAGGTAGGGCAGCGTCAGCAGCGGGCAGGTGTTCATGCCGGCGCCCAGGTACTGCAGGTTCGCCTCGTAGGTGCAGCGCACGAGGTTCAGCGCGAACGGGCCGGTGGGCCGATACGGGTGAACGCGCGACACATGCACGTCGCTGAACACGAAGGCGGGATCGGCCGGCGCCTGCGCGTAGTTCTCGACCAGCACGTAGACATCGTCGGTGTCGATCGCCCCCGTCGCCAGCCGCCGCGTCACGCGGAACACGAGCGCGGTGTCACGCGTGACGTCAGGCGCGACGAAGAGCACCCGGTTCGGGTCGGTGGCGTCGAGCGTGACCGCCGGGCCCGCGGTCTGCGTCCAGGTCTGAGTCTCGCCGGCTGCGAGCGCCGGCCATGCGCGCAGTGACCCGTTGCCGCCCTTGCGCACCGCGTGGTCGACGCGCGCCAGCACCGCGACCGGCGTCACCGGTGCGATCGCGTTCACGCTGACCGCGGAAGCGCGCAGCGCGCCGCCTGCGTCGCGGAATGCAATCGCGAACGTATATGTGCCCGCTGTGGGCGGCTCGAAGCTGATCGCCTGGCCCTTCGCCGACAGCAGCGTCACGGCCGGCCCGCCGGTCTGGGTCCACACGACTTCCGTCAGCGGGCCGGTGCAGCCGGCGATCACCGCCCCGGCGATCTTGCCGACCGCGACCGCGGCATCAGCCACCGCGGAGAACGCCTCGGCGCCAGTGCAGGTCGGCGATGGGCCTGTCGATGGCGCAACCACCGGCGGCGGCGTCGAACTGTCATCACTTCCGCCACAGGCGGCAAGCAAGGAGAGCAGCAGGGCGGTCGCGAAACGGCGGGACGGAGTGCGGAAGTTCATCGTGGGCTCGAGGTCAGGTCGTGCCGCGCGGCCGCCGAAAAGGGCGACCGCGAGCGGTGGTCAACGATAGCGGTGGTTGCTTCAGGGTCAATGACACGTTCGTCCTAATGCGCGGGCCGATGGCGTTCATCCGGCGCGCCAGATCGCCCAGGCGGCCAGTGCGACGACCGCCAGGAGCAGGGCGGTGGCGACCGAATACCAGCGGTTCGTCAGCTGCTGCTCGCGCCGCAGCAGGCGTACCTCGTCGATCAGCCGATCGGCATCGCGATGGCGTGTTAGCGCGCCATGCATCAGCCGCGGCAGCTGCGGCAGCAGGAAGCTCCATTGCAGCGCTTCCTGCCTCAGCTTGGCTTCCATGCCGCGCAGCCCGACCTGCTCCTCCATCCAGCGCTCGAGAAAGGGCTTGGCGGTCTTCCACAGGTCGAGGTCGGGATCGAGCTGGCGACCCAGGCCCTCGACATTGAGTAGCGTCTTCTGCAGCAATACGAGCTGCGGCTGGATCTCGACATTGAAGCGGCGCGATGCCTGGAACAGGCGCAGCAGCACGATGCCGAGCGAAATGTCCTTCAGCGGCTTGTCGAAGACCGGCTCGCAGCAGGCGCGCACCGCACCCTCCAGCGCCTCGACCCGCGTGTCCTCCGGCACCCAGCCCGATTCGAGGTGCAGCTCGGCGACGCGCTTGTAGTCGCGCCGGAAGAACGCGAGGAAGTTCTGCGCGAGATAGTTCTTGTCGCTCTCGGTCAGCGTGCCGACGATGCCGTAGTCGAGGCCGATGTACTTGTTGAACTGGTCGCCGTTGA
>DAINBQ010000221.1:0-5544 GCA_036732825.1 Burkholderiaceae bacterium | reverse complement strand
AGAGAGCGCTTGGCATTCAGGCTGCGCAATTCGCGCTGCGCCCGTATAATCCGCGGCTCGCTGGATGTTGAAACTGCGGGATTAAAGCCGCGGGATCAAACCGCGGGATCAAGGCTGCTGTAGCTCAGTTGGTAGAGCAACTGATTCGTAATCAGTAGGTCGGTGGTTCGAGTCCACTCAGCAGCACCAACACATCCTGGGCAGCACCCGCCCGAGCATTGAACCCGGCGGGTACTGCGACTAGTCCCGGATTCCAGCGATCCTTCGCTGCCAGTTTCACGCAAGCCCTCGCAGTTGGCCTATCGTCCTGTCGTAGTGTGCGCGGCGACGAACCGCGCCCGACCCGCGACCGAAGTGCCGGCTGCGGCCGTTCTCAGAACGACGCACGTGGGGAGACTGGCCATGTCTGCAGCGTCAGCGGCATCCGCCGCATCCATCAATTGGGCCGCGATCGACGCGGATCCCCGCTTCCAGAAACTGCATCACAAGAAGGTGAGCTTCCTGCTCGGACTGATGATCTTTTCGGTCGCTTACTACTTTCTGTTGCCGATCGGGGCGGCCTACTTCCCGCAACTCTTCGGGATCAGGGTCTGGGGTCCGATCAACGTCGGGCTGCTGTTCGCGCTGTCCGAATTCATCGTCGCCTGGGCGATCGCCTTTTACTACTCGCGCCGCGCCAACCGCGAATTCGATGCGATGGCGCGCGAGTTGATCGCCGACGCTGAAAAGATCGGGAGCTGAGCGATGAACAAACGACACGCGCTCTACCTGGCCGCCGGCGCGCTCGCTTTGCCACTGGTGGCGATGCCGGCCCTTGCCCAGGGTGCAGTGGCCAGCGAATGGCGCTGGCTCACCTTCACGGTGTTCGCCGCGATCATCGGCGTGACGATGTTCGTCACATACCTCGCCGCCAAGCGCGTCAAGTCGGTCGCGGACTTCTATACCGCAGGCGGCGGCGTTTCAGGCCTGCAGAACGGCTGGGCGATCGCCGGCGACTATCTTTCGGCCGCTTCGTTCCTCGGCATTGCGGGCCTGATCTCACTCTACGGCTACGACGGCTTCATGTATTCGGTGGGCTGGCTGGTCGCATACATCACCGTGCTGCTCGTGATCGCCGAGCCCTGCCGCAACATCGGCAAGTACACGCTGGCCGACATCCTGGCCTATCGCAACGACCCGAAGAAGGTGCGCGTGGTCGGCGCGATCTCGGTGATCACCGTGTCGACGTTCTATCTGACCGCGCAGATGGTCGGAGGCGGCGTGCTGGTCAAGACGCTGATCGGCATCGATTACGAGATCTCGGTAATCGCGGTCGGCATCCTGATGCTGGGCTATGTGTTGTTCGGCGGCATGGTCGCTACGACCTGGGTGCAGATCATCAAGGCGGTTCTGCTGGTCACGGCGTCGATCCTGCTGGTCATGTTCGTCTGGCTGCCGTACGGCTTTTCGCTGCCGGCATTCCTGCAGGCTGCGATCGGCGATACCAAAGTGCAGGCACAGGTTGCCACGCTGCTGGGCGATGCCTCGAAGAATATGACGGCCGCCGAACTCGGCCAGCGCTTCCTCGAACCCGGACTCCTGTTCAAGGCGCCGATCGATCAGATCTCGCTTGGCATGGCACTGGTGTTCGGCACCGCGGGCCTGCCGCATATCCTGATGCGCTTCTTCACGGTGCCGACCGCCCAGGAAGCGCGCAAGTCGGT
Source organism: Burkholderiaceae bacterium (assembly GCA_036732825.1). Lineage (GTDB taxonomy): Bacteria > Pseudomonadota > Gammaproteobacteria > Burkholderiales > Burkholderiaceae_F > DAINBQ01. The sequence goes on along the minus strand of DAINBQ010000221.1, from coordinate 3,841 downwards.
GATCTGGGCGATGGCGATCATCGGCGGCTTCTATGTGCTGACCTTGTTCCTGGGCCTCGGTGCGGCGATGCACGTCGGCGCGGCCAACATCCGCGCGGTCGATGCCGGCGGCAACATGGCGGCTCCGCTGCTGGCGCAATTCGTCGGCGGCGGCGGCGACAGCTTCCTCGGCAACCTCTTCCTCGCCTTCGTGGCCGCGGTGGCCTTCGCCACGATCGTTGCAGTGGTTGCGGGTCTGGTGCTGGCGGCGGCGAGCGCAATGGCGCACGACCTGTACGTCGGCGTGATCCGCGGCGAGCATGTGACGCCGCAGGAGCAGGTCAAGGCGGCGCGCATCGCCACCGTGATCGTCGGTGCGATGGCCATTGCGATCGGTATCGCGGCCAAGGGACAGAACGTCGCGCACCTGGTCGCGCTGGCGTTCGCAGTCGCGGCATCGGCCAACTTCCCCTGCGTGCTGCTGACGCTGTACTGGAAGCGCTGCAACACGGGCGGCATCATGGCCGGCATGGTGGTCGGTACGCTGACCGCCATCGGCCTGGTGCTCGTGTCGCCGAACATGACGTATCCGAAGGCGATCAAGGCGGCGGCCCAGAAGGTGGTCGAAGGCGCACCGGCGCGCGCAGCGGCGCTGAACGAGGCGAAGTCATCGGGCGATGCGGCCAAGGTTGCTAAGGCCGAGAACGACCTGCGCGCACTTGACGCCGGCGTCGCCAAGGCCAGGGACGACCTGAAGCGTCTGGAAAACGACAACACGAGCCTGGTCGGCCTCGAGAAGCCACTGTTCGAACTGAAGAATCCTGGACTGATCTCGATCCCGCTCGGATTCCTCGCGGTCATCCTCGGGTCACTGCTGTATCGCGACCGCCGCGCCGAGGAGATGTGGGACGAGCTTTATGTGCGCCAGAACACGGGCATCCTGGCCGCGAGGGCACAAGCACACTGACGCTCGCGTCAGTGTGCCTGTGCTGCGCACTGGATCGGGATGCAGGGGAGGCTGTTTCACCGCCCCCTCTGGACTCCCCCGAGCGTGGTCTGGGAGAGCGGCACGCGAACCACGTCGCAAGGGCCTCGAAAGGGGCCCTTGCCATGTCTATGCTTGAAGGCATCCGGCCAGGCGCGTAGAGCATGAACAAGCCCACCACTCCGCCGCTCGTCTTCGAGGCCGTTCGCGACTTCCTTGCCAAGCACGCGCCCTATTCGAAGATGCGCGAGGATGCGTTCGCGTTCCTGATCCCGCGGCTCAAGCTCGCCTACTTTCCGAAGGACAGCGTGATCGTCGATCGCGAGACGACGCAGTTCACACCGCTTTTCATCATCCAGCGCGGCACGGTCACGAGCCAGACGGCAGGCCTGGACACGCTGCCCGACCGGGTCCTCAGCCCGGGCGAGTCCTTTCCTGTCGGCGCGCTTTCCGCAGGCGGCCGGCCGACCCGAAGCTATCGCGCCGTCGACGATGTCTTCGCCTACCAGCTCGCGCTGTCGGACTTCGACGGCCTGCGCCGGATCTCGCCTGAGTTTGCGGCCTACTGCGGCGAGGCGGTCACCGTGCTCGCTCAGCAGTCGCTGGCTGAACTGCAGCGTCACTACAGCCAGGTTGCAGCCGACCAGCACACGCTGGCGCGGCCGCTCGGCGAGCTGATCCAGCGCGATCCGGTCACCTGCCCGGTGTCTTCGACGTTGCGCGAAGCGGTGGGCCTGATGCGCGAACACGGGGTGCGCACGATCGTGCTGGTCGACGAAGGGCAGCGCGCATGCGGCATTCTCACGCTCAACGACCTGCGCGACAGGGTCGTCCTCGATGAGCTGCCGTTGGACACGCCTGCGATGCAGGTGGCGACATCCGACCCCACGACGCTTTCTGCAGACGCGAGCGCCGCCGACGCGATCCAACTGATGGCGACCAGCGGTTTTCACCAGGTCATCGTGATTGATCACGGCCGCGTTCGCGGTGTCGTCTCCGAACGCGACCTGTTTGCGCTGCAACGGGTTTCGCTGCGGCAGGTGCATCAAGTGATCGGTTCGGCGCGCACGATCGCCGCGCTCAAGCATGCGGCCGGCGATATCCGCAACCTGACCCGCAACCTGCTTGCGCAAGGCGTCGGCGCAGAGGCGCTGACGCGCACGATCGCGGCCCTCAACGACACTCTGACGCGACAGGTGCTCGTCCTGGTGCAGCACGAGCATCCGCCTCTGAGTGTGCCGTGGTGCTGGCTTGCGCTCGGGTCGGAAGGCCGCGGGGAGCAGACCCTCGCGACCGACCAGGACAATGCGCTGATCTTTGCGGCCGCGGAGGAGGGCTCGGTCGAAGCGGTGCGCAAGGCGCTGCTGTCGTTCGCGCGCGAGGTCAACGATGCGCTGGCGCAGCTGGGATTTCCGCTCTGTATCGGCGGGATCATGGCCTCCAATCCCGCCTGGTGCCTGACCGCCGACGAATGGCGCAGGCAATTCACGTCGTGGCTGACCGAGCCCACGCCCGCGGCACTGCTCAATGCCAACATCTTCTTTGACTTCCGGCCGCTTGCCGGGGAGGCCCGTCTCGCTGAGGAACTGCGTTCATGGCTCCTCGCGCGCACGCAGGGCAACCAGCTGTTTCTGCGCCTGATGGTGGCTAACGCGTTGCAGACCGAGCCGCCGCTCGGACTGATCCGGGCCTTTGCGGTCGAGGAAATCGACGGGATGCTCGACCTGAAGACCCGCGGCACGCGGGTTTTTGTCGATGCGGCGCGCGTGTTCGCGCTCGCGGAGGGCATTTCGGAAACAGGAACGGTGGAGCGGCTGCGCAACGCCGGCAGCCGGCTCGGTGCCGAGGAAAAGCACGTCGCCGCCACGATCGAGGCATTCCACTATCTGCAGATCCTGCGGCTTCGAACCCAGGAGAACCCGAGCGGCGGAGTCAATCGCATCGATCCGCAGCAACTGAACGAGGTCGACCAGCGCATGCTGCAGGAGGCGTTCCGTCAGGCGCGCAAGCTGCAGCAACGGCTGCAGTCCACTTATGCGCGCTTCTGAGGAGAAGGTGTGGGCGTGATCGCGAGGCTGGTTCGATCGCGGCCGAGCGTCGGTGCGATGCTGGGGCAGCGCCTGCACGCGCTGGCCGAAGTCGCGGGGCCTCCGATCCGGCGTTCGCACCGGATGAATCGCTACGTCACCGTCGACGTCGAAACGACCGGGTTCGACATGGCGAAGGATCGCGTGATCTCGATCGGCGCGGTCGCGGTAAATCGCGGCCGCGTCGATCTCGCCGACTGCTTCGAGGTCGTATTGCGCCAGCGCGAATCCTCGACTGCGGCGAACATTCTCGTGCATCAGATCGGGGGCCAGCAGCAGCTGGCCGGCATTGATCCGGCGGAGGCGCTGGTGAGCTTTCTTGAACACGTTCGGCTCGCTCCGCTGGTGGCGTTCCGGGCTGACTTCGATCAGACGATGCTCGAACGTGAACTCGACGAAGTGCTCGGCCTGCGCACCCAAAGCCTGTGGATCGACCTCGCCAAGCTGATGCCGGCGCTGTTTCCTTCCAACGACTGCCGCACGATGGACGACTGGCTTGCGCGTTTCGGCATTCAGTTGATCGCCCGGCATGATGCATTGGCCGACGCGTTCGCAACCGCGCAGATGTTGCAGGTGGTGCTTGCCGCCGCCGATCGGGTCGGCATGGACTGCCCGGCCAAGCTCGACGAGATGCAGCGCGCCCAGCACTGGCTCGGCAAGCGCTAGCGCTCGCCTGCTTTCCCGGGGCCGATCGCTGCGTCAGCCAGTGCGTCGGCAACGGTCGGGTAATCCAGCCGAACCCTCAGTTCGTTCTTCACTCGACGGTTCCCGAGGCGTCTCGATTCGTTCA
>DAINBQ010000220.1:0-5545 GCA_036732825.1 Burkholderiaceae bacterium | reverse complement strand
GTGGCCGCAATTCTCGAGCTTCAGCAGGCGGCAGTCGTGGGTTCCGCGTGCGATGCGATCGAGCTGCTCCATCGTCGCGTAGGAATCCTCGTACCCCTGGATCGCGAGCACCGGGCAGCGGATCTTCGGCAATTCGGCCTCGATGTTCCAGGACCGGAAATCCGGCGCGAGCCAGCCGTCGTTCCAGCCGAAGAATGCGCCGTCCGGATCTTCGTGCAGGCGCGCCAGCGGCTCACGCAGCTTGCCGCCGGTCCAGGCGTCGCGCGCCGCGCGGATGCCCTCGATCGTCACGTCCTCGACGAATACATGGGGCGCCATCACCGCGATCGCGCGCGGAGCGTGGCGTGCGGCGTACAGCAGCGCAATCGATCCGCCGTCGCTGTGGCCAACCAGGAAGGGCCGCTCGACCCCGAGCGCTGCGAGCAGCGCCGGCAGGACCTCCCAGGCCTCGCGGTGCAGATAGTCGACCGCGCGCGGCGCATCGAGCACCGTCGAGCGGCCGTATCCGCGCCGTGAAAACAGCAGGCCGGGTGCGCCGAGGCGATCGCACAGCGTGCGCGGGAAGTCGCGCCAGCCGGCGACCGACCCCAGGCCTTCGTGCAGGAAGACGATCGTCGGTTCGCTGCGCTCGGGCGCGATGCGCAGGAGCTCGAGGTGCGCCCCCGCGATTTCGACGAACTCGATCATGCGGCAGCGCTTGGCAGCGCGCTGCGCAGCGCTAGAAGAAAGCCTGGATGCCGGTTTGCGCGCGGCCCAGGATCAGGGCGTGCACGTCGTGCGTCCCCTCGTAGGTGTTCACCACTTCGAGGTTCAGCATGTGGCGGATCACGCCGAATTCGTCGCTGATGCCGTTGCCGCCGAGCATGTCACGCGCCATGCGGGCGATGTCGAGTGCCTTGCCGCAGGAGTTGCGCTTCATGATCGATGTGATCTCGACGGCTGCCGTGCCTTCATCCTTCATGCGGCCGAGACGCAGGCAACCCTGCAGGCCGAGCGCGATCTCGGTCTGCATGTCGGCCAGTTTCTTCTGCACCAGCTGGTTGGCCGCTAGCGGCCGCCCGAACTGCTTGCGGTCGAGCACGTACTGGCGGGCGATGTGCCAGCACGCTTCGGCCGCACCGAGCGCGCCCCACGCGATGCCGTAGCGCGCCGAGTTCAGGCAGGTGAATGGCCCCTTCAGTCCTTCGACGTTCGGCATCTCGTTTTCGGCCGGCACGAAGACATCGCTCATCACGACTTCGCCGGTGATCGACGCGCGCAGGCCGAACTTGCCGTGGATCGCCGGCGCGCTGAGCCCCTTCATCCCCTTCTCCAGGATAAAGCCGCGGATCACTCCGGCGTCGTTCTTCGCCCACACGACGAACACGTCGGCGATCGGCGAATTGCTGATCCACATCTTCGAGCCGTTGAGCACGAACCCGCCGTCGACCTTGCGGGCGCGTGTTTCCATGCTGCCCGGGTCCGAGCCGTGGTTGGGCTCGGTCAGGCCGAAGCAGCCGATCGACTCTCCGGTCGCGAGTTTCGGCAGGTACTTGCGGCGCTGGGCCTCGGAGCCGAACTCGTAGATCGGCACCATCACCAGCGAACTCTGCACGCTCATCATCGAGCGATAACCGGCGTCGACGCGCTCGATCTCGCGCGCGATGAGCCCGTAGCAGACGTAGTTGAGTTCGGCGCCGCCGTAGTCGGCAGGAATCGTCGGCCCCATCAACCCGAGCGACCCCATTTCGCGGAACACCGAGGCATCGGTCTTCTCGTGGCGGAACGCCTCGAGGATGCGCGGCATCAGCTTGTCCTGCGCATAGGCGCGAGCGGCATCGCGCACCATCCGCTCGTCCGAGGTGAGCTGGTCGTCGAGCAGCAACGGGTCTTCCCACTTGAACGAGGCCTTGAGCTTGCGCGCTGCGTCGGGAGCGTTCATCGGTCGACTCCTCCTCAATGAACTCGGATTCTAGGTCCGATCCGGCAGGGCCGCGGTCACAGGTCGGTGCGCACCTTCCACAGCTCGGGAAACAGCACGACATCGAGCATCTTTCTCAGGTAGCCGACTCCGCTGGTCCCGCCGGTTCCCGGCTTGAAGCCGATGATGCGCTCGACCGTCGTCACATGGCGGAAGCGCCACAGCCGGAACGCATCCTCGAGGTCCACGAGTTCCTCGGCCAGCTCGTAAAGATCCCAGTGTTCGCGCGGGGCACGGTAGACGGCAAGCCAGGCCTGCTCGACCGATGGGTCGAAGGCATAGGGGCCGGCGGCGTCGCGCCGCACTATCTCCCGGCTGATCGGCAGGCCGCGCCGCGCGAGCAGCCGGATCGCCTCGTCGTACAGCGACGGCGCTTCGAAAGCCGCTTTGAGCGCCGCGTGTGTTTCGGCCTGCTGCTCGTGCGGTTTCAGCATCTCGGGATTCTTGTTGCCGAGCATGAACTCGATCTCGCGGTATTGCCACGACTGGAACCCGGAGCTCGTGCCGAGGAAGGGCCGGATCGCGGTGTATTCGCTCGGCGTCATCGTCGCCAGCACGTCCCACGCATGCACCAGCTGTTCCATGATGCGCGACACGCGCGCCAGCATCTTGAACGCCGGCGGCAGGTCGTCGGCCCGGATCGCGTCGCGCGCAGTGCGCAGCTCGTGCAGCGCGAGCTTCATCCACAGCTCGCTCGTCTGGTGCTGGATGATGAAGAGCAGCTCGTTCGGATCCGGCGACCGTGGATGCTGCGCGTTCAGGATCGAATCCAGGGAAAGGTAATCGCCGTAGCGCATGTCCGGAGCCGCGCTGCCGGTCGCGGCCTCCGTCTTGCTTCGAGTTGCGCTCATGTGACTGCCCCCTTCAGCCGGAATTCCGGGCGCTGCCACTCTGCGGAGGCCAGCACGTCGCGCAGCGCGACGACTGCGTCCCAGACGTCCGCATGGCCGATATACAGCGGGGCGAGGCCGAAACGCAGGATGTCCGGTTCGCGAAAGTCGCCGATCACACCGCGCGCGATCAGTGCCTGCACGACGGGGTAGGCATGTTCATGCGAGTAGCAGACCTGGCTGCCGCGGCGTTCCGGGTCGCGTGGCGAGACGAGTTCCAGCCCATGGCCGCTGCAATGCTGCTCGACCAGGCGAATGAAGAGTTCGGTCAGCGCAACCGACTTTTCGCGGAGCGGACCGATGCCGGCCGCGAGGATCGTGTCGACTCCGGCGTCGAGCGCTGCGAGCCCGATGATCGACGGCGTGCCGACCGCATAGCGATCGATCGAAGGCGCCGGCCGATAATCGGGCACGAACTCGAACGGGGTCCGGTGACCGAACCATCCGGAAAGCGGCTGCGCAAACGTGTCGTCGCCCAATGCCGACAGGTGCCGGGTGGCGGCGAAGAGGAAGGCGGGCGCGCCGGGTCCGCCGTTCAGGTACTTGTACCCGCAGCCGACCGCGAAGTCGGCGCTGCTCGCATTCAGCGCGACCGGAACCGCACCCGCGGAGTGCGCGAGGTCCCAGACGGTCAGTGCCCCGGCTTCATGCGCACGGCGGGTCACGCCGGCCAGATCGTGCATTGCACCGGTGCGGAAGTTCACGTGCGTGAGCATGACGACCGCGGTGCGCCCGTCGATCGCCTGCAAAACTTCGCCGGGCTCGACGAGCTTCAGTTCGTGGCCGTGGTCGAGCAGGCTGGCCAGGCCCTGCGCGACGTACAGATCGGTCGGGAAGTTGCCGCGTTCCGACAGAATCACGCGGCGCTCGGAAAGCGACACCTGCGGTCGCGATGCCTGCAGCCGCAGCGCGCTTGCCAGCACCTTGAACAGGTTGATCGACGTCGAGTCGGTGCAGATCACCTCGTGCGGCTGCGCGCCGACGAGGCGCGCGATCTTGGCGCCGACCCGGCGCGGGAGGTCGGTCCAGTGGGCGGCGTTCCAGGAACGGATCAGTCCCTCGCCCCATTCGCGCTCGATGACTTCACGCACGCGGGCGCTGGTCGTGCGCGGCAGCGCACCGAGCGAATTACCGTCGAGGTAGATCACGTCGGATGGCAGATCGAAGGCCCGGCGATGCACCGCCAGCGGATCGCGTTCGTCGAGGGCGACGCAGTCGTCGCGGTTCATCGCGCGAGTTCCCGCAGCACCGCGCGCACCGGACTCGCGTCGCAGCCGCTGATCCGCAATGGCAGCGCGATCAGCTCGTAGTCTCCTTCGGGCACCGCGTCGAGCACGATGCCCTCGAGGATCGCCATGCGGTGCTGCCGCACCCGTTGATGGCTGTCGAGCGTCTTGCTCTGCTCCGGATCGAGCGACGGCGTGTCGATTCCGACCAGCCGCACGCCGTGTTCGTGCAGCAGGTCGATCGTCGCCGGTGCGATTGCGGTGAAGGCCGGATCCCACCGTGTAGTCGGGGCCTGCCGATAGGTACGCAACAGGATGCGCGGCGGCGCATCGGCCAGGTGTGCGGCAATGTGAGATGGCTCGACCAGCGCCCCGACCTCGATCGCGTGCACGACCCGGCATGGGCCGAGGTAGGCATCGAGGTCCACCTCGGCGATCGAGGCACCTGCATCGTCGTAATGCAGCGGCGCATCCGTGTGGCTGCCGGTGTGCGGCGACAGGGAGATTTCGGAGACATTGACCGGGCAGCCCGGTGCCAGCTTCCAGGTCCAGCGCTGCGCGAACGGCGTATCACCGGGGAAGACCGGAAATCCGGGCCCGATCGCAGGCGAGATGTCCCACAGGCGGCGCATGGTCGGGCGATTCTAGGCGACACGCGCAGACGGCTCGTCCGGCCTGCGGCGAGACGAAGGCGGTCAGCGCGACGCGTGTGAACTGTGCTTGGGCGCGCGGCTGCGCAGCATACCGGTCGCCAGAGCAGTGCCGGCCAGGATCACCGCGCAGCCGGCGAGCATCGTCGGCGTGACTTCCTCGCCAAGAAAAAGCGCCCCCCAGATCATCGCGAAGGCCGGGATGAGGAAAGCGACCGTCATCGTCTTCGCGGGGCCCACGCGGGCGATCAGCCGGAAATACAGCAGGTAGGCCAGGGCGGTGCAGAACACGCCCAGCGCGATGACCGAGATCCAGTCGAGGACGCCGGGGGCTTGATCGGGCCAGAAGACGACGGCGAACGGCAGCAGCAACAGTGCGGCGGCGCTCTGGCTGCCGGCTGCGATCGCAAGCGGGCGCACGCCGCCGAGTCGGTGCTTAGTGACATTCGCGGCGACGCCGTAGGAAAACGTCGCTGCGAGGCCGGCGAGAATCGCCAGCCCGCTGCCGCCCGGACGGAATTCGGCCTTTGCGCCAGTGAGCCAGAGCACACCGGCGAAACCGATGACAAGTCCGAGCCATTGCAGCGTCGTGAGGCGATCGCGCAGCCACAGCCATGCCACGAGCGCCGCAAACAGCGATGCAGTCGCGTTCAGGATCGCGGCCAGACCGGCCGTGATCGACAGCGCCGCATAGGCGAACAGCGCAAACGGGATTGCGGAATTCAGCGCCCCGAGCAGCACGAGCTTGCGCGCGTTCGGCCCCAGTTCGCGCAGGCCGCCGCGCCACGCCAGCAGCGGCAGCAGCAGGGCGGCCGCGAT
>DAINBQ010000219.1:0-5576 GCA_036732825.1 Burkholderiaceae bacterium | reverse complement strand
GCGCTGCAGTCCGTGACGATTTCGTTCGGGCTGGTTTCAATTCCGGCGGAGATATATCCGGCCGCGAACCCTGCGGGCCGCGTCTCATTCAATCTGCTGCACAGCTGTGGATCGCGCGTCAAGCAGGAATACCGATGCGTCGAGGAGGACAAGATCGTCCCGCGCGAGGAACTGGTCAAGGGCTACGAGTTCGAGCAGGAGCGCTTTGTCACTTTCTCCAAGGAGGAACTGAAGGCGCTCAACGCGACCGCTTCCGAGCTGATCACGATCGACCAGTTCCTGTCGGCCGCGAAGAGTGAGCTGCGTTCGCAGAAGGCGCTCGGGATTGCGGAGGTGGAGGTCAAGCAGCAGGAACTCGATCTGGCGACGCGGTTGATCGACAGCATCAGCGTCGACGAGTGGGAACCCGAGCAGTTCACGGACGAAGTTCAGGCTCGCATCCGGGAGCAGATCCAGCGCAAGGTCGAGGGCAAGGAAATCGTGGCGCCGGAAGCACCGGTCGGGCAAGGCGGCGCCCGGGTGATCGACCTGATGCAAGCGCTGCGCGCGAGCCTGAAACGGGGACACTCCGGAAATCGGGAAGACGACGCAACGACTCGGACCCAGACGGGCGCGGCCGCGACACCCCGACGCGCCGCCGCGAAGCGGGCGACGCGTCGGGCGGCTTGAGCCTGTGCGACCGCTGCGCGTGGCCGCCTACTTCCTCTGCTCCTTTTCGTCCCGGTTTTCCCCGATTTCGTGTCCGATCACGCCGCCTACAGCGGCTCCGCCCACGGTGCCGAGCACACCACCACCGGCCGCGTTACCGATCGCGGCTCCGGCGCCCGCGCCGATTGCCGTGCCTTTCTGGGCGTTGGACCAGGTGCCGCAACCGGTGATCAGCGCGGCCGTCGTAGCGAGAGCAGCAATGACCTTCATTGGAAACCTCCAGTCTGATTGAACCTACTGAACCTACATCCGAGTCGCATGCGCATCGGACCTGACGGGTCTGCTACCAAGCAACGCAGCGGTCGCGATCGAGAAGAACCGAACCATCCGGTTCGAGTCCCTGCTCCAGACCTCGGCGTGGTCGACAACGATCTTCAGCAGCGTCAGTTCGGGATCTTCCAGTCCGCCCGGAAACCAGGCGTTGCTCGTGGAATTCCAGAGATCCCGCGCCATCGCCTTGTCACGCAAGAGCCGCGCATTCCCGCTGACGGAGAGGTAGAAGCCCGCGTCGGCGTCCATGCAGCACGCATTCACCCTCGGATTGCGTTCCACTTCGGCCGCGATGTCGGACGAGCGCGCGATGAAGAACCACAGAACGCCTTCGAAGTCGGCCTGTTGAATCGCTAGCGGACGGCTCTGCAAGCGACCACGGCCATCGCAGGTGGTCAACTGGACGACCCCGAGCGACTTCAGCCTGGACCAGGCCTTGTGACGCAGCTCAACCGAATTCGAGACGAGATACTCTTCCACGGACACCTCCGATCGCTGAAGCAGCGGCTCACGATGGAGGGGAGGCAAGTGCGGTGCCCGGCGGCCACCGCGCGACCGACAGGTTCGTGTCAGTAGAACGTGCAGCGGGCGTATACGGTCAGCCCTGCGGAAAACTCGCGCGTCTGCTGGTTCAGGCGCGCGCGCGGCCGCAGCATCGGCAACATGCAGTGGTCAGCCGCGACTCCCTGGGCTCGCAGCCAGTTCTTCATCCCGGAGGAAGCGAGGCCGATGACGATTTTCGGGCGGACGAACTTGCCGTCCGGCGCCAGGCGCGGCATTTCCACATGCACGGCGCCGCCGATCAGCGGCCGTGTGACCGGTGCAGATGGAACCAGCGGGCCGGCCGATGGTTCGGCAGCGCTGGAATCCCGCGCGAGTTGCCTGATCTGTGCATCGTCAAGCATGAGGCTCCGAAGCGCGGACGCAAATCGGGGCGGATCAGGAATTCTCTGCAGCGATGGATTGTCCCGAGGTTCGACTGCCGGTATCGCGAGCGGCGCACCCGGCGCGATCGCGGCGACGTATCCCCAGATGCCTCCGAGCGTGGCGTTGATCAGGGCCGCCACCAGATGACTCGCGATGAGTGATCCCATGAAACCTCGTATCGACTCGACTCGGATTTCTCTCGGTGAGGACTCCGTGTGTGAGCAATTTTCGGGCCTGCACTACTCGACGGCTGACGCCTCGGCAAACGCCGAACGGCGCCGCATCTCGTAAGCGGGCAATCGCATCATCTGACGATATTTGGTGACGGTGCGACGGGCGACCTGCAACCCCTGCCGTGCGAGCAGCCGCGCAATGTGCGCGTCCGACAGCGGCTCGGCCGGGTTCTCCGCCTCGATCATGTCCTTGATTGCGCCGCGGATTGCGGTGGCCGAACAGCGTCCGCCACTGCTTGTCGCGAGCGCCCGCGAAAAGAAGTACTTCAACTCGAACACGCCCGCCGGCGTTGCGAGGTACTTGTTGTTGGTGACGCGCGAGACCGTGGATTCGTGCAGGCCGAGTTCGTCGGCGACTTCGCGCAGCGCCAGCGGCTTCATTGCAAGCTCTCCGTACTCGAAGAACTGGTACTGGCGGCGCACGATGGCCTCTGCCACGCGCTGGATCGTGGCGAAGCGCTGTTCGACGTTGCGGACGGTCCAGCGCGCTTCCTGCAGCTGGACGGCGAGATCCTTGTGGCTGGAATTGCGATGGCTCTTGAACAGTTCCGCGTACATGCAATTGAGCCGAACCCGCGGCACGACGTTTGGGTTCAGCGCCACCGTCCAGCGGTCGCGAACCTTGCGCGCGATGACATCGGGTGTCACGTAGCGCGTGTTCGCGGCGCCGAAGCGCCATCCCGGGCGCGGATCCAGGTGCCGAATGAACTCGAACGCGCGCGCGACGACAGGCTCCGGCAGACCCAGTGCACTGCTCAGCGCTGCAGTGTCGCGCGTGGCCAGCTTGTCGAGGTGATCGGTGACGATTCGCCGCGCCACGCCGGGCAGATCCTCGGCGGTCGATGCGTCGCATTCCTTCAGTTGCAGCAACAGGCATTCGCGCAGATCGCGCGCGCCGACGCCTGCCGGATCGAGCGACTGCACGAGTTTCAGGGCGACCTGCATTTCGCCGTCATCCGGCATCGGGTCCAGGCCCGGAATGGCCTGCAGTTCGTCCAGGCCGATGCGCAGATACCCGTCGTCGTCGATGGCCTCGACGATCGTCGTCATCAGCAGTCGATCGCGCGCCGAGGTCGTCAGCAACTGCAACTGGGAGCGCAGGTGGTCGCGCAGCGTCTCCACCGCGGCGGTGATCTCGCTCAGCTCGAAGTCGGGGTCGGCTTCCCCGTTGCGGCGCGAGCCGCTGTGGGACGACCAGCCTTCGATTTCCCACGGCTGATCCGACGGCCGGTGCGAGTCCGTTTCGAGCTGGAAGCCCGCATGTTCATCGTCGGTAGCGGTCGAATCCGCCGCCGCAGGCGCGTCTTCGGCTTCGGGCTCTTCGGGCTCGAGAAAAGGATTGCTGGACATCGCCTGCTGCATTTCCTGGGCAAAGTCGAGCGACGAGAGTTGAAGCAGGCGAACGGCTTGCTGCAGTCGGGGCGTCAGGGTCTGCTGCTGGCGCTGTTCGAACTGGATCACCGGTGCATTCATTGGGGTTGGCCTTTTCGACGTCGGAACCGGACTTCGCGCGACCCTGTGCCGGGCGCAGCTTTGGTTTCGCAAATCGCGTGCCAACAAAAAAGCGAGAAAAATCAATGGCCCGCCCGCACGGACCCGGAAATTTCTACTGTATCGGCGGGTTCCCGACCGCTTCGATCGCGGGATCGATGCTTATTTGCTGCGACCTCGCGCGTTCGCGCTGTTTCTTCTGACGATCGCGCCGGCGCTGTTGCGACAGTCGGTGTCCTGCTGTCCGGCGACAAGGTCGTCATGCGCGCGCCGGATGATCGGTCTCGGTCCGCCGGACTGGCTGTCAGCGGATTCATCGCGCTCGTTCGGCTGGCGCGGGCTCGGTTGCGCTTCGTCCGTGCTGAGCTTCGTGCGGGTCGCGGTCGATCTCTTTCCTGGCCGCGGTGGCCAGCGCAAGCGGTTGCCTCGGATGGGCATCGTGTTCTCCTGGTTCGACCGCTCCGCGGTCTGAAGCGAGACAAGCACGCAGCGTGCCGCTGAGTGCTCGCGGTACGGCCGCCGGGCACGACGCTTGCGATCAGGCTGGCGCGTGGAAGGCTTTGGAGCCGCGCAACTCATTCACACTGGAGAGGAAACAACCATGAAGAACTTGACCGTCGCCGCCATGATTGCCCTTGCGGCCTTGTTCAGCGCCGGCTGCGCCGTCACCAGCGGACAGAGCACCACTGGCGAGTACGTCGACGACACGACGATCACGGCGCGGGTGAAAAGCCGTTTCGCTGAAGACAAGACAGTCGCCGCGACCCGCATCCAGGTCGAGGTGCTCAAAGGCGTCGTGCAGCTGTCCGGCTTCGCGACCAGCGAAGCGGAGCGCCAGCGCGCGGCTCAGATCGCCGCTGCCGTGCCTGGTGTGAAGCAGGTCCAGAACGCGGTCGTCGTGCGTCCGCCGCAGAGCTAATTCCCTGGCTTGAACTGCCGGCCCGCCTGCGGGCCGGCATTACTTTGCACTGAGAGGACAAGGGATGCCTGGTCCGATGCCGTCGTCGTCGCTCGTGCCGGCAACGGACAAGCCGAGCCGCGAGCCGCGTGATCACCCGAATCGTGACCCGTCGGATGTCGAGTTGCATCCGGTCACCCGGGAGCCCAGTGCCGGCGAGCCGCAGCGCGGCCGCGAATTTCCGCGGACGGCGCGCAGGAATCACTCCGCCCGTTGATCCGGTGCCGGCGCAAAAAAAGGCCCCGCTGATTAGCGGGGCCTGAAAGCGGCGCCGGCGTCTCGGGGAAGGGGAGGGGACGCGGCCCGGACAACCGACGGTCGATGACTGCCGGTCGCAGCATGAACGGAGCAATCGATGTGCCCGGGATGACCGGCCGAGTTCGGTCAACAATGACGGGAGTGAGGAATGAATCGCAAAAGTGTTTCTGAACCAGTGAAAGTGAAGGTACCGCGCATGCAAACGGTCCTTCTGCCGATGGCCCTGGCACTGTTCGCGTTGACCGCGTGTGACCGTCGTGATCCGCCAGTGGAGCCTGTGACAAGCAGCCCGCCGCCAAATACCGCGGCGCCGACAGCGCAGACTCCGGCCCCGCCGGCAGCCGACATGACGGATCCGGCCAAAGGCCCTGCTACAGACGTGACGCAAAAAGGCGAGCCCGAGACCGGCATGGCGGGTGGCGCCTCCAGAACCGTCGCATCAGATGGCAAACCAGGCACCGGCACGGATGCGGGCGCTGGCACAGGCGCCGCGCAATCGAGCGACAGCAAGGAACAGACGAAGGATAAGTAAGCCGCGGCAGCAGCGGGCGTTACCTCGCCCGCGCCGCCTCGGGTAGCTGCAATATGAGTGCCGCCGATCCGGGCGCCGCGAGCAATTGTAATGAGCCTCTGAAAACGACGGCCATCAGTGTTCCGACCCGCAGTTCGCATAGATCGGACTCCGACCAGTCTGCGTCGCGCGCCGGTGACGACAACGCAAGGCAGATCCA
>DAINBQ010000218.1:0-5584 GCA_036732825.1 Burkholderiaceae bacterium | reverse complement strand
AAGATCGTGATGCGGATTCTCGATCCGTCGCAGGCCAAGCTCGGCGTCGACGCGCTCGGCTACGAGCCGGACCAGAAACAGTTGCTGCTGGACGCGATCCAGAGGCCCTACGGCATGGTGCTGGTGACGGGGCCAACCGGATCGGGCAAGACCGTCTCGCTCTACACCTGCCTGAATATCCTCAACCAGCCCGGCATCAACATCTCGACGGCGGAAGATCCGGCGGAGATCCAGCTGGCCGGCATCAACCAGGTCAACCTGAACGAGAAGGCCGGGCTGACGTTCGCCAACGCGCTGCGGGCCTTCCTGCGGCAGGACCCGGATGTGATCATGGTCGGCGAGATTCGGGACCTCGAGACCGCGGATATTGCGATCAAAGCCGCGCAGACCGGGCACATGGTGCTTTCGACGCTGCACACGAACGACGCGCCTGCCACGCTGGTTCGCCTCGGCAACATGGGCGTTGCACCCTTCAACATCGCATCCAGCGTGATCCTGATCACCGCGCAGCGGCTGGCGCGCAAGCTGTGCACCTGCAAGCAGCCGGCGGACATCCCGAAGGAAGCCTTCATCGGGGCCGGCTTCAAGGAATCGGAACTCGATGGCAGCTGGGTTCCGTACAAGGCAGTCGGTTGCGAGCGATGCAAGGGATCCGGCTACAAGGGCAGGCTCGGTATTTACCAGGTGATGCCGATCACGGAAACGATGCAGGACATGATCCTGAAGAGCGCAACCGCGCTGGACATCGCGCGCGAGGCGGGGCGCAACGGCGTGCGCGATCTGCGCCAGTCGGGGCTGCTCAAGGTCAGGCAGGGAGTAACCTCGCTGGAAGAGGTGCTCGGCTGCACCAACGAATAGGAAGAGCGGAGTAGCGGATGGCCACCGGAGCGATTGCCAAACCACGCGTTGAAGTACGCGAATCCAACTACCACTGGGAGGGTCGCGACAAGAATGGACGCGTCGTCAAGGGCGACATGCGCGCCGGCGGCGAGTCGGTCGTCGCGGCATCGCTGCGCCGGCGCGGCATCATGGCGACGAAGATCAAGAAGCAGAGCTTCTCGCGTGGCCGCAAGATCACGGAAAAGGACCTGGCGCTGTTCTCACGGCAGCTGTCGACGATGCTAAAGGCAGGCGTGCCGCTGATGCAGGCGTTCGACATTGTCGGTAAGGGTCACGCGAACCCGTCGATGGCGCGACTGATGAACGACATCCGGACCGATGTCGAGACCGGCACGAGCCTGAACCAGGCATTCCGCAAGTTTCCGCTCTACTTCGACCCGCTGTTCTGCAACCTGGTCGCGGCCGGCGAACAGGCCGGTATTCTCGAGACGCTGCTCGATCGCCTGGCGACCTACCAGGAGAAGACGATCGCGCTGAAAGGCAAGATCAAGAAGGCACTGTTCTATCCGATCATGATTATCCTGGTCGCAATGCTCGTGACCGCGGTCATCATGATTTTCGTCATTCCGTCGTTCAAGAGCGTGTTCACCAGCTTCGGCGCCGACCTGCCCGCGCCGACGCTGATGGTGATTGCGATGTCGGACTTCTTCGTCGCCTACTGGTACATCGTGTTCGGGATCATGTTCGGCGGAGTCTATTTCCTGCTGCAGGCGTGGCGACGCTCGCCGAAGGTCCAGGCGACAATCGACCGGCTGCTGCTGAAGATACCGGTGCTCGGCGAGATGCTGCAGAAGGCTTCGATCGCACGCTGGAGCCGGACGCTGGCAACGACGTTCGCTGCGGGCGTTCCGCTGGTCGAGGCGCTCGACTCCGTCGGTCCGGCGGCCGGGAACGCGGTCTACAAGGAAGCGACGAAGCAGGTACAGACAGAAGTCAACATCGGCACCAGCCTTGCGCAGTCGATGCAGAACACGGGCGTCTTCCCGAGCATGGCGGTCCAGATGACCTCCATCGGCGAGGAGTCCGGTTCGCTCGACTCGATGCTGTCCAAGGTCGCGGACTATTACGAGCGCGAGGTCGACGAGACCGTCGATGCACTCGCGAGCCTGCTCGAGCCGATGATCATGGTGATCCTCGGCGTCATCATCGGCGGCATCGTCATCGCGATCTACATGCCGATCTTCAAGCTCGGCCAGGTGGTTTGATCACTCGGGGAGCCGGTGCCGCGCCGCGGCACCGGCCACTGATCCTTGTCTGAACCTGTCTTTGTCTTCACGGTCGCCGTCTTCGGCCTGGCGATCGGCTCCTTCCTCAACGTCGTCATCCATCGTCTGCCGAAGATGATGGAGGATGACTGGCGGGCGCAGTGCGCTGAACTCAGCGGCGCACCCGAACCGGTGGCGGCCGGACGCTACAACCTGCTGGTGCCACGTTCGCACTGCCCGTCCTGCAAGACTCCTTTGCGGGCATTCGACAATGTTCCGCTCGTCTCCTGGCTGGTACTGCGCGGCAAATGCGGCCACTGCGGCGCCCGCATCTCGGCCCGCTATCCGGTCGTCGAGGCGTTGACCGCGCTGCTCTCCGCCGCCGTCGCGTGGCGCTTCGGGTTCGGCTGGCCGACCGCACTGGCGCTGGTATTCACCTGGTCGCTGATCGCGCTGACTTTCATCGACGCCGATACGACGCTGCTGCCCGACGACATCACGCTGCCGCTGCTGTGGCTGGGCCTCGCCGCCAACCTGTTCAACGCTTTTGCACCGCTCAATGAAGCGGTGATCGGCGCAATCGCGGGTTACCTGGCGTTGTGGTCGGTCTACTGGCTGTTCAAGCTGGCTACCGGTAAGGAAGGCATGGGCTATGGCGATTTCAAGCTGCTTGCAGCGCTGGGCGCCTGGATGGGCTGGAAGGCGCTGCTTCCGATCGTGCTGCTTTCGTCGGTCGTCGGTGCCGTGGTCGGCATCGTGCTGATCGTCCTGGCGCGGCGTGGACGCGAGATCCCGATACCCTTCGGCCCATACCTGGCCGCAGCCGGACTGATCGTAATGCTCGCGGGTGATCGCCTGACACGCTGGTTCGTGCCGCTTTGAAGCCGGCTTACTTCAGTGTCGGCCTGACCGGCGGAGTCGGAAGCGGCAAGAGCACGGTGGCCGCGATGCTGCAGCAGCTTGGGGCCGGGATCGTCGATGCCGATGCACTCGCGCACGAGCTCACGCGCGCCGGAGGAGCGGCGATCGGTGCTCTGCGCGATCGATTCGGCGCCGAAGCGATCGCAGCGGATGGCGCGCTCGACCGCGCCTGGATGCGAGCCCGCGTGTTCGGCGACAGCGCGACGCGCAGGTCGCTCGAAGCGGTGCTGCATCCGATGATCCGCGGCCTGGCACAGGAACGGGGCAGCGCACTCGCGGCCTCTGGACGGCCCTACGTGGTGTTCGTCATTCCGCTGCTGGTCGAATCGGGCGATTGGCTCGATCGGGTGAATCGGGTTCTGCTGGTCGATTGCAGCGAGGCCACCCAGGTCCGGCGTGCAAGCGCCCGACCTGGTCTGGACGAAGCGGCCGCCCGCAGCATCATCACGGCGCAGGCATCGCGCGCCGAACGGCTCGCCATCGCCGACGACGTTCTCTTCAACGAAGCGCCGCTGGCGGACCTCGAAACGCGCGTCGGGCGGCTGCACGCGACCTACGTGAGACTTGCGGGAGGCGTCTGCGCCGGGACCCTGTGATATCTTCGGTCACCCCCTCGCATTCTGAATACATGTCGACCGACGGTCAGGTCCTGTACGAATACCCGTTCAGTGAGCGCATCCGGACCCTGCTGCGGATCGAGGACCTGTTCGACAAGCTGCTCTACTTCTGCCAGCAGCAGCATCCCTACTGCCATCACACGGCACTGCTGACACTTTTCGAGATCCTGGAAGTCACCTCCCGCGCGGATCTCAAGTCTGATCTGCTGCAGGAGCTCGAGCGCCACAAGCAGACGCTGCAGGCGTTGCGCAACAATCCGCAGGTTTCGGAAAGCGCGCTTGCGGAAGTGCTGAAAGAAATCGACAAGGCGCAGCAGAGTCTCAACGCGACTGCGGGCCGAGCCGGCCAGCACCTGCGCGACAACGAGTGGCTGATGAGCATTCGCAGCCGCGCGATCATTCCGGGCGGGACCTGCGAGTTCGATCTGCCTTCTTATCACGCGTGGCTGACGCGCGACCTCGAGACGCGCGCGCGCGATCTGCAGGGCTGGGTGCAGCCGATGATGCAGTTTCACTCCGCGCTGGCGATCGTGCTCAAGCTGTTGCGCGAGACCGCGCATCGCAGCCGCCAGGTCGCCGCTCAGGGCGCGTTCCAGCAGATGCTGCAGGGCCGCACGTACGCGCTGCTGCAGGTCCGCCTCGATGGCTCGCTGAACGCGATCCCCGAGATCAGCGCGAACAAGTACATGTTGTGGATCCGGTTCACGACCCAGGACCGTGAGCCGAAACCGCGTTCGGTCGACCGCGACATTCCGTTCGAACTGTCGCTGTGCGCCTTCTAGTCAGTCATGCCGAAGACCGTCAAGTGTCCGACCTGCGGCACCGCCGTCGTCTGGCGCGCTGAATCGAAGTTCCGGCCGTTCTGCTCGGAGCGATGCAGGCTGATCGATCTCGGCGCCTGGGCCTCCGAGCGCTATTCGATCGAGGGCCCGCCGGCCGACGAGACCGACAAGAACCCGTTGGACCGCTCTTCGTCCGGCCACTGATCGCCACGCCACGCCGCTGAAAGGAGAGCGACGCCGTGTGCGCCGCTGTGCATCGCGGTCCTCACGTCGCCGGGATTCATCCCTCCAATCGCATAAACGGGCAGCGCTGTTGCCGAAATCAGCTCGGCGAACGCAGCCCAGCCAAGCGAAGCCTGTCCCGGGTGGCTCGGCGTCGGCTTCACCGGTCCGGCAACCGTGAAGTCGAGACCGAGCTCCGCGCATCGTCGCAGTTCATTCGCGTGGTGGACCGAAGCAGCGACCCAGGGCAGTGCGGGTCGCGCTTCCAGGCGCCCGAGCTCGGCCGCGGTCAGGTGGACCCCGTCCGCCTGTTCCCACAATTGCTGCTCATGGCGGCTGTTCACCAGCAGCGTTGCGCCTGCACTGCGAACCCGCGCAAGCACCTCGCGAAAGAGCGGCACGACGGCGTTGCTTGCGAGCTCCGGCTCGCGGAACTGCAGCAGGCGGAGACCGCGTTCCAGCGCGATCTCCAGGCGAAGCAGGAATGCCGCCGGCCCGAGCCGGCCCGCCGCGCTGAGTGCATACGACGGCGGCAGTCGCAGCCAACGCAGCAGCGGGATCGTCGCGGGAAGCAGCGGGCCGTCCGGCAGATGATCGAACGCGAAGAAGCCGTACTGCTGCTGCTCGCGCGCATGCAGTTGCCCGCTCCACTCGAACACCCGGCAGAAATGCAGTCGGACCCGCGCGTGCGGATAGTCGAACTCCGTGACGACCCAGGGGAAAACCGGGCCGACCTCGATCGCGAGTTCTTCATGCAGTTCGCGCGCCAGCGCCGCGGCGACACTCTCGCCGGGCTCCAGTTTCCCGCCCGGAAACTCCCAGTAGCCGGGATAAGGTTTGCCCGGAGGACGGCTGGCAAGCAGGAAGCGGCCATCGGGCCGGATCAGAACGCCGACCGCAACATCGACCGGCGCACGCACCGCGCTCATCGCTGCGC
>DAINBQ010000217.1:0-5622 GCA_036732825.1 Burkholderiaceae bacterium | reverse complement strand
GAGATCCGGCTCGCGAAGATCGCGCACGAGCTGCTGGCCGACATCGAGAAGGAAACCGTCGACTTCGGGCCGAACTACGACGGGTCCGAGAAGGAGCCGCTGCTGCTGCCGGCGAAGGTGCCGAACCTGCTGGTCAACGGCAGCTCGGGCATCGCGGTCGGGATGGCGACGAACATCCCGCCGCACAACCTGAACGAAGTGGTCGACGGCTGCCTCGCGCTGCTGCGCAATCCGATCGCGACGATCGAGGAGCTGATCGAACTGATTCCGGCGCCGGATTTTCCGACCGCAGGGATCATTTACGGCCTGGATGGCGTGCGCGAGGGCTACCGCACCGGCCGCGGGCGCGTCGTCATGCGCGCGAAGACGCATTTCGAGGAGATCGACAAGGGCGCGCGCTCGGCGATCATCGTCGACGAGCTGCCGTACCAGGTGAACAAGCGCGTGCTGCTCGAGCGCATCGCCGAGATGGTCAACGAGAAGCGGCTCGAGGGCATCTCGGACATCCGCGACGAGTCGGACAAGTCCGGCATGCGCGTCGTGTTCGAGCTGAAGCGCAATGAAGTTCCGGAGGTGGTGCTCAATAACCTGTACAAGCAGACGCAGCTGCAGGACACGTTCGGCATCAACATGGTGGCGCTGGTCGACGGCCAGCCGCGGCTGCTCAACCTGAAGCAGATGATCGAGGCGTTCCTCTCGCACCGGCGCGAGGTCGTCACGCGTCGCACGGTGTTCGAGCTGCGCGAGGCGCGCAAGCGCGGACATGTGCTGGAAGGCCTGGCGGTCGCACTCGCCAACATCGACGAGTTCATTGCGCTGATCAAGGCGGCACCGACGCCGCCGGTCGCGAAGACCGCGCTGATGGCCCGCGCCTGGGACTCGTCGCTGGTGCGCGAGATGCTGACGCGCTCGGGCGCGGACATGGCAGCTTTCCGGCCGGAAGGCATGGACCCGCGCTTCGGCCTGCAAGACGATGGTTTGTACCGCCTGTCCGACGAGCAGGCCGATCAGATCCTGCAGATGCGGTTGCAGCGTCTGACAGGGCTCGAGCAGGACAAGATCGTCAACGAGTACCGCGAAGTGATGGAACGCATCGCCGACCTGCTCGACGTGCTGGCGCAGCCGGCGCGGATCACCGGAATCATCGGTGACGAGCTGCTGGCACTGAAGAGCGAGTTCGGCGATGCGCGCCGCTCGGAGATCGTGCGCAGTGCGCAGGACCTGATGACCGAGGACCTGATCGCGCCGGAAGACATGGTCGTGACGCTGTCGCATACCGGCTACATCAAGAGCCAGCCGCTGGCCGACTACCGGGCGCAGCGGCGCGGAGGCCGCGGCAAGCAGGCGGCGGCGACCCGCGAGGACGACTGGATCCACCAGCTGTTCATCGCGAACACACACGACACGATCCTGTGCTTTTCGGACCGCGGCCGGCTCTACTGGCTGAAGGTCTGGGAAGTCCCGCAGGGCACGCGCAGCTCGCGCGGCAAGCCGATCGTCAACATGTTCCCGCTGGCGGAGCACGAGAAGATCACCGTCGTGCTGCCGATCAAGCAATACGACGCGCTGCACTTCGTGTTCATGGCGACCGCGATGGGCACGGTCAAGAAGACCGAGCTCACCGAATTCTCCAATCCGCGCAAGGCTGGGATCATCGCCGTCGACCTGGACGAGGGCGACTACCTGATCGGTGCCGCGATCACCGACGGCCAGCATGACGTGATGCTGTTCTCCGACGCCGGCAAGGCAGTGCGCTTCGACGAGAACGACGTGCGACCGATGGGCCGGCAGGCGCGCGGCGTGCGCGGCATGCAGCTCGAGGACAGGCAGCAGGTGATCGCGATGCTGGTGGCCGAAGACGAGAAGCAAAGCGTGCTGACCGCCACCGAGAACGGCTTCGGCAAGCGCACGCCGATCGCCGAATACACGCGGCACGGACGCGGCACGAAGGGAATGATCGCGATCACGACGAGCGAGCGCAACGGCAAGGTCGTCGCGGCGACGCTGGTGCGCGACGACGACGAGGTGATGCTGATCACCACGGGCGGCGTGCTGATCCGCACGCGCGTGGCCGAGATCCGCGAAATGGGAAGAGCGACCCAGGGCGTCACGCTGATCGCGCTCGACGACGGCACGCGGCTGTCTGGACTGCAGCGCGTGGTGGAGCGCGACAGCGACAACGGCGTCGATGAAGGCGTCGAGGTGCCGGCATCCGATCCGCCGGCCCAGACATCGTGACGCAGCAGGTCTGCAACGTCTCCTCGGGCCCGGCGCTGGTCGAGTGCATGCGTGACCTCGAACGACGCCATGGCTGATCCGCTCGACGAGCGCCTCAGGCCGTTGCGCGACGCGATCGACGCGCTCGACGCGAAGCTCGTCGCGCTGCTGAACGAACGGGCGCGCCTAGCGAGCGAAGTTGGCAGGATCAAGCACGAGTCCGGAGCGCCGGTGTTCCGTCCCGAGCGCGAGGCCGAGGTGCTGCGCAAGGTGGCCGCGATCAGCGCGGGTCCGCTCGCCGAACCCGGTCTGTCCAGCATTTTCCGGGAGGTGATGTCTGCATGCCGCGCACTCGAGCGTCCGCTGACCGTTGCGTACCTGGGGCCGGCGGGGACGTTTTCGGAATCGGCGATGCAGCGCCAGTTCGGCACCAGCGTCAAGGGCCTGCCCTGCACGACGCTCGATGAAGTGTTTCGCGCAACCGAAGCCGGCAGTGCGGACTTCGGCATCGTTCCGCTTGAGAATTCGTCGGAGGGGGCCGTCAGCCGCACGCTGGACCTTCTGCTTGCAACGACGCTCAAGGTGCTGGCCGAGGTGTCGGTTCCGGTGCACCACAACCTGCTGACGCAGTCCGGGACGATGGACAACGTGGCGCGCATCTGTGCGCACTCGCAGGCGCTCGCGCAATGCGCCGGCTGGCTGAACCAGCACTGGCCGAACATCGAGCGGCAGGCCGTCGCCAGCAACGCCGAGGCGGCGCGGATGGCGGCCGACGATGTGACAGTCGCTGCGGTGGCAGGCGAGCGCGCCGCGCAGCGCTATGGGCTGCACACGGTTGCCGCTCACATTCAGGACGACCCGAACAACCGGACGCGGTTCGCGGTGATCGGCGACCAGGTCACGCAGGCTTCGGCGCCGCCGGGGCGCGACAAGACTTCACTGATCCTCTCGGTGCCGAACAAGGCGGGCGCGGTATTTCACATGCTCGCGCCGCTCGCGCAGCACGGTGTGTCGATGACGCGCTTCGAGTCGCGCCCGGCGCGCGTCGGCAACTGGGAGTACTACTTCTATGTCGATGTCGAGGGACACGCCGATGACCCGACAGTGGCGACCGCGCTCGCGGAGTTGCAGCAGGTCTGCGCGTTCTACAAGTGCCTCGGTTCCTATCCTGCCGAGCGCTGAGGAGAATCAACGATGGCAGCGGTGATGCAGGCGGGCGGCATACCGGCGCCGGACCACGTGCGGGCGATTGCACCCTACCAGGGCGGCAAGCCGATCGAGGAACTCGCACGCGAGCTGGGCCTCGATCCGGACACGATCGTGAAGCTCGCGTCGAACGAGAATCCGCTCGGAATGCCGGAATCCGCGCGCCGGGCGATGGCGGCCGCGATCGAGGATCTGGGCCGCTATCCGGATTCGAACGGCTTCGCGTTGAAGTCCGCGCTGGCGGCGAAGCTCGGCGTGCCGATGGACTGGATCACGCTCGGCAACGGCAGCAACGACATCCTCGAACTGGCCGCTGCGGCGCTGCTCGCACCGGGGCGCAGTTGCGTCTATGCGCAACATTCATTTGCGGTGTACGCGCTCGCAACGCAGTCGCGCGGTGCGCGCGCGATCGTTGTTCCGGCGAAGCGACTGGCTCATGACCTCGACGCGATGCTGGCGGCGATCGCGCCGGACACGACGCTGATGTACGTCGCCAACCCGAACAATCCGACCGGCACGTTCCTTGGCGCCGACCAGATATCGGCTTTCCTTGCACGCGTTCCGACGCGGGTCGTCGTGGTCATCGACGAGGCCTACAACGAGTACCTGCGTCCGGAGCTGCGGTTCGACAGCACGCAATGGGTGCGGCAATTCCCGAACCTGCTCGTCTCCCGCACGTTTTCGAAGGCCTTCGGGCTGGCGGGACTGCGCGTCGGCTACGGCATTGCGCAGGCCGAGCTGTCCGATCTGCTGAACCGCGTGCGCCAGCCTTTCAATGTCAACACCGCTGCGCAGGCGGCTGCCGTCGCTGCGCTCGCCGACGACGCTTTCCTTGCTCGCAGCTACGAGCTGAATCTGCGCGGCATGCTGCAGCTGACGGACGGACTGCGCGCGCTCGGCCTCGAGTACGAGCCCAGCTACGGGAATTTCATTCTGATCAAGGTTGGTGCGGCGGGGCGCGTCTACGAGGAACTGCTGAAGCGCGGCGTGATCGTGCGGCCGGTGGCCAATTATCAGCTGCCGGAGTGGCTGCGGGTAACGGTCGGTCTGCCCGAGGAGAACCAGCGTTTCCTCGACGCGCTGCCGGCAGCGCTGGCCGCGGCACGCGCATGAAACTCGCGCTGATCGGCGTGGGCCTGATCGGCGGGTCGTTTGCGCTCGCGATGCGGGCGGCGGGGCGCTTCGCACACATCGCGGGCTTCGATGCCGACCCGGAAGCGACGCGCCGTGCGCGCGACATGGGTGTCATCAGCGAGGCGGCGGCATCGGCTGCGGATGCTGTGGCCGCCGCCGACCTGGTCGTGCTGGCCACTCCGGTGGGCTCGATGGCGAGTCTGCTGCGCGAGATCGGCCCGGCGCTGGAACAGTCGGCGGTCGTGACTGACGTTGGCAGCACCAAGGCAGGCGTCATCGCGGCGGCCCGCGCCGCGCTCGGCACGGCCTTCGCGCGATTCGTACCCGGTCACCCGATCGCGGGACGCGAACTGCCCGGCGTCGAACACGCGGAAGCGAGCCTCTTTCGCGACAAGCTCTACGTTTGCACTCCGGTGGCAGAAACGGACGCGAGCGCCATTGCGATGGTTGAGGAGCACTGGCGCGCGGCCGGGAGTCGGATCGAACACATGACGCCTGACGAGCACGACCGCGTGTTTGCCGCCGTCAGCCACCTGCCGCATCTGCTTGCATTCGCATTGGTCGCACAGATCGCCGGCGATGCGGATGCCGAACGCAAGTTTGCGCTGGCGGGTGCAGGCTTCCGCGACTTCACGCGCATTGCTGCGTCGAGTCCCTCGATGTGGCGTGACATCTGTGTTGCGAACCGCGATGCACTCGGCCCGCAGCTCGACGCGTATCGCAGGATGCTGGACGAGTTGCAGCGGGCGCTCGATTCATCCGATGGCACAGCCTTGCAGCGGATCTTTGCCCAGGCGGCCGCGGCCCGGCGCGGTCACTCGAGTCGCCTCGACGCCGAATAGAAGGCCGCTAATGCGGTCGGATTAGCCTTTCTATCGAGCGCGGAAACCGGCGATCGATTGAAATCGGCCGTTCGCGTCGGTCATCTTCGCGGCTCTGCACTGTCCGTCGTTCCGTTGGCGATGTGTGCGCCCGCTCGTCGCGGAAGAGGTCCCGCTGAGCGGTGTGGGCGGGCTTTGTCGCGTTCGTGCCGATAAAGTGCTTGCAAAGAGAGGTATCGATGCG